>JAVJTD010000063.1:0-22722 GCA_040219065.1 Planctomycetota bacterium
GAAGCCTCATGAAGCCCTGGATGCCGGTGGGAATCGCCACGGCGCTGCTGGTGCTCGTCCATTCGCACCGAGAGCATGGTCAGACGGTTGTCCATGTCGGCCAGCCTCTCTTCGAGATCCGCGATCGCCGCGCTGTTCTCTCTGGGGCCGGCGGCGCCGAAGTCGATCGGACCGAGTGCGAATGCGAGGACGAGAACCAGCAGCGCCGTGGCGATTCCCACCGGCATCCAGGGCTTCATGAGGCTTCCTTTCATTGATGGATCGCAGCTCAGACGAGCCTCATCTTCGGGTATTCCGAGCAAATCGGGAACGGTCCCGGTCCCTGGCCGTAGCTGTTGGAAGGCACTGAGCATCGAGGGAAAGGCTGACTGGCCGACTCTCGACCCTGCCAGGAGCAGACGCTAGGCTGCACGCTTCGGGAAGACGATGGCCGAGCGGAACGAGCTGCCGGCCAGACCCCATCCGCCGCAAAAAGGGGAGAATCGAGCGTGGACTCGATCGCCTCGAAGCTGGAGCGCCAAGATCGTCGGCGCTCACGTGACCTGCCGACCTTGTCGGTGCTCGTCGGGGACCTCGACCTGGCGAGAAAGATCTGGCACAGCCGAGGCGAGTCCCTCGAGTGGCAGCCGGACGAGGAGCCGGACCTCGCCAGGGCATGGCTCACTCGACTCTTGCTCAGCGATGTGTTCGAGCACTGGCTCAGCCGGCAAGGGGCGCTCGCCGAGCTCGAGCCCTTCGAGGCGCTCACACGTTTGCGATCCAAGGGAGCACCCGAGCTCGAGATCTTCCTGCCGGCTTGCCCCGCCTTCGCGATCGGCCTCGCGCCCTCGGACCTGTCCCGACTCGCCGCGGCCTCGAGGAGCCCGGAGGAGACTCCGGATCTCGTGAAGGGGTTCTCAGACGAGGTCGTCCAGGCGCTCATCGGGTTGCCGAAGCAGCATGAGCTGCCATCGGTCAGCTTGGATCTGGGCGGGCTAGACCCTGCGGACTGGGAGCCTCCGCTCGCGAAGCTCTCGACGCTGCTGGGCCACAGTCCACAGATCCCGGCCGCGGTGATGTGCTCGGAGGAAGCGCTGGACCAGTGGCTCGCCGGATCGAGTGGGCGGCTCCAGGCGATGATCCGAGAAGGGCGGATCGATTTCGGACGGGCACCCGAGATCGTGTCGCCCGGCCCCGGCCGCGGGCTGGTCGAGGCGTTGACCCGTGAGCGGCAGGTCCTCGAGGCCTACGATCAGGCCGCATCGGATTGGCGGGCTCTGGAGTCGGCGGCTGCCGGAGAGGGCGACCTCGAGGCGAAAGAGGCCGATTCCAAGGCGCGAAGTGCGGCCGAGGCATTCCTCTTCGCCTTGCTCGAAGCGATGCCCGAGACGCGCGGCCTCTTCGAGCTCAATGGGCGCATCCCGCTACCCGGAACGCCTCGGGTTCGGGAGATCGATCTCCTGTCAAGGCCGACGAAGCTGGCCATCGAGGTCGACGGCTACTTCCACTTCCAGGATGCCGAGGCCTACCGGCGAGATCGCCGAAAGGACCTCGCCCTTCAACGCGGCGGTTACCTGGTGTTACGGTTCTTGGCCGAGGACGTGGTCGTCCGGTTGGAGACCCTCCTCGCCACGATTCGCGAAGCGTTGCCGGCGCGGCAGCGCGATGTGTCCCGAGTCCACTGAGGGAGGTATCTGGGCGTGCAAAGCGATCGATTGCGAGAGCTCCTGACGGTTCGACTGCTGATCGCTCCTGAAAAGGGTGTGGTGCGCTCGACGTTGAAGCGCGATCTGAAGGACTGGTTCGATCAGGGCGATGCCGCCTTCGACGCCGCGCTCGACGAGGCGACCGAGGCGTTGGTCCTGCAGGGGCAGGCAGAGCGGCCAGGCAAGAAGTACCTCGGCGCGACGGCCGAAGGTCGCGCGGCCGGGCTTCGCTTCCTCGGCATCTCGTCTCTGCCGCCGAAGCTCTCTTGGGCCAAGCTCAAGAGCACTTATCTCATCGCCCGCGCCCTCGAGCTCCCGCCGCCGCTCTCCCCCAAGGCGCTTCAGCGCATCGGGACCGTGACGGGGCTGCGCGCCGCGATCCTCCGCAAGGAGTTCGCCCTGCCGATCGAGGATTATCCGACGCTGATCCAGGCCCGAGACGCCCTCGCCTGGAAGCAGCTCGGCCGGGAGACGTCCGAGGTGTTCTCGGCCACGAAGGTGCTCGCCTGGGCATTGAGCCAGCAATTGCCCGAGCCCGTCGACAAGCCCAATGACGCGGTCGCGCGCATCGCGATCACCAAGACCGGCGCCCGGAACGCCAAGCCGGTCGAGCTGCGCAATGCGACGATCCGCACCTGGGTGCGCGGGGGACAGCCGGCCGAGACCCCGGAAACTTTCGAAAGGCCTTCAGAGGAAACGGTGGAATCGGCGATTTCAGAAGAGGGGACTCCTTCTCGGGCCGCGACGGCCACCAGCCTCGAAGAGTTCGCTCACCGCGTCGAGCAGACCGCTCGACAGTGCACGTCGGGCCGGTTCGGCCACGACAAGGTCTTCATCTCACATGTCTGGAAGCGTCTGCAGCCCGAGCTCGGCGACTCGAGCGTGGATGAGTTCAAACGCCGCCTCGCCGAAGCCAATCGACTCGGTCTCGTGTCATTGAGTCGAGCCGATCTGGTCCAAGCGATGAATCCCGACGATGTCCGGGAGTCCGAAACCGAGTACCTGAACGCGAGATTCCATTTCGTGCGCGTTCGCTAGGAGGTCCAAGTGGTCGATCGCATTGCCGCATTCTGCTCGTCGAAGTCTCCCGAGGTCTTCCAGTCCGTCGCTTACCAGCAGCAGGTCTGGACGCCCGATCCCTTCGACGTGGAGGACATCCACGGCAATGCCCGCGATGCCTTCGAGCGCCTGCTCAATCGCGCGACGACGCCCGGCGAGAACGCCGTCGGTAAAGTGCTCCTTCTCAAGGGCGAGTCCGGTTGCGGCAAGACCCATCTCATGCGGGTCTTTCGCAATCGCGTGCATCAGCAGGGATCGGGGTACGTCGGTTACCTGCAGATGACGAGCGTGGTCGAGAACTACGCCCGATACATGCTCGCGAATCTCGTCGACTCCCTCGACAAGCCCTACGACGGCGCGCGCGGGCCGATGTCGGGGCTGCGGCGTCTCTCCAACGCGATCGCCGAGAGTCCCGACGTCATCCCACCCGCCCAGCTCGAGGAGCTGCGTGAAGCGGACCTGACGGGCGGCCAGCTCGGTGCGCTCGTCAGTCGCCTCGCCGATCGCGTCATCCTGCAGGGGGGACTCGGCGATCTCGATCTCGATCTCATCCGCGCGCTCTTCTACCTCCAGCGCGATGATCCGCGCATCAAGGGACGCGTGCTCCGTTACCTCCGTTGCCAAGACCTCAGCATGCCGGACCGCGCCATCTTGGGCGGGCTCGTACCGCGCAAGCGCGAGGAGGATGCGGCGGTGTTGATCGAGCAGCTCGGTACCTTGATCGCCCACGTCGAGAATGGCTCGCTCGTCCTCTGCATCGACCAGCTCGAGGACATCTACAACCTCGATAAGGCCGACGCCGGCTTCCGGCGAGCGATTGGGGCCGTCTGCGAGTTCGTGAACCGGACGCCATCGAGCATCGCGGTGATCTCGTGTCTCGAGGACTACTACGAGGAGCTGAGCGCGAAGCTGCCTCGCTCTCTCAAGGATCGCATCGAGAACGATCCCGAGCCCGTCGTGTTGGCGAGCGCCCGCTCGAAGGAAGAGATCGCTCGGATGATCGAGCAGAGGCTGTTCTGCCTCTACGACGAGACCGGCGCCAGCCTGGACGACTCGGACCCGACGTTCCCGTTCACGCAGGAAGCGATCGCGGCCCACGAGAACATGCGCTCGCGCGATGTGCTCGACTGGTGCCGCTTGTACCGGGAGCGATGCATCGCAGCGGGAGATATCGTCTCGGAGAGCAGGGAGGAGTCTGGTCCAAAGCCCCCCGTCGACCGGGAGGACGAGAAGGGGACGGAAGTCCCTGTCTCCTCCGACGTCGATCTCGCCCAGGCCTGGAACGACGCGCTACGTGGGGACTTCGAAGTCCCGGTCGAGGAGAGCGACCTCGCCAAGCTGTTCGCCTGGGGCATCGAGGCCGTCAACTCCGAGCTCTGTACCGGCCACTCGCTCTCGGTCTCGGTCGATGACAATTGGCTCGACGTCTCGCTGCGCGCTGGCGAAGCACTGAAAGAAGAGCTCTGCCTCGGATTCTGCAACAAGCGCGCTCAAGGCGGCGGATTGTCCCGGCAGGTGACCGACCTGGAGCGTCGCACGAAGGATCGCCGCCTGGTCATCCTGCGAACGGTGGAGTATCCGTCCTCGCCCAAGGCCAAGATCACGCTGCAGATCGGCGAGCTCATCGCGCGCGGAGGACGCCGCATCCTCGTGGAGGACTCGGACTGGCGAGCGATGCTGGCGATGCAGCAGTTCGAGGCCTTGCACAAGGAACATCCGCACTTCGCGCGGTGGCGTCGCACCGAGAAGCCGCTCTCGAGCATGCCGTCCTTGACGCAAGCGTTCCGGCTGGACGAGCTGGTGCCGGTGGAGCCGAGGAAGCCGGACGACGATGAAGTGAAGAGCGATGAAACGATCGTCGACAGGCCGTCCACGGGAGCCGGTGAGGAGAAGCAACAAGGGGGCACGCGCCCGGTCGCGCCTCCTGACACTCGACCCAGCGACGAGATCGTCCTCGGCCATTCCAAGGGCCTTCGCCCCGAGCCCGTCAGCCTGACGACCTCCGACCTCACTCGCCATGCGGTCTTCCTCGGAGGATCGGGCAGCGGTAAGACGACCCTCGCCTTGAACCTCATCGAGAACCTCGTCGAGAGGGGCGTGCCGGCGCTCCTCATCGACCGCAAGGGAGACCTCTGCAGCTACGCCCAGCCGTCGGCTTGGGAGCAGCCGCTGGCGGATCCAGAAGATGTGGCTCGCAGGAAAAGGCTCCGCGAGCGCGTCGACGTCGCGGTCTACACGCCAGGTAACCCGGCCGGTTGTCCCCTGAGCATCCCGATCGTGGCTGATGATCTCGGCAAGCTGCCCGCGCACGAGCGCGATCAGCAAGCGAAGTTCGCGGCGACCGCTCTCGGGGAGATGCTGGGCTTCAGCGCGAAGAGCCGGAGGGACGCGGCCGCCATCGCTTTGCTGGGCACGGCGATCGGCATCTACGCGAAGCACTGTCCCGACCAAAAGCTCGGGCTCGACGAGCTGCTGCACTTCATCCAGAGCAAGGACCGAGCGCTCGTGATGGCGGTCGGCTGCCTCGACGAGAAGCTCTTCGACAAGCTCGCCCAAGACCTCCAGACGCTGAAGCTCTCCAACGGTCAGCTCTTCTCCGCGGAGCACGAGCGACTCGACGTCCAAAAGCTGCTCGGACTCGATCGCAAGCCCGAGGAGCGGACACGGCTCAGCGTGATCAGCACCAAGTTCCTCGGCGACACGACCAACGTTCTGTTCTGGGTCGCCCAGCTCCTCGGCGAGGTGTACCAGACGGTCAGCAAGCGTCCCTCGGATCGACTGCAAGCGGTGCTGATGCTCGACGAAGCGGATCTCTACCTGCCCGCGCAATCCAAGCCCGCGACCAAGGAGCCGATGGAGAATCTTCTCAAGCGCGCACGATCGGCGGGCTTGGGTGTGCTGCTCGCCACGCAGAGCCCGGGGGATCTCGATTACAAGTGCCGCGACAACATCCGCTCCTGGTTCGTCGGTCGTGTTCGCGAGCAGACCGCCCTCAACAAGATGAAGCCGATGCTCATGGACTCGCCCATCGACATCACCTCGGAGCTCCCCGGCCAAGGACCCGGCCAGTTCCATCTCTTGAGCGAGAAGCGTGTGATCGGCTTCCAGGCGGATCGAAACCTCGTCCCCGCCGAGCAGGTCCCCGAGGACGAGATCCTCGAGCTGGCACGGACGAGGAGCCTTCATCCCGTGCTGTAAGCGCGGGCTTCGAGCCCGCATGCGACTCGGAGTGCCCAAGCCGGAGCGAGCCGGTGACCGAGTCTGTCGGTACGAGCATCAACGAGCGAGCTCGGGCCATTCAGAACGCTCAACGGCTCAACGTTCAACTTTCAACCTCCAAGACGCCTGCGGTACTGCTTCTCGGCGAGCCAGGCTTTGCAGAACGTCGAACGGCTCGACCTCCAACTCTCAACGCTGAAAGAAGGGCCCCTTGCTCGGCGCCTCTTCGCTAGATCGACGGCACCGTCGAGGAAGCCGCTTCCAGCTCGAGAGCCGCTTCCCGTTTCGGTCGCGCGGGCTCTGGTTTGTCTTCCCGTTTCGGTCGCGTGGGCTCTGGTTCGTCTTCCCGTCTTCTGTCGCGCGGGCTCTGGTCTCCTGACCCCATATGAGGTAGGGCGAGCCGATTTGATCCGGCTCGCGAGGCGGTGATGCCCGCAGAAGGCACTTTGCGGTCGAGGCATGATCGTTGCATAGGGAGGAGCCGCCTGCCGCCTGGCCCTTTCGAACCACGGATGTCGACGATGCTCTGCTGGTCCTTCCTCCTCTTCACGATGCTCACTCAAGATGCGTCGAAGGAGATCCTCACGCCCGAGCTGCGGGCGGCCGTCGACCGTGGACTCGACTTCCTCGAATCGATGCAGAATCCCGACGGCTCCTTCGGGACGGATGCGCGAGACCGCGAGGCCCACATCGGCGTGACTGCGCTCGCCGGGCTCGCATTTCTCGCGGGAGGGCATCAGCCTGGTCGCGGGCCACGCGGCAAGGCATCGGCGCGTTGCCTCGAGGCGGTGCTCTCGGCGCTCGATGCCGAGTCGGGCCTGATCGTCACCCAACGCACGTATGCCAGCCCGATGTACAGTCACGCCTTCGCGGCGCTCTACCTCGCCGAGGTGTATGGGGCGAGCCGGCGAGCGGATGTCGGTCTGGCACTTCGACGGGCGATCGACGCGATCGTGGCGGCGCAGAATCCCGGTGGCGGCTGGCGATACTATCCGGGCTCGAAGGACGCCGACCTCTCGGTGACCGCTTGCCAGATCAATGCGCTGAAGGCCGCTCGCAACGCAGGAATCGCCGTTCCGCGCGAGACGCTCGATCGCGCGCGCGCCTATGTCCTCGCCTGCCGAAACCCGAACGGATCGTTTCGCTATCAGGTCGAGTACGGACAGTCGACGTTCCATCTGACGGCCGCGGCCGTGACCTGTCTGCAGCATCTGGGGGAGGACGACGCCGAGGTCATCGACGCGGCGTTCTCCTGGCTTCAGACCTACTTCCCGGCCGGAGAGAAGCCCGTCCGCGGGCACTTTCACTACGGTCAGTACTACGCGCTCCAAGCCGCGGCCCTCCGCGCGCCCGAGATCTTCGCGACTTGGAGCGTCCGCCTCCGCGACCGGCTGTTGGAGCAGCAGGCCGAGAGCGGCGCCTTCGCCGAAGCGACCGTGGGAGAGATCTACGGCACGGCGATGTCCCTCATCCTGCTCCAACTTCCCTTCCACTACCTACCCGTGTTGATTCGTTAGGAGGAGAGCTCGTGTTACGAAGCTCGATTTCACTAGCGCTGTGTGCGGTGCTCACCGCGAGCGCAGCGCTGGCTCAGCCCAAACCGGCCACGAGCCAAGAAGAGCGCGCCACCATGGAGACGGCTGATCGTGTCCGTCCGGCGTGCGTGTCGATCCAGATCGTGATGGAGTCCTTGGAATCGGGCGTGATGGAGAAGGGGTCGGGTGTGGGCAGTGGCGTGATCATCGACGCCGAGGGCCATGTCCTGACCAACTTTCACGTCGCGGGCCGTGCCGCGCGCATGATCGTGACGATGGCCAACGGCGAGAAGGTGGGGGCGAGGCTCGTCGGCTCGGACCCTTACACCGACTTGGCCGTGATCCAGCTCAATCTCGACGAGCTGAAGACGACGACATTGACGTGGGCCTCTCTGGGAGACTCCGACGAAGTACAAACAGGTCAGTCCTGCATGGCGCTCGGCTCGCCGCTCGGTCTCAAGCAGACGGCGACGAAGGGCATCGTGAGCAACGCGCAGCGCTACTTCAGCGGCGACTTCCGGATGCCGTCGGGTGAGCGCTCGGGTGAGTTCAACAACTGGATCCAGACCGATGCCCCGCTCAACGGGGGCAACTCCGGCGGTCCCTTGGTGAACAACCGCGGCGAGGTGATCGGCATCAACGCTCGCGCGATGGGACGAGACGGCCTGGGCTTCGCCATCCCGATCAACGTCGCCAAGAGCGTGATGCAGCAGATCCTCGAGCACGGGGAGGTCATCCGGTCGTGGGCGGGCATCGAGCTGCAATCGATGGAGGACTTCAGCGAGTTCCTCGGCACGGAGCTGGGCCGCGGCGCCTTGATCGGTAGCGTCGTCGAAGGCTCTCCGGCCGACCGGGCGGGCCTGCGCACGGGCGACGTCCTGCTCCAGTGGGGCGAGGACGTGACGAACGCGCGCTTCATCCACGAGGTTCCCCCATTGCGTCAAATGATGGCCGATACGCCGCCGGGCTCGACGGTGCCGGTCGTCGTCTTCCGCGACGGTGAGGAGCTGCGGATGGAGCTGAGTCTCGAGCGTCTCGAGAGCCCGATCGGCGACGACTTCGAGTGCCCGGCCTGGCGCTGCTCGGTCAGGGAGATGACGCGTTACCTCGCTCGGGCGCGGCGCATGGAAACGACCTACGGCGTGCTCGTCCTGGGTGTGAGCGATGTCGGTCCCGCCGAGCGCGCCGGCCTGAAGGTCGGTGACGTGATCGTCAAGTTGGACGGTGAGCTCGTGGAGGATCTCGAGCAATTCCAAACGCTCTACGAGAAGTCGGTGGAGGCGGCCAAAGCCGAGGTGCTCCTGTCAGTGCTTCGAGGCAAGGGGCGCCGCCTGATCGTGATCGAGACCAATCCCGGGAGCACGGGACAGTGAGAAGGAATACTCAGATGAAGAAGATGATCTTGGGGATCGCATTGGCCGGTGTCTGTGTCACGTCGGCTCGCGCCGACGAGGAGGCCGAGCGGATTCGCGCCTCGATCGACGCGCTCGAGAGCTCGCTGGTGCGGGTCGTCTACACCTACGAGAAAACGAGGACCAGCGTCCGCTTGATGCTCGACGACTCGATGGGCGGCACACGGGAGTCCGAGGGCGAGGGCGTCTGCTCCGGCCTGGTGCTCGATGACGATGGGCTGGTCCTGGTCGGCGGTCACATCTTCCCCGATCCCTACAGCACCAACATGCACTTCGGCGCGATGGTCCGAGGGCAGAGCAGCTCGCCGCCCAAGAGCTTCGAGGTCGTCACCCAAGATGGCGTCAAGCGGCCGGCTCGCCTCCTCGTTCGCGACGAGGGCCTCAACCTCGCCTACCTCAAGGTCGACGATCCGCCCGAGAGCTTCCGGCCCGTCACCTTCGACTTCGAGAGCGAGCTGGGCGTCGGCGACCCCTTCATCATCGTCACCTTCCTCAGCAAGAAGTACGACTACCAAAGGAGCTTCGACTCTGGCCGAGTCACCGGCGCCGAGACGGGCGACGTGAAGCGCTACCTCCAGAACGCCATCTCGTCCTTCGGTGGCCTCGATTCGGGGATCGACGCCAACGGCTCGCCGGTGGTCTCGGTGGATACCGGCCGTGTCGTCGGGATCATCGCCCGACCCGGACGCGACGCGCCCTCGGAGGTCATCACCGATGGTCTGACGCCGAAGGGCGCCTCGGAGTCCTTCCACATGGCGGTCGTGGTCGCGCCCGAGACACCGACCATCCTCCACGCCTCCGCGCTTCGGCCGGCGATCGCCGACCCGCTCGCACTCCTCGGCGAAAAGGGATGGATCGGCCTCGAAGAGCTGCAGCCCCTCTCCAGCTCACTCGCCCGCTTCTTCGGCCGCGAGCCGGGCAGCGGCGCGGTGATCTCGATCATCGGTCCGGGATCTCCGGCCGAGAAGGCGGGCCTGCAGGTCGAGGACGTGCTCGTCGCGATGCATGGCGAGGCCGTGAAGGGCGCGGATGCCGACGACATCCAGCTCCTCCAACGCCGGATTCGGCTGAGCGAGGTCGGAAGCACGCTCGCCTTGAAGGTCTTGCGAGATGGCCAGGAGAAGGACTTCGAGGTGACCGTCGCGGCAGCACCGAAGAGCGTCTACGAGGCCGAGGTCGTCGTCGACGAGGTCTTCGGCGTCACCGTCGCCGAGATCACCTACGACGTCATCCAGAAGAAGAATCTCGACCCGGACGACCTCGGAAAGGTCATCGTCCGCAAGACGCCGCTCGCCGGTTGGTTCAGCTTGGCCGGGCTCGTGCCTGACGACATCGTCCTCGGCGTGAACGATCAGGTCATCGGCGACATCGACCAATTTCGTACCGTGATGAAGAAGGTCGCCGAAGAACGCCCCGAGGAGGTCCTCGTGCGCGTCAAGCGCGACGCCGAGACCCGCTTCGTCAAGGTGCGCCCCGAATGGTGAAGCTCTCGATCTCGGTCGGCCCGGGCGCAGTCCATTCCAGAGGGGCCTCGAGCTGACCGATGTTCCTTCATCCCGAGCTCTTGTGGGGCCTCGCCGCATTGGCGTGGCCCCTCCTTCTCTGGCTGCTCTTCCGAAGGCCGCGGCAGAGCGTGCGCTGGGGCGCCCATCGTCTTCTCGAGCGGGCCGTTCAAAGGACGTCCCGCCAAACCAGCCGGCGGCGTTGGCTCCTGCTCTTGCTCCGACTCGCCGCGTTGATCGCGCTGGCGCTGGCGGCGGCCGCGCCGCTGGCACGCGAGTGGCCGATCTGGCTCGGGGCGGAGGGACTCCCAACGGCAATCGTGCTCGACGACTCGGCCTCCATGCGCGCGGACGACGGCGGGACGTCGCGCTTCGATCGCGCACGCCGCGAGATCGTCGGCCGACTCGATGCGCTCCCCGAAGGTACGCCGGTCGGTCTGATCACCACCTGCCCGCCGCGTTGGCGAGTGCGACCGACGGCCGATCGCGCCGTTCTGCGTCGTCAGCTCGAAGAGCTCGGGCCGGGCTACGGCAGGTCTCGTTGGAGTGAGGTCGAAACGCTCCTCGAAGAAGCCGGATCGCCGCTCGAGGTCCTCACTTGGAGCGACGGCTCGGTGCCTCCCGAGATCTCGAGAAGCGTGCGCCCTGTGGGCCGGTCCCAGCCGAACGTCTCGATCGAGAGCTTCGAGGTCCGAGAGCTTAACGAGGAAGGCCGAGTGCGCGTGATCGCCGAGCTTCGTTGCCGAGGAGGCGACGTGCGGCGTGGGTGGAGGCTCTCCGTCGATGACCGCGAAGAAGCGGTGGGCGCCGTCCAGCTCGAGAGTGGCCGAGTGGTGCCGCTCGAGTGGATCGTGACGGTCCCGCTCGAGCGCCGGGCGGTTCTGAGGTTGGAGCTGGATCCGGACGCCTTGACCGCGGACGACCGAGCCGAGTGCCTCTCGCCCGGCAGGCGGTCACTTCGCGCGAGGCTGATCGTCGGCGCCGAGCTCCCGGTACATGTGGAGGTCGCCCTCAGCGTCCTGGCGGAGTCGGCCGCGTGGAAGGAGCTGCGCTGGACGCTTCATCCCGTCTCGGAAGAGCCCCCGACCGACATCGGCGACGGTGAGGTGTGGATCCTCGCCGGGCACGAGGATCTCTCGCCATCCTGGAGGTCGTCGCTGTCGGCCGCACACTCGAAGGGAGCGATCTTCCACTGGCTCCTCGCGCCCGAGATGGTGCCGAGCCTCCAGGAATGGATCGAGGAGAGCTTTGGCGTCACCGTCTCGGAGCTTCGAGAAGCGCCGGTCGGCGAGTGGCACGATTATCATTTGAACCCGACGCCCTCTCCTTGGCTCGCGGGCTGGGGCTCCTTCGAGGCGCACCGAGGACGCTACCAAAGGGCCTGGACACTCGAGGCGGCGGGCGCCGTGGTGCTGGCGGTCTCGTCGGATGGAGCGCCGCTCGTCGTGGCGAGCGAGCGAGGGGTCTTCAGCGGGCTGGGAGTGGATCCCGAGGACACTGATCTGGCCTTGGGCGAGCAGGGGGCGGCCCCTTTGGTCCCACTCCTTCAGTCGCTGCTCTTTGCGTCGCGACCGGAGCCGGCTCCGCACCGCTGCGCCTCGATCGGCGATGGCTTGCCCGGTGGCCCGGACGGGTGGGTGGATGCCGGCGGCGCCTTGGCCGCCGCCGAGGTCGGTCAAGCGCGGCCCGGCTTGTATCACTCTCTCGAGGAGGAGGGTCGCACCCTGAGCCTGATCGTTCCCTTCGAAGAACGGGACTTGGAGGTCGAAGCCGCTTCGGCGAGCGTCGAGGCCGGCGACAGCCGATTGTCCCTCGCCGAACCCTTCACTCGGCTGGCGCTGCTCCTCTTGTGGATCGAGCTCTGGCTGGCGACCGCCCGACCCGGGACCGGAGCGCGCCGATGACGTCCCAGATCGTCTGGACCGCGAGCGAGGCCGAGATCGTCGCGGCAACCGTACTCACCGGCGGCTTGATCGCTTTCACCGTCGCGCGCTGGCGACGGCAGATGGCGAGCGAGGCCGTCTCCCCGATCCTGAGCCGGGCCATCTTGATCTCCCGCTGCCTGCTCTGGCTGTCACTGGGTGCTCTCTTGGCCGGGCCGGAGCTCCACCAGCGTGAGCGAAGGCCGGTCCCGTCTCGGGTGACTCTGTGGGTGGACGAGACCGGGAGCGTTCGCGAGGGAGAGCGCGAGATGCTCTTAGACTGGAGCGATCGTCTCGAGGCGAGGCTCCGGTCGGCCGGGGCCACGGTGAACCGTGTCTTGGGCCAGGACCTGGAAGCGGACCTACGGCGGCGCGTCGATTCGGAGCACTGGATCGCGGTGACCGACGCGCGAGGCCAAGTACCGGAAGCCACCTCGAGCGGCGAGTGTGCGGTGCTCTTCCCGGCGACGGTCGCGCCCTCGGTGCGATTGTCGGTGCCGGTGCATCCCGCCCGAGCTTGGTCCGGCGTGCCGACGGAGCTGACGCTGCAGGTGGCTGCCGAAGGGCTCCGGGGTCAACCTCTGAGAGTCTCTTGGCTGGGGGAGGACGGGCGAGCTCTCGCGAGCGAGTCATGGACACCCGGCAGCGATGCGGCGCGGCAGTACCTGACGTTGGAAGCGAGCTTCGAGAGCGCCGGCAGGCAACCCTTCGAGATCCGCGTGGACGGACCGACCGGTCGACTGGCCACCACGACCGGATGGCTGGAATGCTCGGAGGAGCCGATCCGGGTGCTCCATATCGAGGGGCTCCCGACCTGGACGTATCGCTTTCTGACGGCGTGGGCGGTGCGGGATCCGTGGCTCGATTGGCGCGCCTGGCTCACGAGTGCCGACGACGAGGCCATCCAGGAAGCCAGCCGGAATTCACCGCCGCTCACGAGCTTTCCTTCCTATGAAGAGTTGAAGCTCTTTGATGTCGTGTTGCTCGGAGATCTGGATTCGAGCGACCTGCCCGCTCATGCGGGCGAGGATCTCCGTCGCTTCGTCGAGGAAGACGGAGGTGCTTTGATCTTCCTCTCGGGACCGCGCCGTGGTGCCGTCGCCTGGTTCGGCTCGCCCTTGGAGCAGCTCGTGCCGTTCGAGCTCGATGAGTCGGCGGTCTGGGTGGAGGAAGCGGCCTACTTCCCCGAGCTGACTCCCGAAGGACAGCGGACGAGTTGGCTACGGGTCGATGAGAGTGTCGAGCGCTCACGGGAAATCCTCGAAGGACAGGGGCCAGAGGCGATGCGGCCGCTCGGCTTCACTGGTCATGCTGGCGTGGGACGTCCACGGGCAGGGGCGCGGATCCTCGCCCGGCACCCGAGCTCCCGGGCACCGCTCATCGCATCTCAGGAGCTCGGGGCCGGCCGTAGCGTTTGGCTCGGTGTCGATGAGCTCTGGCGTTATCGGATGGGGGCGGAGGACCGGATCTTCGCGCGGCTCTTCGGAC
The DNA here is from genome assembly GCA_040219065.1 of Planctomycetota bacterium. GTDB lineage: Bacteria > Planctomycetota > OFTM77 > OFTM77 > OFTM77 > OFTM77. The sequence goes on from JAVJTD010000063.1 coordinate 13,823, forward strand.
AGCTCATTCGGGCGGAGGCCGACCTCGATCGACTCGTCGAGAGGAGCAGTGGCCGCTGGTGTCCGTCTCGTACGCAGGTCACCCCGGGCGCGGACGTCGTGCTCGAGTGGCGAGGCTCCTTGGCGGCTCCCGAGACGCTGACGTGGCGGATGCCGTCGGGAGGTCACCGCGAGGTCGCCGTCGAGCGAGGTCGCGCGCTCATCGGGCTGGAGGAGGAGGGACTGCATCGTTTCGGCCCGGACACGGGCGGCTGCGGCGTCTCGGTCTCGAAGTCGTTCGCCGAGCTGGGCGCGCTGCGAGCTCCCGAAGCCTGGAGCAGCATCGGGACGCCGATTCGATCCGCCGACGATCTGGATCGGCTCGATCTCCCTCTACCTCGAGAGGAGCGGTGGATCGACGGCAGCACTCTCGAGCTGCTTGCCCACGACGTCGTGCTCATGATCCTGATCGCATTGCTGGGCATGGAGTGGACGCTACGGAAGTGGGCACGAATCGAATGACGCGCAGCATGCGATCCGGCAGCCTCGTCGCTCCGCCGCTGGCGAGCGAGCTCGATGCCTGGACGGCACGATGGTGGCGTCATCGGGTGATCGATCGCGTCCTCATCGCGGCTGGCGCGGCCTCTGCCCTCGGTCTCGGTATCTACGCACTCGATCGGAGCATCGAGCTTCCGCTCGCCATGCGGCTGCCGATGCTCACTATCGCTGTCGCCTGCGGCGTCTGGTGGACGCGCCGGGAGCTGCGCCACCGGAGGCCCAAGCGGGCGTCGTTCGTCGCTGGCGTCTGCCGAAGCTCGGGAGAGCTCGCCTTGCTATTGTCAGGCGCCGAGCTCGAGGCGGGCGATCGCCACGCCGAGTCGCAGGCGATGCGCGCTGCCGTGGTCGCTCAGGCACGGTCGTTCTGGAGATCATGCGATCCGGCGGCTCTGGTGCGGGGCCGCCAAAGCCGCGGCGCTTCGCGGCTGGCGGCCGGGATGGTGGTCTTGGTGGCGCTCCTGGCCGCGCTGTGGCCCTTGGAGGCGACCCGATTCTTCCAGCGTTGGGGCTTGCTCCAAGAGACCCTCTACCCTCGGGAAAGCCGAGCGACCGTTTCGGTGCCTCGAGCCGAAGTCATCGAGGGAAGTGACGTGCGCGTTCACATCGAGGTCGCGGGTCCGCCCGTGGATGCGGCGTGGCTCTGGCTGCGAGAGGCGGACGGGTCAGGCTTCGAGCGGCGTCTCCGGGCGCGGCGTTTGGGAGCGAATCGGTTCGAGGTGACGATCGAGGACATCGCCCGTGATCTGGACGTCGCGGCGATCGCGGGAGACGACACCGATGGCTTGCCTCGGCGAAGGATCTCCGTCTGGCCCAAGCCGGTCCTCGAGGAAGTCTCGGTGGTCGTCGAGCCGCCCGAATACTCCGGCCTGGAGCCGCGGAGACAAGCGGGCGGCGAGATCGTCGCTTTGCCCGGGAGCCGGCTGAGAGTGCGCGCTCGCACTCAGGGGGACGTCGCGCAGGCCCATCTGATTTGGGCTCACGGCGAGGCGATCGCATTGGACGGTGGCCCGAGGCACTTCGAAGGGCAATTGCCCGTGAGGGAGGCCGGCCGCTTCCGCATCCGCTTGCGAGACCCTCGAGGGGCCGAGACGACCAGCGCCGCCGAGTGGACCGTCCGCCTGGCGATCGACCACGCGCCCGAGGTGCGTCTCGATTGGGACGGGCAAGGAGCAGAGATCACACCTCGCGCGAATCTCAGGCTGACCGCCAGGGCCTTCGACGACTTCGCTCTCGCGGAGCTGAGGCTAGTCGTCCGGACCGAGGAGCGAGCACAGAGTGGCCGCATCCCGGTCAGCGGCCGAGAAGCTCGGCGCGACATACCATGGAGCGACGAGGCCGTTCGCCCCGGCGACGAAGTCGAACTGGAGCTCCACGCCATCGATGGCCGCCGGCCCGAGCCGCAAACGAGCGCACCGGCGCGTCGCGTGTTTCGCGTCGTCGAGCCCGGGGCTCTGCTTCGGCGAGTGCTGGACGCGCTGATCGCCGTGAGGAGCCGACTCGATCCGGAGCTGCCGCCCGATGTTCAAATGAGTGACGCCCGAGAGCTCTCCCGGCTGGCCGTGACCCTCGAGCAGAACGGAGTCGGGGGAGTGCACCTGATCGAGGCGATCCGTCTCGCGGCCGAGGCCGTGGACCGGGCGTCGAATCTCGAGGTGGCATCCGAGAGGCGTGCTCCGATCGCACGCGCCATCGAGATCCTCTCGGTCATCGCCGACTGGGGGGAGATCACCTGGCGTTTGCAGGCGCTCGGCGATCGGCAGGAAGCGATCGTGCGAGAGCTCCGGGTCGCGCGGCGAGAGCTGGCGAGCGGACATCGCCTCGAGGTGGACTGGCCGAAGCGGGCCGAGGCCGAGCGAGTCGTGGCCGAAGATGCCGACCGGGTCGCGCTCGCGCTCGATCACCTCGGTCGACGCCAGCCGGCCGAGGCGGTGATCGAGGCTTTTGACTTGTGGCAATCGGAGCGGCCGGTCGAGTGGCTACTCGGCGCGGCCGAGGCGATGGAGCGCATTCAGCTCTTCGAGGCATTGGAAGCGGCCACCCGCGCACTCGACATCATTCGAGCCTGTGCGGACCGTCTCGCCCGAGCCGAAGACTCGGCCCTCGAAGGAACGCTGGCCGATCCCGAGGATGGGCGGGGTCCTTCGAGTCGTTTGTCCGATTTGCTCGAGGAGCTCGAGGAGCAGGACGCCGAGCTCGAATCCGGGAGGTCGCTGAGCGACGAGGAGCTCGCCCGTCTGCTCGAAGAGATCGAGCGCGTGCAGAAGGAGCTGGCCGAAGCAGCGGCCGCACCCGAAGATGCTCCGGCGGAGGAGGGGGAAGCGGTCGCAAGTGACGAGGAGGAGCTGGAGCAAGCTCATGACGACGCGCGCCGTGCGCTTCGCAACGCGAAGCTGGCGAGGTCGCTCGAGCTCCAGGAGGACGGGATCGACGCGACGCGGCGCGCCATGAAGCGCTACCTCGAAGCCCTCGAGCGCCGCTTCGATCATGTCAGCGAGAGAGACGCCTCGAGGCAGGCCCTGGGCCAGAACATGAGCGGCGAGTACACCTCGGAGCGACTGGAGTCGGGCACGGCGGACGGGCTGTTCCCGGAGTGGACGCCCGAGCGTGCGAAGGCCCAGGCCGAGCGGTGGGGAGAGCGCGAGCGGCGTGCGCCGATCGAGCTCGAGCTCGAGTCGCAGCTTCCGCCCCAGAGCATTCGGTTCGAGGAGCTGCGAAAGCGCTACACGCGCGAGCTCGCCCGGCGCCTCCGAGAGTGAGCCATGTCTCGATTCGTGAGAAGATGGGCCTAGAGCGCATGAACGGAGCGCGGGCATCCGGCCCGCTGTTCACTTCTCCGGAGACCTGTGGATGCCAACCGACGACCGACTCGCAGTGCTCTTTCTCTGCACGGGAAACTCATGTCGCAGTCAGATGGCCGAGGGCTGGGCCCGTCACCTACGGGGAGACCGAGTCCGAGCGGGCTCGGCGGGAGTCTCGCCTCATGGCATGAACGAACGGGCGGTGCGGGTGATGGCCGAGGCGGGGGTCGACATCTCCTGGCAACGATCGAAGGACGTCCTCGAGGTCACGGGCGAAGGCTGGGACGTCGTCGTCACGGTCTGCGGCCACGCGCACGAATCCTGCCCGACGTTTCCAGGCACCACCCGCATCGTCCACGTCGGCTTCGACGACCCGCCGCGCCTCGCCGAGACCGCTCGTTCCGAAGAAGAGGCCCTCGACCACTACCGAAGGGTGCGCGACGAGATCCGCCGATTCGTCGAGACCTTGCCCGAGGCGCTCGAGAGCTGACCGCAGGCCCAAGGGCTGTTGGTCGAGTCCGTCTCCGGTGGGCGCCTGCGGGGAGTGGTATCGCGTGAGGCGGCTCGCAACTGTCGCAACATTCGTGACTTGCGTTTCAGAGACTCATTTCCTGGTGTTGGTGGGGCGAGCGGTCGTAAGCCACTTCTCTACCGGGAAATGTGACGCTTCTCGAATCGTGGGGTAGTCTTCTCTCCGGTCTGCTTCTCCGAGGCTCCCCCAGTCTCGGGCCCCCCGAAGCGGGCGAGGGAAAGTCTTCAATCCACGATCTCGGGAGCCAATATGAGGGGTCCGATCCTCGGAGCCATACTCGTCGTCATTGGCGTGACGTCTTCGACCGTCTGCGCCCAAGAAGACTCGCGTCACTTCTCTTGCGTCGTCTCTCCCTACAGCCGTGCCGGCAAGCCGTTCAGCCCGGAGTTCCTGACGTTGGTCGACGCCTTCGCGAGCGCGGGGGGCGACACGATCAAGGTCGGCGTGCCTTGGACGACTCTCGAGCCGCTCGAGGGCGTCTATGATTTCAGCGACCTGCTCTTCAAGCTCGATCACGTGATCCTGGTCCGCGGGCTCGACGCGGCGATCCAGCTCTCCTTGTCCGACATGCCTCTCTGGCTCGACGACCAGTACAAGATGTTCGGCGAGCACGGCAACCTGCTCGTCTCGACCGAAGAGGACATCCAGCTCGGGCACCGCTTCACGCGACTGCAAGCGTACACGCCGGCCTTCAGCTCCGGGCTGGTCCGGCTAAAGCTGGTTCGCCTGCAGCGCGCGATGGTCGCCGCACTCGAGGGGCGCTACCCGCAGGGCAAGCTGCTCTACGGCGTGACGACCTGGACGCCTTGGATGGAGTCGGAGTATCCCTGGCAGGAGTACTCGGACTACGGCGGCTTTGCCATCGCCGACTACCGCGTCTGGCTGGAGGCGCGCTTCAAGAACATCGGCACTCTGAACGCGCGGTGGGGGACCGATTATCAGAGCTTCGACGACGTCCTCGTCTATCGGCTCAGCCAAGAGGACACGGGCGCTCGTCCGGACGAGAATCTCCGTTTGCTCGACTGGAATGCTTACCGCCACTTCGCGCTGAAGCGGTTCTCTGACGAGCTGTCCTTCGCGGCGCACTCCGGCGATCCGGGATTCCAGTTCGGTCTCCAATACGGCGCACTCTACGACTTCGGTGCCTCGCGTCGCGGGACGCTCGGCGTGGCTCAGATCGCGGCGCGTGCCGAGTGGATCACCATCGACGACTCGATGGACCGCCGGTATCACCGCGGCGAGTACTCCGCGGACCTCCTCCGCGCCACCTTGCCGGGCAAGAAGTACGCGTATCAGGTGCCGGGACCGAACGAGGGCACCGATGAGGCCTTCCTCGAGAACTCTCTCCAGTTCTTCGCGCACGGCGGTCATCTCGTCGAGCTCGGCAACTGGGACGTGCTGTTGGCGACGCCCGAGTTCAGCTCGCCGAAGTGGACCTTCATTCCTCGGGTCGTCTCCGCCGCAAAGGCGTCGGCCACAAAGGCGGCCCTCGCCGGTGAGATGCGCGTGAGTGTGCGTGAAGCGACGATGTGGCACGAGCGCTGGGGCTATGTGCAAGCTCGCCTTGCCGAGCATGCCGCCCTCACGGACGCGGGCAGCCGAGTGGCAGACGTCGTGTACGTGAACGACCTCGAGCACGCCGTCTTTCCCGAGCAGGACGACTTTCGAGAGAGCTTCGGGAGCCTCACGGCGTGGACGCCTTGGGGCGGATCGTGGCAAGTCGAGGATGGCCGCCTCGCCCAGAAGCGCGACTGGGGGCTCTGCCGCATCAGCCCGGCGGACGCCTACTTCGGGCAGAGCCGCTTGGAGCTGACATTGCAGATGGGAGCTGGTGCAACCGGTTGGGCCGGTGCCCAGATCCGGACGCATGCGCCCAACGACATGCACTTCAACTCGGGCTACCTCGTGCGACTACGGCCCCAAGGTCTCTTGGAGCTGGTCTCAGGGGCGACGGGCACGGTCGTGGCGAGCGCCCAAACCGGACGCGATCCGGTCGCCGCGCCGCTACGGCTGACGATCACGGCCCGGGACGAGCGCATCTCGATTCGCGTCGACGATACTCCGATGCTGAGCTGGAGCGATCCGGCGGCTGCCTTCACCTCCGGCAACATCGGCCTCGCCACCTATCAGGCGACCGCTCACTTCGACGACATCGACCTGCACGTGCTCTCGTCGATCGCCGACAGCTTCGAGGACGGTGGAGCGGCCGGATGGGCGATCACTGGCGATGCCGAGCCTCAGCTCGGAGCGTTGACGCTGCATTCGGCCGAAGCGCGCCTCGAAGGTCGCCGGTACGGCAACGTCGTGGTGAGCGCGCAGGTTCGCTTGCCAGTCTCCGGCGGGTTCCTGGGGCTCGGCGCCACGAGCTCGGCCGGGATCCGCTTCGGCATCCGGTCCGGAAGGAGCCTTTGCGTCGTGCTGAAATCCAGCGGCCAGGTGGAGCTTCAAGACCAGGCAGGACGCCGGCTCGCGAATGGCAAGACCGCGCTTCCGCCCATCGGCCCGGTTTCGCTTCAACTCGAGGTCAGTGGCGGAACCGTCCGGATCCGAGTCGCCAACGCACCGGTACTCGTTTGGAGTGACACCGAGCGGCTGGCGCAAGGCGGCGGAATCGGTCTCATGAGCGAAGGCGATGGCGTCCAGTTCGACGATGTCCGCGTCGAGCCCATCGAGTGAGCGAGCCGGAGTGCCGCGAGGGCGAGGTGATGAAGGGATGAACCTTTGCTCCTCGCGCTCGCAGCCTTCCGGCTACTCAATCGGGCGACGGCTTTCGCTCACCGAGGTCACACGCTCTCGCTGAGAGCCTGGCGAAGCACGTAGCGGGCGCGGTGTAGGCGCGAGCGGACCGTTCCGACCGGGATCTGGAGGATGTTGGCGACCTCCTCGTAGGAGCGCCCTTCCATGTCCCGAAGGATGCTGACGTCTCGCAAGGTGTCGTTCAGCTCCGAGACGACCTTGCGGACGATGGCGCCTCGCTCCTTCTCCTCGAGCCTCTCGCTGGGATCCGGGTGGTCACTGGCAAGGTCTTGCGAGGGATGGCGCTCGCCTTCGCCCTCGGTGACCAAGCGGACGTAGTGCAGACGGCGCTTGGCCTTGAGCTTTCGATACTCCGCGCGGCACTGATTCAGCGCGATGCGATAGAGCCAGGTGAAGATCGAAGATTGGCCACGAAAGCGCTCGATGTTGCGAAAAGCCTGGATGAACACTTCCTGGGTGATGTCTTGCGCCTTGGTCCGATCGCTGGTCAGCCTTTGGACCAGCTCGAGGATGGCGCCCTGATGACGACGAACGACATCACCGAACTCTGCTCGAGAGTAGGTCCGGCAGGTAGGGCTGCTCTTCTGCTTCGATTGCTTCGACTTTTCGACTCGCGGACTCGGACCGGTGCCCTTCTCTTCGGTGACGGGGTCGCAGACGACCATTTCTGACTCCTCCTACTGTTCTATTTCGAATGGGTTTGGGAGACGGGGGGCCACTCGGTCCCGGCCAAAGGGCCGGATTGTCGTGCGATCGTTGCGAGACCCGAGCGGCGGGCGACAGTCCCGACTCGCGTTCGGGAGCCGGTGGGCCGAAGCCCACCGGCAGTCGCATCATCGCGTGTGCTGAGCTGGATCAGTTACCGGCCGAGCCACCCTGGCGCTCGGTCCAGCCGAGAGAGACCACGGCCTTTTCGGCGATCGTCTCGAAGACGCGCTTCCAGCCGGGCTGGTCGGCGTCGTTCGAGCCGAGGCGAGGACGGTCTTCGCGGCCGGTCTCCTCCTGACCGAGGTCCCGACCACTGTCCTTTTCGTGGCTCTCGTTGCGGTTGTGAACCGTCGTCTTGAGGAACTCACGTCCATTCTCGTCCTGGAGCCAGACCGAGCGGTTGGACTGCATGACGGCGTAGACGCCGGGCTTGAGCTTGCCACCCATGCTCGAGTTACCACCGCGGTCGCCCGCGATCTCGGGCTGGATCTTCTCGGCGCGAGCGGACTGCGCACCCAGGCTCGAATTGCCCTTCTCGCTTGCACAAAGGATCATGAGGCCGATCTGCTCACCAGACATGGTGTTCTGGCGCGAGGAGGTCGCGTCATCGCGGTCGTCCTGACCGTCCTGACCGTTCTGACCACTTCGTCCGGAATCCTCATTGCGGTTGCCCGCTCGCTCGAGGCGACGCTGCGGAGACATCGAGTACTGCGTCGGCGCACCGGCGATCAAGCCTTTGGAGCAGGCGGCGATCAGGAGCTCGTTCTCGTCGAGCGATCCCATCGTCGACTTGCCGGTCGCTTGACCTTCGCGCTGGCCGGTCGCTTCCGCGTCGCGCTTGCCGGAGTCGCCCTTCTGACCCCACTGGCGTGCCTCGTCGTTGAGCACCTTGGTGGCGGCGTCGTGGAGCTGCTTGTAAGCGTCCTTCACCGAGTCGAGATCGGTCTGGCTCTGGGTCGATTGGACGCGCCGCTTGGTCGCGTCCTGAACGGAGTCTTGCGCGACGGCCGCGGCCGTCATCGCGAAGCACAAGGAGGTGGCGATCACGCCACTGCGAATCATGCACGAGTGCATTGTGAAACCTCTTGTCGGGGGTATGGTTTGAATCAGGAATGGATTCCGATTCACTTCGTCCGGTCATCGTTCGAGTCATCCTCGTCGGGATGTCTCGAGAAAAAGGCGGCATCGATTTCCGGCGTGTTGATGACGTTTCGCACGCCGTCGATGGCCTCCACGCAACTCTCGATTTGGCTCCGAGAGCGACGGTGCTCGACCTTGCCTTGCAGCGTGACGATTCCGCCGCGGCAACTCAGGTCGACTTCGCTGGCATCGAGCTCACTCCGAAGAGCGAGTGCTTCTTGAATGTCTTCCTTGATCCTGTCCTCAGAGCGCTGGAGCGCTTTGCGGGCAGCGCTCGAGAGACGGCTCACGTTCAGAGGACCTTTGGTGCTCGAAGAGCGATGCGAGATCGACTCGGGAGCACCATAGGCTGAAGGGGAGAGCCCGAGCTCTTCGAGATGCTCGAGTGAAGACGGCTCGGGCGCGAGCCCGGCTTCTTCGCCCCCCGAG
>JAVJTD010000246.1:0-9334 GCA_040219065.1 Planctomycetota bacterium
GGACGCTTCGTTCTCGGACGATGAGTCGCCGTCACAAGGAGGCCTCATCCCTTCATTCCATGAAATGTTCGCGGGGCTGGTCGACGACGACGAGAACCTCGAAGTCTCGAAGCTCCTCGATGGGAACGACTCGGATCTGAGCTCGGTCGGTCTCACCGAAGACGATCGCGCGCCGATCGCAACAATGGACGCTTCGCCGGTCACGGAGGATCAGTACATCGGAGCACGCTCGTCCGAAGAACCGGTCCGGGTGGAGCAGCCGGCTCAACCCGCGAGTGAGAGCCAGATCGACGAGCAAGCCGAGAGCCTGTTCCTCGATCCCGAGGCCTTGGGCGCGCTCGATTCCGAAGCTTTCGAAGACTTCACGCCGACGCCATTCGGAGACGCGGACATGGATGAATCCTGGGCGCTGGATTGGGAAGCCGGTTGGAACGACAACGACTGGGCCACCGCCATCCCGGGCGATGCCGAGTCGCACTCGAACTCGGATGGACAGGTCGCGGCACAGCTCAACGGTGCTCATCGGACCGAGAGCAACGGAGCCGACCTGCAGTTCGAAGACTGGACCACCTTGCGCCACGACCTCGAGTCGAACATCGAGGAAGCGCTCCACCTGGTCCGCAACGAGCTCCCCGATACGCTCGACGAGATGCTCGACGACATCGACGAGACCCGAGGGGGCTCAGGCGGCGGCGCCTTCGACGACGAAGTCGGCAGCGACGATGCTTCCGTCTGGATGCCTCCTCGCTGGGATATCGTCGACCAGTTCCAGGACGACGCCGAGCTGTCACCCAGCCACGAGCCCAACACCTTGGCGCTGCTGGACGACGCGCCGATCACATCGAGCGACATAAAGAACGAAGGCCCGACGATCGAAGAGCTGCACGCCGCGCTCGAGTCCGGCAAGGTGAGCGATCGCTCCTCTGCCGAGATGCAGTCGCTGCTCGATGAGCTGCGCGGCGTGGTCACCGCCGATCAGAACGAGCTCGGTCACGTCGCCTCCAACGTCGGCTACCTCCGATCCGAGCTGCAGATCCTGCGCGACGACGTCGAAGCGAGCGGCCGTGTCTCCGCCGAGCTCCTCAACCGCATGATCGCCCTCAACGAGAACAATGGCGCGACCGAGAGCCAGCCGGCTCCCTCCCTCGTGCCGACGGTCCTCGCCGCCATGGGCATGGGACTCGTCCTCTCGACCTGGACGCTGTTCTTCTACTACCGCTCCCGCGACTTCCGGCTCGCCCTCGGCTGCCTGATCATCGCGAACCTCATCGGCTTCGCCTTCCTCCTCGCCAGCTTCGCCAAAGGTCCGAAGACCCCGAACACTCGCTGAGATCAGAGCCCGCTCGGAACGCCACATTCGGACCGCCGGCTTCAGCCGGTCTCCGTGTCCTCCCTCCAAGCGCCTCGGAGAGGACCGAGACCTCAGATCCGAAGCTCCGTGGTCCGATGACGACCCCGGCCCAAGCTCGCTCGGGAGAGCCCTTACCGAGAGACCCCGTCACCGGCTCGCTCGGCTTGGGCACTCCATCGCCCGCATTCGGAGCGCCCTGTCTTTGCGGCACGCTGCGCCCCGGCCCAAGCTCGCTTGCGCACAGCCCTCACCGACAGACCCGGTCACCGGCTCGCTCGGCTTGGGCACTCCAGTGGGCTTCACCCCCTGTATTCGCCGGGGGCCTGGCTGACTTGAAGAACGCCGCATTCGGGTCCCCGGCTTCCGCCCATCCATCACTCGCCGAGACAGTACAGGTACTCCTCGCCGCGCAGCAGCAGGACGTCACCGACCAAGGCGGCCGATGTGCTGAATCGATCGTCGAGGACATTCCGGGACAGGACCCTCGGCGAATTCTCGTCGGCGAGGACGAGGGTGACGCCGAAGCGATCGGAGACGTAGATCCGGTCCTGGGCCGCGACCGGCGAGGCATAGATCTCGGTCATGCCCGGGAGCCGGAACGAGCCGGGCTGCTCGTCTCCGGTGCGTGCATCGACGCGCGTCATGACGCCTTGGTAGTGGTTCAGGAACCAGAGCTTGCCTTGGTGTAGGAGTGGCGACGGCACATACGGTGTTCGGTTGTTGCGTTGCCAGAGCACGTGCTTCGTGCCGGTGAGGTCGCCCCGGGCGCCCTTCAGGTCGATGGCGATCAGCGCCTGCTTCTCGTAGCTGCTCGCGGCGATGACGACCCCATCGGCCGCGACCGGACTGGCGACGACGTTGTGCGACAGTCCCGAGCACTCCCAGATCACCGCACCGGTCTCGAGGTCGTAGGCGCGCACCCGCTTCGTGCCCGAGACGATCACCTGCGCCTTGCCCTCGTGCATGGCGATGACCGGCGATGCCCAGGACGTCACCTCGTCACGCTCCACTCGCCAGCGGTCCTTCCCGGTCTTGGTGTCGATCGCGACGAGGAACGATGGTCCTTCGTGGTCCCAATTCACGATCAACGTCTCGCCGTGCAGCGCAGGAGAGCTGCCTTCGCCATGGCCGTGCTTCGTCTGCATCCGACCGAGGTCGCGCTTCCAGATCAGCGTTCCCGAGTGATCGAGCGCGTAAAGACCGTAGGAGCCGAACAAGGCGTAGACGCGCTCGCCATCGGTGCACGGTGAGGACGATGCGAACGTCGAGGTCTTGTGACCTCCTTCATGAGGAAGATCTCGGTGGACCGCGGTTCGCCAGAGGATCTCCCCGGTTTCGAGATCGAGCGCCAGCACGACGAACTCCTGCTCGCTCGTGACCCGCAGGTTGTCGTGTGCGCCCGGAGCCGTCTCCGGCAAGGGCTTCAGCTTCGGACCGACCGGCACCGCCGCAGTGACGAAGACCCGGTTCTCCCAAACGATCGGCGTGGAGTGTCCGCGCCCGGGAAGCGCCGTCTTCCAGCGAACGTTCTCCGACTCGCTCCACACGAGCGGCGGATCCGCCCCGGGCGCCGAGCCGTTCCCCAGCGGCCCTCGCCAGTGAGCCCACGACGAGGACAAGGCCTGCGGAGCTTCTTGAAACGGAGAGATCGAGAGGAAGGCCAAGGCGAGCCAGAGGGTCATGTGCGCTCCCGGGACGGTCAGTGTTGCGACCCCGGTTATCGCTTCTCGAGCCTCACCTGCAAGTCACAGTTGTGTACCGGAAGGAGCGCGGGCTTCCAGCCCGCATGAGTTCGGCTGAAGCCGGGGGAAACGAGGGTCCGACCCGGCCCTTTTGGGCCGGGTCTTTCGAACCTTCTTACTTCTTGCCGCTGACCGAGTGGATGGCGCGGTCGGCGACGGCCTCGGCGGCTTCCATGACGGACTCGCTGAGGGTGGGGTGGGGGTGGACGGTCAGGGCGAGGTCTTCGGCGACGGCGCCCATCTCGATGGCGAGGGCGGCTTCGCTGATGAGGTCGGAGGCGCCGCGGGCGACGATGCCGACACCCAAGAGCAGATCGGTCTTCGCATTGGTGATGATCTTCACCAGCCCCTCGGTCGACTGCATGGTGAGCGCGCGACCCGACGCCTGCATCGGGAAGCGGCCGATGTGGACCTCGTGTCCGGCCTTCTTGGCTTCTTCCTCGCTCATTCCGACGGTCGCGATCTCGGGATCACAGAACACCACGGCCGGCATCGCGCGCACGTCGTTCTCGGTGCCGGCCTCGGCCGCGATGACACCCGCCGCGATCAAACCTTCCTTGGAAGCTTTGTGGGCGAGGAAGGGCGGGCCGATGACGTCGCCGATGGCGTAAATGTGCGAGACGTTCGTGCGCTGGTACTTGTCGACCGGGATGAAGCCACGGTCGTCCAGCTTGACGCCGGCGCTCTCGAGGCCGAGGTCCTTGGTGTTCGGCCGGAAGCCGACGCCGACGAGGATCTTCTCGCACTCGACGACCTCGGTCTTGCCCTTCTTGCCTTCGATCGTGACCGCGTACCCTTGGCCCTTCTTCTCGAGCTTGGACGCCTTGCTGCCGAGGCGCAGGTCGACCTTGCGCTTCTTGAGGCCGCGCTCGACGACCTTGGTCAGCTCGGGGTCGGTGCCGGGGAGGATCTGATCCATCAATTCGACGATCGTGACCTTCGTGCCGAGCTTGGCGAAGAGCGTGCCCATCTCGACACCGATCACACCGCCGCCGATGATGACGAGGCTCTTGGGGAGCTTCTGCCAGGCGAGGGCGCCGCGGGAGTGGACGATGTTCTCACCATCGGACTCGAAGCCCGGGATGTCGATCGGGCGTGCGCCGGTGGCGATCATGATGTTCTGCGCCTCGACCGTCTCGACGCCATTCGCCGTCCGCACCTCGATCTTGCGCGGTCCCGACAGCCTCGCCTCGCCCTCGAGCCACTCGCACTTGTGATGCTGGAGAAGCGAGCGGACGCCGCCCGTCAGGCGCTTCACGACGTCGTCCTTCCAGGCGATCATCTTCGCGAAGTCGATCTCGGGCTCGCCTTGGATCTTGATGCCGATCGACTCGGCGTGCTTGATCTCGTCGACCACGTCCGCAGCGTGGATCAGCGCCTTGGACGGAATGCAGCCCCAGTTCAGGCAGACGCCTCCAGGGTAGCCGCGATCGATGACGGTGACCTTCTTGCCGAGCTGGCCCAGCCGGATGGCGGCCACGTAGCCACCCGGGCCGGCTCCGATGATCGCGACGTCGGTCTTGTGCATGGCGGAGGCGCTCCTTGCTCCTTCGGTCTTCGAGGCGACGGCCGTATCACTCATTACTTCATTCCTTCGGTCGCGGGGACCGGTGGGCATTCCTGTTCAGGGCGATGGCCCGAGCGCGTGGGGTAATGGGCTCGAGCGCTCCTTTTCTCAGCGCAGCTCCAGGAGGAGGCGCCCCGGGTTCTCGAGACGGGCGATGACCTCGTTCATGAAGTGGGCACCGACGGCGCCGTCGACGACGCGGTGGTCGAGGGAGATCGACAGGTACATGATCTTGCCCTTCACGATCTCGCCGTTCTTGATCACCGGGCGCTCCTTGATCTGATGCACGCCCATGATCGCGACCTCGGGATGGTTGATGACCGGCGTCGCGAACAGGCCGCCGATGTTGCCGGCATTGGTGATCGTGAACGTCGAGCCACGCAGCTCCTCGACCTTGAGCTTGCCGTCACGAGCGCGCGTGGCGAGGTCGGTGATCTCGCCGGCGATCTCGAGCAGGCTCTTCTGATCGGCGTTCTTGATGACGGGCACGACCAGGCCGTTCGGCGTGTCGGTGGCGATTCCGATGTGGTAGTAGTGCTTGTAGACGAGCTCACCGGCCGCGTCGTCGAGCGACGTGTTGACGATCGGGAACTTCTTCAGCGCCGCCACGACCGACTTCACGATGTAGGGCAGGTAGGTGAGCTTGACGCCCTGATCGGCCGCGAATGCCTTCGCCTCGGCGCGCGCCTCGACGAGCTCGGTGACGTCGACCTCGTCCACGTAGGTGAAATGCACTGCGGTGTACATCGAGCGCGTCATGGACTCGGCGATCTTGCGGCGCAGCCCACGGAACGGGACGCGCTCCTCGCGCTCGGGCTCGACCGCCGCCACCGAGACCGGGGCGGGACGAGCGGGAGCGGCGGACGTCTGCGCACCACCGCCGGCCTTGTGTCCGACAGCGCTCGGCGAGCGGCGCTGGAAGCGATCGAGATCGTCCTTGGTGATGCGGCCGCGCGGGCCGGTGCCCGGCACGAGCTGCAGGTCGATGCCCATCTCGCGCGCGAGCTTGCGGGTCGCGGGCGCGGCGAGGATGCGACCGGTGTGCTGGACGGTCTGCGTTTGGGTTTGGGTCTGGCTGGCGCCATTACCCGACGGAGCCGCCTGCGGCGTCGGAGCCGAAGAGCTCGAAGAGCCGGAAGACGCCTTCGGGGACGAAGCGGGCTTCGCGGAACCGCCACCCGAGCCGCTCTGGATCACGACGAGCACGCCTCCGACCGGGACCGTCTGACCGGCATCGACCTTGAGCTCCTCGATTGTGCCCGACGTCGGCGAGGGGATCTCGACCGTCGCTTTGTCCGTCATCACCTCGAGGAGCGGCTGGTCTTCCTTCACCGAGTCGCCGGCCGAGACGAGCCACTTGACGATCTCGCCCTCGGCGACACCTTCCCCGATGTCGGGCAGCTTGAACTCGACACGCTCGCCGGAGCCATCCGAGGACGAAGAGTCGCCCGAGGCCTGCGGCTGCTCCGCGGGTGCCGGTGACTTCTGAGCCGGAGCTTCTTGCTTCGCCGGAGCTTCCTTCGCCGCAGGCTTCGACTTCGACTCGGACTTCGACGACGCACCCTCGTCGGTGTCGAATACCACCAGGACCTCATCGACGGGCACGACCGCGCCTTCGGGATGCTTGCGCTCCCTGACGACGCCGGTGACCGGCGAGGGGATCTCGACGGTCGCCTTGTCGGTCATCACCTCGACGATGGGCTGGTCTTCCTGCACCGAGTCCCCGTCCTCGACGAGCCACTTGACGATCTCGCCCTCGGCGACACCTTCCCCGATGTCGGGCAGCCGGAACTCCATAGCCACGTCTCTTCTCCTCTTTCTGCTGGTCCGGTCCGGACCGATCTCTAGAAGCTCGCGACCCGCGACACGGCCGACAGGATGCGGCCGACATCGGGGCGATAGTCGTCTTCGAAGGCGAGCGGCACGGGCGTGTCGAAGCCGGCGACTCGCACGATGGGGGACTCGAGGTACTCGATCGCCTTCTCGGCGATCACCGCGGCGACCTCGCCGCCGAAGCCGCCCGTCTTGGGCGCTTCATGCACGATCACGACGCGGCCGGTCTTGGCGACCGACTCGAGCAGCGTCTCGGTGTCGAGCGGCACGAGCGTCCGCAAGTCGACGACCTCGACGTCGATGTCTTCGCCCTTGGCCTGCTCGGCCGCTTCGAGACACAGCGGCACCGTCGCGCCGTAGGTGATCACGGTGACGCCCGTGCCCTCTCGAGCGATGCGCGCCCGGCCGATCGGCACGGCGTCGGCCGCATCCACCTCGTCGTGGGCGCTGTGGTAGAGCGCTTTCGGCTCGAGGAACAGCACCGGGTCTTGGCCCTGTAGCGCGGACATCAACAGCCCGCGCGCATCGGCCGCCGTCGAAGGCACGACGACCTGAAGACCCGGGGTATGTGCGAACCAGGCCTCAGGCGACTGCGAGAGGTCCGGGCCGCCGCACACGCCGGCGCCGATGGGCGCACGGATCACGACCGGGGCCGTGAGCCGACCGGCAGAGCGGTACCGCAGCTTCGCCAGCTCGGCGGTGATCTGCTCGAAGCCCGCGGCCAGGTCGTCGGCGAAAGTGATCTCGGTCACGGGCCTGAGGCCGTACATGGCCATCCCGACCGCGGCGCCGATCAATCCGGTCTCGGACACCGGCAGGTCGAAGACGCGATCCGGACCGAACTCCCGGGCCAATCCCTCGGTGACGCCGAACGCGCCGCCGTACTCGGCGATCTCTTCACCAAAGACCACGACGCTCTCGTCATTCTGGAGGCCGTCGTGCAGGGCGGAGCGCACCGCTTCGATCATCGTGATGTTCGACATGGCGGTCTCCTCAGTACAAGACGGGTGCGTCGGGGCTGCGCTGCTCGGTCAGCGTCAAAGGCTCTTCGGACCACACATCGTCGAAGCGGGAGCTCGCGGGCGGCTTCGGCGTCTCGAGCGCCGCTGCGGCCCCTTCCTCCAGCTCGCGCCGGATCTCGTCCTCGACGTGCGCGAGATCGTCTTCTTTCAACGTGCCCGTCTCCAGGACGTAGTGCCGAAGACGCTCGATCGGATCGAAGCGATCGGCGGGGGAGCCGTTGCTCGTGGGCGAGGCCTTCGGACGAATCGCCTCGATGAGGGAGGCGCCGTCGCCACGCTTTGCGCGGGCCAGGGCGTCGCGGCTCGCCTTGAGCATGGCGAACACGTCGGTGCCGTCGACCCGAGCGGCGGGAATACCGCGCGCTTGCGCCTGAGCGGTCAATGCCGGCTTCGCCGGCTCGACGCCGGGGTTCTGTCCGCAGACGAACACCACCGGGGCCTTGCGCAGCCGAGCGACGTCGAGCGCTGCTCCGAAATCGGAGGTCTGGGTCGCACCGATTCCGCAGTAGGCCAGGACGGCGGAGCGCTCACCGCGGAGGCGCATGGCGGCAGCGCAGCCGGCGGCGTGGACGAGCTGTGTCGCCAGGCCGCTCGAGACCGGGACGAGGTTGCGCTCGAGGAACCCGAGACCGGTCGGGAGCTGACGGCCGCGGGACGGGTCGTTCGCGTTGCCGAGCACCGCATCGAAGAGCTGCTGCGCTGTGATCCCGCGGGCCAGCGCGAGGCCCAGGTGACGCATGGACGGGAACAGCCAGTCGGCCGACTCCGAGGCGCGCGCCGTGCCGAAGTCGATCGCCTCGTTGCCACTCGAGGGCACCCAGAACGCGATGCGACCGGCCTGGTGCCAGCTCGAGCACTGAGCGTCGACGCCCCGCGCGACGAGGAAGCCGCGGTACAGATCTCGAAGATCGTCCGGCCCGAGGCTCAACCGATCGTGGAATGGCTCGGTGCGGCGACCCGGCGCGGGCAAGAGCGTGAGCACGTTCGGGCCGCGGCGCTGCGACGGCGAGCCGCTCGTGTGACCCTTTGACGGGTCCGCCGCACCGCCCTTCGGCGAGCGGCCCTCTTGGCGCGGACGGCGCCTGGGATCTCTCGAATCTCCCCGTTCCTCTCCCATGCTGAGCGATTCCCTTTCAGACGTCGGTTCTGGTGAGGGCGGCCGTCTCGCCGGCAGGCGCCCGCTCGTTTCGGATCAAGTTCTCGATGAAGAGCTCGCCCGCTCGGTACGAGCTGCGCACCAAGGGGCCGGACGCGACGAAGCGGAAGCCCTTCTCCTCGCCGAGACGCCCGTAGACCTCGAACTCTTCGGGCGTGACGAACCGCTGGACCGGCAGATGCTGCCAGGTCGGTTGGAGGTACTGGCCGAGGGTCAGGATGTCGACGTCGTGCGCGCGGAGCTCGTCCATCGCGGCGGCCACCTCGTCCTCGGTCTCTGACAGGCCGAGCATGATCGATGTCTTGGTGAAGATGCCCTCGCCCTCGCGCTTCACCTGATCGAGGACCTTCAGGCTCTGATCGAAGGTGGCGCGGTAATCGCGTACCTTGGGCGTCAAGCGGCGCACCGTCTCGACGTTGTGGGCGATGACCTCGGGGCGAGCGTCGATGAGATGGCGGATGGCGGCTTGGTCGCCGCGGAAGTCGGGGATCAGGACCTCGACCAGGATGTCCGGATCGGCGGCATGGATGCGGCGGACGGTCTCGGCGAAGTGGGGGGCGCCCTGGTCTTCGAGGTCGTCGCGATTGACCGAGGTGAGGACGACGTAGCGCAGCTTCATCTCGGCGACGGCGTCGGCGACCTTGCGGGGCTCGTCGCGATCGA
>JAVJTD010000065.1:0-9461 GCA_040219065.1 Planctomycetota bacterium
GCTCGTAGTTCGTGTGCCGATCCCGAGACTCGAACTACGGGCAGGGGACTAACGTCGCCGATCGATTCAGCCCGCCATGATAGGCAACGGCGGGGGATTCTCACACTCGCTTTTCGGTGAGCCGCGCGCCTTGCACTGGCCCGTCAGCCCTCGGCTCCGAGGCGCTCCCGGATGGCCTCTGCCAACGGCTCCGTGATCCCCTTGAGCTGCGTCAGCTCCTCGGTGCTCGCCTTTCGGACACCGTCAGGCGGCCTTTCGCCAGCGGCTCATCGATCGCGCGAGGTTGGCCGGCGCCGAATCGGCTTGTGGTATGGTGGCGTGCTCTTGCCGGGATCAGATTTTCGGAGCTCGCGATGTTCTTGCTACTCATGACGGTCGTCTTCGGCCTCGCGACCGCGCCAGCGGATGCAAGCGAGATGGGCAACCTGGCCCTCTCCATGACCGTCCGGGAGTTCATCCTCATTCAGAGCCATCCTTCGCTCGAGCCGACGGATGAGTTGACCATCGAGGGCTGGATCAAGCCCCTCGAAACGAGGACGACGGGCCGCATATTCCACAAGCGAGACGGGGGCGAAGGTAATGGCTACTCAATGTTGTGGAACTACCGTTTGGATGGTTCCGCATCAGCCGAGCTGAGGTGCGACCGGCTCTACGTCGCGAAAGACCCCGCCCCTAACGAGATCTACCTCGGGAAGTGGCATCACTTCGCGATGACCGCCCGAGTGGGTGGCAATCTGGTCTTCTACATCGATGGCCGAAGAGTCTCCCAGGCCACAGCGCCGTCCTGCTTCCAGCACTCCGGCCAACTCTTCTTCTCCGCAACCTCGGCCCTGGGTGAAGAGGGCTTCGCCGGCACCTTGGACGAGTTCCGATTCTGGAACGTTGAGCGGTCGGGCGAGGAGATCGCGCGCGATCGTTTCAAGGTGCTGGAGAACGCGCCCGGCTTGGTCTCCGTTTGGCACTTCGACGGTAACGCTCGGGACAGCGTTGGCCAGAATCACCCGAGCCAATCGCGCGGGAAGTACGTAGCGTCCGAGGCACCGCTGACGTTCTCCGTCGAACCCGACCAGGCCGATTGGCGGGGAGGCGAGTTCGTCGAGCTGAGCGGCTATTTCTCGGGATTGAAGAAGCCGCCCATCGTGCTCTTCGGCTCAACGGCGTCACCCAGCGTCAGTGTCTTGGACGACCGCACGGTGAGAGCGCAGGTACCGCCCGCCTCAAAGCCCGGCCTGGTCGTCTCGGTTGCCGTGAAGGTCCCCGGGCTCGACGCGATCAACGCAGACTCCTTTACTTACACGCCGCAGATCTCGGCCTCCGAAGAGCTGACTCCAGGCGCATGGATGAGAGTCGACTTTCGAATGAGCCCTCCGGCGACGGTGGTGGTGTTCCTCGGGCATCGGGGCGTGCCCCCGGTGACCTACGGAGGATACGATTGGAAGCTCGGCCTCGATCCGATCGGACCTTTGTTCTGCCACCAGTTCATCCGGGAGCGGGCAGGCAGCTTCGAAGTGCCCATTCCCGACGACGACAGACTCGTCGGGCAGGAGTTTGCTCTGCAAGGTCTCGTCGGAGACTTCGACGGCGTCAACGCCAGCTTCACGAACTGCATTGACGTCAAGATTCGATAGTGGAGCCCCGCGCGGCCGGCGCTTGGAAAGCCGGTTCGGTGGACCCACCCGTCACTCCTCCGGCTCTTCTTTCGTAAGGACCGCGAGAATGGCGTGGGCGAGGTCCTGGGTGATGCCTGGGACGGCGGTGAGCTCATGGGCGTCGAGGCGGCGGATGGCGTCGACGCTGCCGAAGCGCTCGAGCAGCGTGCGGCGTCGCGCGGGTCCGATGCCGGGAACGGAATCCAGCGCTGATGCCGTGATCGCCTTCGAGCGGAGCTGGCGGTGGTACGTGATCGCGAAGCGGTGCGCCTCGTCCCGGACCCTTTGAAGGAGCTGGAGCTCCGCGGAGCCTTCGGGGAAGAGATCCGGCCGGGAGCGCCCCGCTCGAAAGAACCGCTCCTCGGAGTCGTTGCGTGCCCGCGCCTTCGCAATGGAGCGCAGATCGACATCGTCGATCCCCAGGTCGGCGAACACCTCGGCCGCGGCGTTGACGTGGCCCAGCCCGCCATCGATCAGCATGAGCTGAGGTCGGACCTCGTCATCGGTCAGCCGCCTTCGCACCACTTCCCGGATCGAGCCGTAGTCGTCGATGCCCTCGACCGCCCGGATCTTGTACTTGCGGTAGCTCTTCTTGTCGGGCTGCCCGTAGCGGAAGACCACGCGCGAGCCGACGCTGTACTGCCCTTGAAAGTTCGAGATGTCGTAGCACTCGATCACCTCGGGGAAGCGCTGCAGCTCGAGGCGCTGCTGGATCGCGATCAACAGATTCGTCTGCCGCTCCCCTTCCTTCATTCGGAACCGAAACGACTCGCCGGCATTGACGTTCGCCATCTCCACCAGCCGCCGTTTCTCGCCGCGCTGGGGACTGGTGAGGCCGATCGCCGCGCCACGCTCGTCGCGGAAGACCTCTTCGAGGAGCTCGCGGTCCTCGAGGTCGGTGGGCAGGAGGATCTCGTCGGGGAGGTAGGCGCCCCCCGTGTAGTACCGCATCAGGAATTGGGCCAAGAGCTCTTCGTCGGGGACGGCGCTCTCGAAGGAGTAGCCCTTCGAGTTGACGAGCTTGCCTTCGCGGACGAAGAGCAGCTTGATCTCGAGGAAGTTGCCTTCGCGATGCCAGCCGATGACGTCGCGGTCGACGCGGCGATGCGATTCGACGTGCTGGCGCTCGTGCGTCTTCTTGAGGGCGGCGAGCTGGTCGCGGAGGCGAGCGGCGCGCTCGAAGTTGAGCTTCTCGGCCTCTTCGTGCATGTCGGCCTCGAGGCGAGCGATCACCTCATCGTGCTCGCCCTTGAGGATCTTCACCGCGGTGTCGATCAGCCCGGCGTAGTGGTCCTCGGTGACGTAGTCGACGCACGGGGCACAGCACCGGCCGATCTCGTACTTCAGGCAAGGGCGCGAGCGGTTGTTGAAGATGCTGTCCTTGCAGTCGCGCAGCGGCACGACCGTCTGAATGAAGCGGAGCGTATGCCGCAAGCCGCCAGCGGAGTGGAAGGGGCCGAGGTAGGTGGCGCCGTCCTTGCGAACGCGGCGGACGAGCTCGAAGCGCGGGAACGGCTTGCGCCGATCGATGCGCACGTTGAGGAACTGCTTGTCGTCGCGGAGCTGGATGTTGTACCGCGGCTTGTGCTTCTTGATCAGCGTGTTCTCGAGAAGGAGGGCCTCCTTCTCGTTGCGGGTCACGAGGCACTTCACATCGACGAGGACGCGCCGCAGGAACTGGATGAAGGGGCGCCCGTCGCCCGACCGCGTGAAGTAGTTTCGGACGCGCGCTCGCAGGTCCTTCGCCTTGCCGACGTAGAGGATCTCCTCGCCCTCGCCCAGCATGAGGTAGACGCCGGGGCTGGTCGGCAGGCGAGCGATCTTGTCCTGGAGGTCTGCGGTCATGTGCCGTGTAGGAAGTCCTTCACCCGCGCGGATGGAACTCTTGGTGAATGCCCTTGAGCCGGGCCCGATCGACGTGAGTATAGATCTGCGTCGTCGCGATGTCGGCATGGCCGAGCATCTCCTGCACGGCTCGCAGGTCGGCGCCGCCCTCGAGGAGGTGCGTGGCGAAGGCGTGGCGGAGGGTGTGGGGCGAGATCTTGGGAGACAGACCGGCCTCGAGGGCGTAGCGCTTGACCAGGCGCCAGATCTGCGTGCGATCGAGCGGGCGTCCGTTGCGCGAGAGGAACAGCGCTTCCTCGAGCGGCTGCTTCAAGAGCCGAGGACGGGTGTCCTCGAGGTAGAGGTCGAGGAGGCCGAGGGTCGAGGCCGCGATGGGGACGAGCCTCTCCTTGCGACCCTTGCCGTAGCAGCGCACGAGCGAGGCGCGGAAGTCGACGCTGGAGGTCTTGAGGCCGACGACCTCGGAGACGCGGGCGCCGGTCGCATAGAACAGCTCGAGCATCGTTCGATCCCTCTGCCCGAGGAGCTTCGTGTCGTCGGGGGCCGAGAGCATCGCGTCGACCTGCCGCGCCGAGGGGACGTCGGGGATGCGCTTCCAGCCGCGCGCCGTCTCGAGGGCCATCGAGAAGTCGTCGTCGATGAGGCGCTCCATGTGGAGGAAGCGAACGAACAGGCGCAGGGTCACCAGGCGTCTGGCAAGAGTCGCGGCCGCGTAGCCCTTTCGGTGCTGGGCGCTCAGGAAGTCGAGGATGCAATCCGGCCGGGTCGGCAGCGCCGCGCCCTCGCCGCGTCGCGTCTGGTACCGCTCGAAATGCCGCAGGTCGCCCTCGTACGCCTCGAGCGTGTTCGAGGACAGGCCGAGCTCGGCCCGGAGGTAGTCGAGAAAGCTGCGGATCTCCGCGCGCATGAAGCCCACGTCCTCTGCCGATTGGTCCTGCCTGCTCCGCCGCATCCACCCGAGCCCTTGGAAGCAGGAATCTTCGGTCAGACTTGACGGTCACTTCGACGCGAATATATCGTACTGGGCTCGTAAAGCTCCGTCACGTACGACAGCGGCACTCGGAATGGGAACCGACCCCGCGGACCTGTGGGGGCGAGCCGGGAGACGGGAACTCGATGAGGAAAGCAGATCTCGAGCGTTTCAAGAAGTTGCTCCTGCAGAAGCGGGCGCAGTTGACCGGAAACGTCAGCCAGATGCAGGACGAGACCCTCAAGGGGGGTGGACAGGACGTCTCCGTCGATCACATGGCGGATCACGGCTCGGACAACTTCGAGCAGGACTTCACCCTCGGGTTGATCGAGAACGAGCAAGAGACCATTCGAGAGATCGACGACGCCTTGGAGAAGATCGAGGCCGGGACCTACGGGGCCTGTGAAGAGTGCGATCAGTCCGTTCCCGTGCCGCGGCTCCGGGTCATTCCCTGGGCGCGACTCTGCGTGGAGTGCCAACGTTCCAAAGAGACCGAGGGCTGAGGCCCGCGATCACGGGGAGAGCTCGTTGAGCCGTTTCAAGGTTTGGTACTGGGTGATCGCGCTGGTCGGGCTGGGGCTCGATCTGTGGTCGAAGTCCGTCGCCTGGGACTTCCTCGCCTGCGACGGGACCGGGGCGTCTCAGTACACCGTGATCGAGGGCTTCTTCTGGCTCCGCTGCGTCCGCAACAAGGGCGGCGTCTGGGGTATCGGACAAGACTACACCCAGGTGCTCGTGGTCGTGCGCGCGCTGCTCAGCGTCGGCATCGTCGTGTACATGGCCTTCTTGGACTCCTCGCGCCGCCGCTTGCTCTGGGCCCTCTCCCTCGTCCTCGGCGGTGCCCTGGGCAACCTGTACGACAGTTGCAAGTTCAAGGCAGTGCGAGACTTCCTCGACTTCCTGATCCCGGTCATCGACTACCACTGGCCGACCTTCAACATCGCCGACTCCCTGATCTGTGTCGGCTTCGGTCTCTTGGTGATCGAGATGCTCTTCGATCGGGGTGAGCACAAGACCGTCGTTCGACCGTCCTCGTCCACCGAGACGAGCTGACCGCCGCCATGCTCGCCGTCGACCTCGGCTCGATTCGCCTGAAGAACCCGCTCCTGACGGCCTCCGGCACCTTCGGCGGCTCCGACGAGATGGCGGCGTTCTTCGATCTGTCGAGGCTCGGGGGCATCGTCTTGAAGACGGTGACCTTCCATCCACGCCGTGGCAACCGGCCGCCCCGAGTCGCCGAGACGCCGCTCGGCATGCTCAACTCGATCGGCCTCCCCAACGGCGGCCTCGATTACTTCATCGAGAAGCAGCTCCCGGTCTTGCGGCAGATCGACACCTTCCGCGTGGTCAACGTGGCGGGAGACACGGTCGATCAGTTCATCGAGGGCGTTCGGCGCCTCGATGAAGCCGGCGGCATGGACGCCTTCGAGCTGAACATCTCGTGTCCCAACGTCGAAGGGGGGCGCCTGCCGTTCGGGAGTGTGCCCGATGTGACCGAGCGCCTGGTGAAGGGCGTCCGAGAGGTCACCGAGCGCACCGTCATCGTCAAGCTCTCCCCGAACGTGACCGACATCACCGAGATCGCTCGCGCCGCCACGGCCGGGGGCGCCGACGTCTTGTCGCTCATCAATACGCTGCTGGGCATGGGAATCGACGTCCGGACTCGCCGCCCGAAGCTCGGATCGAACTTCGGTGGACTGTCCGGTCCGGCCATCAAGCCCGTCGCTCTGAAGATGGTCTGGGAGGTCGCTCGCGCCGTCGACGTGCCCGTCATCGGCATCGGCGGCATCCGCGACGTCGATGACGTCATCGAGTTCCTTCTCGCCGGTGCCAGCGCCGTCCAGGTCGGCACCGCGAATTACCTCGAGCCGACGATCATCCCCAGGATCCTCGACGCCCTGCCCGCTCGCCTCGAAGAGCTCGGAGCCCAGTCCGTGAAAGAGCTCATCGGGGCAGTCCGACCGTATTGATCGCCAAGTCCAGCGCCACGTCATGGGAGTGCGCAAGCCGGGCGTGCCAAGGGCGATCGACGTCGAAGCGACCCTCCCCGAGCGAGCTCGAGCCCGGGGGGACGCCAGTTCGTACTCGAGGTCCCGCACCGGTTACGGATTCGGGCCTCTTTCGTCCGATGATGGATCCGGACACTTCTGTAAAGCGATCCTCAGCGACGAAGGTCCGCGGAATGGCCGTCCGTCGGCACGGAGGCCGAATCTGGCTCCGCCGGGGCGCGGCTCATGAGATTTCGTTCTTCCGAGGCTCTCGGCAGACCGTTATAAAGCAAGTCGTATTCCCGTATTGGCGACGTTCTTCGCCTCGTTCTGGCGCAATCCCCATGAAGTGGCAGCAACTCGACAAGTCGAAGATCCACCAGGCCATCGAGCTCTACCTCGAGCTGGCCTACGACGGTGGGGGATCGGCCAAGCAGCTCCTCGAGAAATGCCAGGCCGCCGACTGCGTCGAGGATCTTCTCGCGAAGTTCTTCGTCGACGAGAAGGAAGAGGTCATGGGTCGAACGATGGCCCGATACAGCCTTCGACTCGGGAATCGCAGCTATCCGAACATGAAGCTCGTCCTGCACGAATACCTGGTGCGGGGCGAGTTTTTTTTTAGCGTCGACACCCACGACCAGATCGAGGTCAAGCCGGGTTACCCCGACTACGAGGCCTGGATCGCGCTCAAGCAGTTCAACGCCGAGCTGAAGTGTCAGATCGAGGACCGGTGGCAAGCCAGTGACTTGCCGACGCTCCGGGACCTTCGCTGCGTGGTCCGCGAGGAAGAGCAGCGCGCCGGATCGAAGCGGTCGGACTGCAATCCCGACGGTCGGACCGTGCTGGTGGTCGACGACGAGCCCGAGATCATCGACGCCGTGGAGGAGCTCCTCTGCTCCCGCGGCTTCGCCGTCGTGCGGGCCATCAATGGCGACGAGGCCGTCGAGCTGGCCCATCGCCTGCATCCCGACCTGATCCTGATGGACTACCAGATGCCGAAGCAGAACGGCATCGACGCCTGCGCTTGCCTGAAGGACTCGAAGGATACGCAGAACATCCCGGTTCTGCTGGCGACGGCGTGCAGCGAGCGTATCGAGAAGATCGGGCGAGCCGATGGGTTCCTCGTCAAGCCCTATGAGGCCGAGACGCTCATCCACTTCGTCCAGCATCATCTGCGCGACAGCAAGCAGCAGGCTTGCTGAGTCGATCGCCGCTTCAGCCGCCTCGGCGACTCGACGAAAAGGAAGAGACGGAGCGGGCCGTTCCGGGCATTTGCCCGCGGCGCGGTGAAAGCCGCGCGGGTCTTCCCTCAACGAACAGGAGCTCGCCACCGGGCCGTCCCGAGAACTGCCGATCGCGGCATCTCGGTCGAAGGACCCGGCCAGTTGCTGAAAGGCGAGGATCTAGAACTTATACTGTGCGGTTCGCGAGGCGCAGGTCGGGCGGCGATGGCTCGACGGCGCTGGTCCGGGCGGTCAGCATCTCCAGGCAGGATGAGACGCGATGAGCTTTCTCGATAACATTTCCGTCTCGGTCGGCAAGTCACTCAAGAAGGTCTTCGGAGACTCGAATACCCGAGCTCTCAAGGCCATCGAGCCGACCGTTCAGCGCATCAACGAGCTCGAGTCCTCGATGCAGTCGCTGACCGATGAGCAGCTCCGCGCCAAGACTCCCGAGTTCAAGCAGCGCCTGGAGCAGGGCGCCACGCTCGACGATCTCTTGCCCGAGGCCTTCGCCGCCGTTCGCGAGGTGGGCAAGCGCACGATGGGCATGCGTCACTTCGACGTCCAGCTCATCGGTGGCGTCGTCCTCCACCAGGGCAAGATCGCCGAGATGACGACCGGCGAAGGAAAGACCCTCGTCGCCACCCTGCCGACCTACCTCAACGCCCTCGCCGGACGCGGTGTCCACGTCGTCACCGTCAACGACTACCTCGCCCGCCGCGACGCCGAGTGGATGTCGCCCATCTACCAAGGGCTCGGCTTGACCGTCGGGTCGATCCAAGGCGGCATGGACAGCCAGGAGCGCCTGCCGATCTACGGCTGCGACATCACCTACGGCACCAACAACGAGTTCGGCTTCGACTACCTGCGCGACAATATGAAGGTGCGCGCCGAGCATCAGGTGCAAAAGGATCGTTACTTCGCGATCGTCGACGAGGTCGACAGCATCCTGATCGACGAAGCCCGAACGCCGCTCATCATCTCGGGCATGCCCACCGGCTCCACCGAGAAGTACTACCTCGCCGACAACATCGCGAGGAAGCTCAAGAAGGACGAGCACTTCGAGATCAAGGAGAAGGAGCACGCCGCCGTTTTCACCGAAGAGGGCATCGAGCGCGCCGAGCAGCTCGCTGGCGTCGACAGCTTCTACACCGGCGCCAACATGGACTGGCCGCACCACATCGAGCAGGCCCTCAAGGCGCACTTCCTCTACAGCCGCGACAAAGAGTACGTCGTCCAGGACAACGAGATCATCATCGTCGATGAGTTCACCGGTCGACTGATGCCCGGTCGCCGCTGGAGCGACGGCCTGCACCAGACAGTCGAGTCCAAGGAGAGGATCAAGGCGCGCGAAGAGCTGCAGACGCTCGCGACCATCACGCTGCAGAACTACTTCAAGCTCTACGAGAAGCTCGCCGGCATGACCGGTACCGCCCAGACCGAGGCGGCCGAGTTCTATCAGATCTACAAGCTCGACGTGATGTCGATCCCGACCAACCGCGAGCTCAAGCGACAGAGCTACCCCGACATCGTCTACCGCACCAAGCGCGAGAAGATCAAAGCGCTCCTGGACGAGATCCAGGAGACCCATGAGGCGGGCCGGCCGTCTCTCGTCGGTACCATCGCGATCGAGGACTCCGAGCAGCTCAGCGACCTCCTCAAGCGTCGCGGCATCCCGCACGACGTCCTCAACGCGAAGCAGCATGAGCGTGAGGCGCACATCATCGCCCAGGCCGGCCGCAAGGGCGCCGTCACCATCGCCACCAACATGGCCGGTCGCGGTACC
>JAVJTD010000247.1:0-2359 GCA_040219065.1 Planctomycetota bacterium
GAGGGCACGGGGGACACGGAGAGTCTCACACGGAGGGCACGGGGGACACGGAGAGTCTCACACGGAGGGCACGGAGATTCACTCTGGGGATGAGTGTTCCGGCCGAAGGTCGGAGGTCGATCGCTCCGTGTGAGACTCTCCGTGTCCCCCGTGCCCTCCGTGTGAGACTCTCCGTGTCCCCCGTGCCCTCCGTGTTGCTCTCCTCATACATGATGTGGAACGGATCAGCGACGCACGACCATCTCACCGCGACGACAGCCTCGCCTGGCAGAAGCAGGCGACGCCGTCTTGGACCCAGAGGGTGAGGCGATTCGGGGCGTAGTGGGTGCCGAGGTCGGTCCAGGGGAAGCGGTGCTCGCGGAAGGATTGCTCTTCCGTCCCTTTCTTCCCGACTCTCAGGAGCAGTCCCTCTGGCTCGACGGTCCAGATGAAGTCGATCGGCGCGGGCTCGTCGATGCCGTCGGACTCGATCTTCCCGATCGTGGTGAGGAGGAGTGTGGAGCTGGGGCTCCAGGCACCGTCCCTTCGCTCTTCGATGATGGCGCTCAGTCGACTGGTCATATTGGTCTCATCGGCGAGCGAGACGGCTAGGGTAGCGGCCAGGTTGTCAGCGATCTCGATGCGGAGGCCGGCTCGGACGTCGGGGTCGGGCATCACGTGCAGGCGGCCTCTCAGCTCCCAGGCACCGCTGGGAAGATCCTGGCCCAGCTCACCGATGTCCTTCGCTGCGCACAGCACGCTGCCTTCTTCGATCTCGCTCGAGGTCCAGTTACCGCGATCGGCGGTGGTCTTGCCAGCGAGCAGCTCGGGCAGGAGATCCCGCGAGCCTTCGAAGGCTCCTTCCGGTCGAACGATGACGTGCGCGCGGCGGTTGATCGTGCTCTTGCCATCCGAGACGCTCAGCTCGAACTCGAGGTCGGCATTGCGAAGATGACGCGGTGCTCGGAAGGTCGCTCGCCTATCCTCTCCCTGACTCAGGACGACCTTTGCACCCGACACCTGCCTCCAGGCGAGCTCGAGTGCGGCGCTCTCGGGATCGTGGATCGTTGGATCGAAGACCACCTCGGAACCGGGATCCGCTTCTTGCGCGGCGAGCAGGCGCACGAAGGGAGGATCGTCCTCGGCGTCGATCGCGATCGTGAGCGCATCCTCGACCGCATCGGTCTCCGCGTCGACGAGCTCGAACGTCAACCGATACGGGCCCTTCGCCTGAGGCACCACGAAGGATCCGGGCTCGCCGAGGTCCACAGCCGGCTCGCCCTCGGCTCGAGCCTGTCGCCAGACGAGCAATCTTCCTTCACCGCCTTCGATCCCGAGCTCGATGCGATCACCTTCGCTCGCCTGGCTCGGACCGATCGCGCGAGGTCTGGAACCGCCGAACACCGTCCACGCGAGGATGACCGCTGCCACGACAATCCCCGCACCAGCCCAGGCCCACACCTTCGTCCGACGACCCGCTCCTCTTCGCCCGAGTCCATCCAGTGCACGGCGGAGCTCGGTGTAGCTCTGCGGACGATCGCCGGGCTCCCGCGCGAGCATGCGCCGGACGAGGTCGACGACGGGTCGCGGCACCCCCGCCTTCAGGTCCGCGACGTTCGGCGGATCGGGCGACATCTTACGGGCGATGGTGGCTTCGACCGTGGCGGTACGGAACGCGGGCTGGCCGGTGAGCATATGATAATAGATGCAGCCCAGCCCGTAGATGTCGGTGCGATGATCCGCGCTGTCCGGGTCCTCGAACTGCTCGGGCGCCATCGTCTGCGGCGTGCCCAGCATCATCCCTTTCGAGGTCAGATGCATGTCGAGGTTCGTCTCGGTCCGCGCCTGCGGGCGCGCCAGGCCGAGATCGGTCAGCTTCACGTCGAACGGGAACGCACCGCCCCGGTCCGTCGGCGCCAGGAGCACGTTCTCGGGCTTGACGTCTCGGTGGATGATGCCCGCTCTGTGAGCGTGCTCGAGCGCCGCGGCGAGGTCCCGGCAAACGCGCCGGGCGTCGTCGAGCGAGAGCGGGCCGTTGCGATTGAGCCAGTGGCGGAGATTGGGGCCATCGATCAGCTCCATCACGAGGAAGCAATCGCCGTCCTCGGTGACTCCGGCCTGATGGCAAGCGACGATGTTCGGGTGTGAGAGCCCGGCGAGGATCTTGGCTTCCCTGCGGAACCGGGCGGCGAAGTCGCGTCCCCGGTGGCCGAGGACCTTGACCGCGACATCCCGATCGAGGTAGCTCTGCCTTCCCCGGTAGACGATGCCTTGCCCGCCTTCGCCGAGAACGCCCTCGATCACCACACCCGGAATGGTCGGTGCGTCCGAGCGCGTGAAGTCGATCGGCTCCGTGGAGCTCTCGAATGCCAGCGGCGAG
>JAVJTD010000249.1:0-8845 GCA_040219065.1 Planctomycetota bacterium
CTCTGGTTTCGGTCGCGCGTCGTTAAGCGGACACTCCGTCCCCCGCAGCATCGAGCCACGGAGCTTCGGATGTGAGGGCTGGGTCCTCCCCGAGGCGCTTGGAAGGAGGACACGGAGACCGGCTGAAGCCGGCGGTCCGAATGTGGCATTCCCAGTGGTTTCAGGTCAGGGGAGAGGGTCGGCCGTCGTCGAGACACACGAGCGCCCCTTTCCACACTGCCTTCGAAGGCGCCGGCGGCAATCAGCTCCAAAGTCTGTTCGATCGACTCTCGGATGCCTGATGCGTCCTCACCCGAGTAGCGACAGCTCGGCCGCCCGAGGACTGGCTTTCCGTGAATACGGATCCGTGGTTCGTGCGAAGTGTCGGACGTCCGCCGCTGGCGACCCGAACAAAGCAACTCCGAGTCCCGCGGCCGTGCTGGACTCGGGAGCCGCGGTCCCAGGAGAGGAAGTTTATTGACAAAGTCCAAGAAAGGACATAATCAAGCCAGCGATGCGAAACGACCCAGCTCAACTCATCCGCGATCGAGGCCTCCGAGTTACCGCGCAGCGCTTGGCCGTGCTGCGAGCGGTTTGGGCCCGACCTCACTGCACTGCGGATGACGTTAACGAGAACGTGCGATCCGAGATCGGGTCGATCTCACGCCAGGCCGTTTACGATGCCTTGGGCACGCTCGCCGACCACGGCCTCATCCGCCGGATCCAGCCCGCCGGCTCGCCGGCCTTGTTCGATCCGCGCGCGGGTGACAACCACCATCACCTGGTCTGCCGGACCTGCGGCCAGGTGGAGGACGTCGACTGTACCGTCGGCCAGGCACCTTGTTTGGATGCCTCTCTCCCGGCGAGCTACCGAATCGACGAGGCCGAGGTGACGTTCTGGGGGACGTGTCCGGCTTGCCTCGAACAATCCGGCGAAACGGAAAACTGATCATTCATGCAATGGCGGGTCGGGGAGCCGGCCCGCGTCTGCAGACGAGGAGAAAGTTGTGGAAGAGAAGGCTATCCTGTCCCGATCCTTTTGGCACTGGCTCGCCCTGCTCGCGGTGACGCCGGTGGCCGTGATCGGCTGCTCGAGCCCGAATGAAACGCCGGGTCAAGGGCCGATCCTGAACGAAGCCGTCGAGAACGGCTCCGAGACCTCGAGCCCGGCGGTTTGTCCGGTCACGGGCCTCAGCTTCGGTGGCTCGGCGGTCCCGGCTCACGAGTCGGCGACGACGCCCGTCAGCATGGAGTCTTCAGCCGACACGAAGTCCGATGACATGCGGACCAATGAAGACTGGTGGCCGAACCGTCTCGACCTGAGCGTCCTCGGAGGGGAGGACAACCCCTACGGCCCGAACTTCGACTACGCGGCCGAGTTCGAAAAGCTCGACCTGGCGGCCCTGAAGAAGGAGCTCGAAGAGGTCCTTACCACCTCTCAGGAGTGGTGGCCGGCAGATTACGGTCACTATGGTGGCCTGATGATTCGCCTGGCCTGGCACAGCGCCGGTACCTATCGGGTGACCGATGGCCGCGGCGGCTCCGAATCCGGGTCGATCCGCTTCGCACCGCTGAATAGCTGGCCCGACAATGCCAACCTCGACAAGGCACGTCGCCTGCTCTGGCCGATCAAGCAGAAGTACGGCCGCCAGATATCCTGGGCAGACCTGATCGTCCTCTCGGGTACCGTCGCTCTCGAGTCGATGGGCTTCGAGACGCTGGGCTTCGCAGGCGGCCGTGAGGACGTCTGGGCTCCCGAGCTCGTCGATTGGGGACCGGAGCACGAATGGCTGGCCGACAAGCGCTTCTCGGATGACCGGGAGCTCGAGGATTCCTTGGCCGCGTCGCAGATGGGACTCATCTACGTCAACCCCGAGGGCCCCAATGGTAAGGCGGATCCGGTCGCGGCCGCCCATGACATCCGGGTGACCTTCGCTCGAATGGCGATGAACGACGAGGAGACCGTCGCACTCATCGCGGGTGGCCACACACTCGGCAAGGCACACGGGGCCGCGGATCCTCGCCAGTACGTGGGTGCTGAGCCCGAAGCGGCTCCAATCGAGGAGCAGGGCCTCGGCTGGAGGAATTCCTACGGGAGTGGTAATGCCGAGAACACGATCACGAGCGGCTTGGAAGGCGCTTGGACCTTCACGCCGGACCAATGGTCCCACGACTACTTCAACAACTTGTTCAACTACGAGTGGGAGCTGACCAAGAGCCCGGCCGGCGCGCAGCAGTGGACGCCCAAGGACGCTCCGGCGACCGTGCCAGATGCACACGACCCGTCCAAGACCCACAAGCCGATCATGTTTACGACGGATCTCTCGCTGAAGATGGACCCGGCCTACGCCAAGATCTCCAAGCGGTTCCACGAGAACCCGAAGGAGTTCGAGGCGGCCTTCGCTCGCGCCTGGTTCAAGCTGACTCACCGCGACATGGGTCCTCACTCTCGCCTCCTCGGCCCCGACGTCCCCGAGCCGCAACTGTGGCAGGACCCCGTGCCCGCTGCGGATAGCGCTCTCATCGACGATCAAGAGCAAGCGAAGCTCAAGAGTCAGATCATGGACTCGGGTCTGTCGGTCTCGGATCTCGTCTCGACCGCCTGGGCCTCGGCCTCGACCTACCCCGGCACCGACATGCGGGGTGGCGCCAAGGGCGCCCGCATCCGTCTCGCGCCGCAGAAGGGGTGGGAGGTCAACGAGCCGAAGCGACTCCAAGAGGTCCTCTCGACTCTCGAGTCGATTCAACAAGACTTCAACGCGTCCAGTGGTAAGAACGTCTCCCTCGCCGACCTCATCGTCCTGGGCGGCTGTGCTGCTGTCGAGACGGCCGCCAAGAAGGCGGGTCACCCTGTCACCGTCCCGTTCTCTCCGGGTCGGACCGACGCCACGGCCGAGATGACCGATGCCGAGTCGTTCTCGGTCCTCGAGCCGAAGGCGGACGGCTTCCGCAATTATTATGGCGGGAGCTACGACAAGACCTCCCCCGAGATGCTCGTGGAGAAGGCCCGCCAGCTCACGCTCTCGATGCCCGAGATGACGGCCTTGGTCGGCGGCCTGCGCACGCTGAACGCCAACTTCCAGAAGGCGAAGCACGGCGTCTTCACCGACCGCCCCGAGACGCTCACCAACGACTTCTTCGTCAACCTGTTGGACATGGACATCCAGTGGCGACAGTCCTCGAAGGGTGACCAGACCTTCGAAGGCTTCGACCGGGAAAGTGGCGACGTCCGGTGGACGGGCACTGCGGTCGATCTGATCTTCGGATCGAACTCGCAGCTCCGTGCCATCGCCGAGGTCTACGCCTCCGACGACGCCAAGGAGATGTTCGTGAACGATTTCGTCGCGGCCTGGAACAAGGTCATGAACCTCGACCGCTTCGACCTCGAGGTTCGCAACTGAGCCCGAGGATTCTGTCCTCACCTCGAAGCGAGCACGGAATCTTCCAAACGACACCGACCCGCCGGGCACCCCGGCGGGTCGGTTTTTTCATTGGTGGCTCGCAAAGAACTCTGCGGATTCGGTCGCGAGTCTCGAATGGGCCCCGGAACCGCAACACGACAGCGGCTCACTCGCACCCATCCGACTCGAGGAAGAACCGATGAAGACCTGAAGCTTCGCAGCCCTGCTCATCGCCGCTTTCCTCGTTCGTGGCTGGGAGTATGAGGATCTCGATCGACTGGCCGGTGTGTACGGAGATCAAGGCGATACCGTCTCGAACTACGCAAGGCCAACGATCCGCTGCCGGCCCCGCTGGAAGACTGACAGCCAGAGATCTCCGATCGAAGTCGCGACCCCGGAAGGTGCGAGCCAGGGGAGCGAGTAGCGAGCCCGCCCTCGGGGTGGGCTCGGCCTCGTTCTGGAGAGTCGTCCGAAGCTCGAGCATCATCCACCCAACGGGTCGAACGGGAGATGCCCGCGAGCTCGAAGCGGAGATTCTGTCACGATCGACCTCAGCGGTCCGACTGTTATGCTCGAAGACCAGGATGGCCAATCGTCAGGGAGTTTGCCCATGACCGACTTCACACCGCTCTCGGGCAAGATCGCGCTCGTCGCCGGGGCGACACGCGGTGCGGGCCGCGGCATCGCCTGCATGCTCGGCAAGGCGGGTGCGACCGTCTACTGCACGGGGCGGAGCGTGCGCGGGAAGCCGGCAGGTGATCGTCCCGAGACGATCGAGGGGACGGCCGAGCGGGTCACGGCCCTGGGCGGGCATGGGATCGCCGTGCAGGTCGACCACACCCAAGAGGCGCAGGTCGTGTCTCTGATGGAGCGCATTCGCTCGGAGCAGGGGCGGATCGACATCCTCGTCAACGACATCTGGGGCGGCGACGAGCTGACGGAATGGGGGAAGCCGTTCTGGGAGCTCGACGTCAAGAAGGGCTTCCAGCTCATCGAGCGAGCGCTTCATACTCAGCTCCTCCCGGCGCGCCACGGCGTGCCGCTGATGCACGGCCACCCGGGCGGCCTCGTCGTCGAGATCACGGACGGCGATTCGATCGTGAATCGGCACTATCGAGGCAACCTCTTCTACGACCTCGTCAAGACGACGGTCATGCGACTCGCATTCGGCATGGCCCAGGAGCTTCGCGATCACCACATCGCGGCCGTGGCCCTCTCGCCAGGGTTCTTGCGCTCGGAGGCCGTGCTCGAGCTTTTCGGTGTCACGGAGGAGAGCTGGCGAGACGCGATCGAGAAGGACCCGAGCTTCGCCGAGTCCGAGTCGCCGTGGCTGGTCGGACGCGCGGTGGCAGCCTTGGCTGCCGATCCCTTCGTGCTGGCGAAGAGCGGCCAGTCATTCGCCACCTGGACACTCGCCAAGGAGTACGGGCTCACTGACGCCGATGGCCGTCGGCCCGACATGGGCACGGTACTCGAAGAAGGGACTGCCGAACGCTTCGAAGCGGTGGTCGAGGCAGTCGGTGAACGACTGCGAGCGGACGGCCTCGATCCCGAGCGCGTGCTGCAGATCGACGCCGATCGCCTCGCAATTCTGGGCCGCGTGGAAAGAGCAGGAGAAGCCGCCTGGCTTCCCTGGTGCGCCGGCCACGTCGATGTGTGGTTCAGCGAGCCCGGGGATCTGGCGAAGTCCTTCGTCGCGTGGTGGCGCTCGGCTGGCGAGCAAGGCTAGCGGCCTAGCAAACGAGACTCGGGAAAATCCAACGGGCCGAATGCCCTCCGCACCTGGTGACAGGCCCAAGATCGACGTTCGCGTCGTCGGGCCGTGCGACGAACTCGCGCGGCGGGCGGCATCGCTGCGCTCGCCGCGGGGCGGGAGCCGGCTTCGCCTCGGCTCCAGCGAAGGCCAGTTCGGGCGAAGCCCTCCCGGCCGAGGATGCTCGCCGGCCCCTCGGCGGCCGCTGCTCGCTCCGCGAGCCACGGCGCGTGCTCGCGCCTAGCCGGCTCGCGCTCCGGCTTCGCACGGAGCGGAGCCGATCCCTCGGCGCACGGCATCGCTCGGCGCGACTTCCGATGCCTCCCAGAAGGCGCTCACGCTCCGGCTTCGCTCGGAGCGGAGCGCTCGAAACAAAGACCCTTTGCGCCGGGTCCCAGACCGGCCACCGAGTCACCGCTGACTCAACGAGCCGGCAACCAAATCCCCGACTACGCAAACCGGCTACCGAATCACCGCTCACCGCTCAGAACGAGCGGGACGGAGTCCGAGGAGGGCGTAGCGGGTGTCCGACGAGAAGAACGCTCGGTACGCCGAACGCGCGAACTCGGCGGTGTCGAAAACGCTGCCACCGCGGTGGACGTGCTCTTGGGTGCCCCACTTGACCGGGCGCAGGCCATCGCCGGCTCGAGGGTCGATCTCGTAGTCGCGCCATTCGTCGCGGCACCATTCCCACAAGCTGCCGTGCACGTCCTGGAGGCCGAACGGATTCGGCTGGTAGCGCCCGACCGGACCACGTTCATGGCCCGGACCATGTTCATGGCCGTCGTCAACCGCCGCGACTCTCTTCAGCTCTTCCTCGATGGCGGCGATCGACCAAGGCGTTGTGGTGCCGGCCCGTGCTCCATACTCCCATTGGGCCTCGGTCGGCAGCTCGAGCCCGATCGCGGAGAGGGTAGCGTCGCACTCGTCCCACGAGACTAGCTCGACGGGATTCCGCCAGTCGTTCTTGTCGTCGGCAGGATCGTCCCCGGTCAGCACGAGCCACTGGCGGCGAGTGGCTTCGTACTTCGAGAGAAAGAAGGCGTCGAGCGCCACGCGGCGGACCGGTGACTCGCGGTCATAGGCATTCACATCATAGTTGGGCCGATTCGGATCTTCATCTTGCGCGCCCATCCAGAACTCGCCAGCGGGTAGCAGGACGAACACCAAGCTCATGTTCTCCTCGATCCGGATCCGGCCCTCCTCGCCACGCAGGGCTTCGTCGCCGGACTCCAGGTGCGAGAACTCCCACAGACCCGATCGGGGGTCCTTACCGATGGGAAGCAGCCCGTACTGCGGCTCGAGCTTCAAACCGCCGTAGACTTGCAGCCGGGCGATGTCGGCAATCGCCTCTTCCCACCGGCGACGGGCGTCGTCGCTCTCCAACGTTTGCCGGATCATCCCGCGGAGGTGCTCGAGACGATGGCGGACCTCGGCCAGACTCGTGCCGAGCTTCGCGAGCGGAGGTACCTCCGCAGGGACCGCAAAGAATGCGTTCAGTTCCTCGACCAGCTTGGTCAGCGCCCGAAGCCGCCACTCGCGCTGCTCAAACGTCAGGATCTCCAACCAGTCTTGAAGTTGAGAGAGCGGCTCTTGTCCTTCCTCGCGGTAGTTTGCCTCCCACTCATTGCCGCCGCCGCGCTCATCCCACATTCGACCCAGCGATTGCTTGGAATCCCGGGCACCGGTCCTTCTTGAGACATCCTCCGCTCGTTGAGGCTCTAGCACTTGCAGCTTCTTTCGAAGTCGATCCAGCTCCGGTCGCAACGCCTCACCACGCCAAATCCAATCCTCCATCTGGGCCACGAGCTGCAGCCCTCCGAGCGGATCGAACCCCTCGGCCTCTCTTTGGAGGTCTTCGAGAGTCGCAGAGAGCGAGAGATCGAGCACCTCGTCGAGGATCGTCCGCGCTTTTGCCTCGTTGTCTTGAGCATCATCCCGCGCCCCCGTCACTTGGCGGAAGGCCACGATCGTTCCCACGACGATCACGACGAACGCCGCGGCCACGACCGCTGCCACGCCCTTGTGCCGGCGGATCGCCATGCGCAGCACGTAGACGAGGCTCGGAGCTCTCGCGCTGATGGGGCGGTCTTCACTGAAGGCCTCGAGATCCCCCGCCAGCTCGGCGGCCGTGTCGTAGCGGAGCCTGGGGTCCTTGTCAGTGGCCTTGCGGACGATGGTCGCTAGGTCGCGCGGGGCGCTGCGGTTGACCTTCTCGATCGGGACAGGCTGCTCGCGCAGCACTTGCTCGATGAGACGCGCCTGGGTGTCGCCGTCGAAGAAGGGCCGGTCGGTGATCAGCTCGTAGAGCGTCGCGCCGAGCGAGTACACATCCGCGCGGCGGTCGAGCGACAGCAGGTTCCGCTGGAGCTGCTCGGGCGGCATGTACCGCAGCGTGCCGAGCACCTGCGCCTTGTCGACCGTCAGCGAGACCGAGGCATTCTCCATCGCCGCCAGACCGAGGTCCATCACGACGGCGCGATGATCCGCGGCCGTGATCATCACGTTGGCCGGCTTGAGATCGCGGTGGATGATGCCGTGCTGATGCAAGTGATCGACGCCCAGAGCGGCGTCGCGAAAGAAACGGGCCACCTCGAGAAAGCGATCGCCGCCAGCCTGCGCATGCACGGTCGTTCGGGGCACCGCGGGCACATTCTCGAACAGCGCTTGCCGCTCCTGGCGCGCCGCCTCGCACGCCGTCGACACTGCCGAGCTGAAGTCGCCCGTCTTCGAGAGCGCCTTCGCCACGTCCTCGAGGTCGGCGCCCTCGACGTACTCCATCGCGTAGAAGGGCACGCCCTCGCGCATCCCCGAGGTCAGGATCTTCACGACGTTGGGATGCTCGCAACGCGACAGTGCCGCGACCTCGCGCCGAAACCTCGCCAGCGCGACCGGGTCCTGCGCCAAGTGCTTCGGCAGCAGCTTCAGGGCGACTCTTCGCCCCAGCGTCGACTGCTCGGCGAGGTACACCTCGCCCATGCCCCCTTCGCCCAGCTTGCCCAGGATCTGGAACTCGGCGAAGTGCTCGCCTTCTGGAGCTGCTTCTGGCTTTGGCCTTTCGGGTGGTGCGGTGAAGAGCCCATCGAGATCGGCCTCCAGCGTGGGCGCCAGGTCCGCGAGTGCGTCCCCCCGCAGGATCTCGCCCGAGCCGTAGTCGAGGTACTCGGCACGGCGGCCTTGACCGTTGAAGCAGTAGAGCTTCTCGGTCTCCTCGTCGAAGAGCAGCCAAGGATAGAGGCTCCGCCACTCGTCGCCGCCGCGCCAGTACAGGCGATGCGGCTCGATGTCGGGTCCGACCGCAGTGCCGCCTTGCGCGAGCACCCGCGGGATCTCGCCGGTCAGATCGAGCACGTGCGCCCGGCGACCCTCTCCGCCCTGCAGCGCTACGGTTCCGACGAAGAGCATCTTGCCCGTCGGCGGCAGGAAGAGCTCCGCGTCCCAGGCCGCATCGAGCGCACCGAGCAGGATCTCGCCGGCATCCTGGTAGAACCCGGGCGTGCGCGCCGAGCCGTGACCGACGACCTTGTTCCGATAGGCGGGCAAGGCCTCCAGCAGCTCCCGACCGCTGACCGCTCGGCGATCGGGCTTCTCGTCCCGCCCGACCTCGCAGAGGAGCCGGTAGCACTCGGCCAGCGATCGCTGCTCGATGCGGCCTTCGGGCACCTTCAACGCCGACACCCATTGTCCGATCGATCCACGCCTTAGCGGCGAG
>JAVJTD010000255.1:0-5054 GCA_040219065.1 Planctomycetota bacterium
CCAGCGCCCCGAGGCCTGGATCGGACGCGGCCAGGCGCAATTCAACATGTACCGCTTCGAGGAAGCCCTCGCCTCGTTCGAAAAGGGGCTCGGACGCTTTCCGCGAAACGAGGCGCTGCTGGCGGCGAAGGCCGACCTTCACCTCAGCCTGTACACCAATCTGCGCGAGCAAGACGAGGACGCCGCGTCCAGTCACTGGGACGAGGCCGTCGCCGGTTACCGATCCATCGCCGAGAGCGCTGGCGGAGACACGCTCAGCCGGTACCAAGCCTACTCCTATCAGAAGATCGCCGAAGCGCACCGCTGGCGAGAGGACCTCGAGGCCGCGCGCTCGGCGTTGACCGAAGGCATCGAGAGGGATGCGAGCGCGAGCGGGCTCTACGGTCCGCTTTACAGCGCCATGAGCAGCGAAGATCGCCTCGACGAGCTCGCCGGCTTCCTCCGGCAAGTCGCTGAGCGTCAGGCAGGCCGCGAGGCGACGCCGATGTGGTACCTCGGCTACACCGAGCTGCAGCGTGAGAACTGGGACGCCGCGATCGAGGCCTACCGCCGCTCGGCTCAGGCCAACCCCGAGTTCACCGCCGGCGCCCGCAGCCAGATCGCCGAATGCTTCGTCTCACAAGGGGCTCGAGCCCAAGCCGACGGCGACACCGAGATGGCGCTCAGCTACTACCTGCGCGCCCTCGATGCGGATCCGGGTCACGACTCGGCCGTGCAAGGCGTCGGCAGCCTCGGCGCGTCGCAGGTCTCCGAGAGCAACGAGGCCGGACGACGCTTCTTCGCCAAGGTCACCTCGATGTACGAGGACCGGGCCGATTGGTGGAACAACTACGCCTTCTTCTGCCGGGAGACCGGCAAATACGAAGAGTCGTACCAGGCCTACGAGCGGGCGCTCGAGCTCGCTCCAAACGACGCGCGCATCATCAATGATCTGGCGTTGATCCTCCTGTATCACCTCGATCGCGACCTCGATCGGGCCGAGGACATGTTCTATCGGTCCTGGCGACTGGGACGAGACGTGTACGAAGACAGCACGCAGGATCCCGCCGTCCGCGACGAAGCCTTCATCACCTTCGGCGACGCGATGGAAAACCTGGTGCTCCTCTACGTTCAACAAGAGCGCTGGGAGGAAGCCAAGCCGATCTGTGACGAGCTGCTGGAGATCCAGCCTCAGCGACCCGCGGCGGTCCAGTATCGTCGTCGCATCGAGCAGGCCCTCGGCGAGGACAAAAGCTCGGGCGATGGAGACGACGGCCGCTGAGACGAACCCGCATGAAAGTGGTACCGGGCACGCTCCGAGGCGCGTCCGTTCGAGAATAGCTCGGGGCCCGAGCGGCCCCGACAGACAGGAGACCCGATGAGAACCTTCCTCTCCGCCAGCCTCGTCATCTGCCTGCTTCAAGGCCTCGCGACCGCCGATGACATCGACGCCATCGTCTCGCGCGCGAAGGCCTCCCTCGAAGAAGCCGACTACGACGCCGCCATCGACCGCTTGGGTCCGGCCACCAAGGAGCACCCGAAGAAGGCGGTGCTCTGGCGCTTGCTCGGTGAAGCGACCCTGATGCAGGCCGAAGCGCTCGCCAGCCAAGGCGTCTCGGCGACCTTCATCGTGGCCTCCTATCGCGACGCGGCCGAGTACTTCCAGAAGGCCGTCGACCTCGAGCCCAAGACCGGCGAGAACCTCGCCCTGCTCGCCCGGGCGCAGTTCCAGGGCGGTCAGATCACCGAGGCCGCGGAGACGGCGAAGAAGGCCGTCGAGATCGAGCCCGAGAACGTCGACCATCGCCTCGTCCTCGGGGGAATCCAGTATCAGCTCTACGTCGAGAACCAGGACGACTCGACTCGGCTCGACACCGCCCGTGAGACATACGCTCAGGCCGTCGAGATCGATCCGAAGAACCTCTCGGCGCTCAATGGCCTCGCCTACTGCTGGGCCATCGGTGGAGAGCAGGACAAGGCGGTCGAGATCTACGAGAAGTCGCTCCGCATCGAGCCTTCACAACCGGGGGTCCACACGACGCTCTTCCAGCTCCTCGGCAATGACCAAGAAGACAACTCGAACCCGCTGATCGAGCTCTACGATCGTCTCATCGCAGCCCACCCCGAGAGCGCCGCCGTCCTGTACTACCGCGGCTACGCGCTGCTCAATAACGGTCAGCTCTCTCAGGCCGAGTTCTCCTTACAATCCGCGATCGCCAAGGACGAGAGCTACGCCGAGTGGGTCAAGCCCCAGCTCGCCAAAGTGAAGCTGCAGCAGGCCCAAAAGACCGTCGACTCCAACCGGGAGAAGGCGTCCGAGCTCGTCCTCGCGGCAGTGAAGCTCGCCCCCGACGTCGAAGAGGTCCGCTCGATGGTCGATTTCCTCGGAGGCCGCTTCGTCAGCGATCAAGAGCTCGATGCCGGTCGCGAGTTCTTCGCCGAGGTCACCCAGTTGGTGGAGGACAATGCGGATTGGTGGAACAACCTCGCTCTCCTCGCCCGCGACACCGAGCAGTACGAGCAGTCCTACCAAGCCTACCGCAAGGCGCTCGAGCTGAAGCCCGACGACCCTCGCCTGCTCAATGACTGCGCCCTCATCCAGCACTACCACCTCAAGAACGACCTGGCTGAGGCGAAGAAGATGTACCGTCGCGCGATCGAGCTCGCCAAGGAGCAGCTCGAGAGCCCGGTGTTGACGACCGAGGTGCGCCAGGAGCTCGAGGTCGCCTTGAGAGACGCCGAGAACAACTTGGACCGGCTCGAGAACGGACGAGGTCGACGCGGTGGCCGCGGCCGGAGCGGCGACCGCTGAGTCGGACCGAGGAGCCGGGGGAGGCGCTCGAGAAGCCCTCCCCCGCGTCCATCCGGATCACAGGACGTCAAGGCACACGTCTCGATGGCCCCTGGCTCTGCCGCCGACGATTGCCAGCGCACATCTCCAGAAGCTCCTTGCTCAGACCTCTTGCCGCGGACGATCGGGAACGGACGCCGTCTCGCCCCGATGGCACGTTCGGTCGCTCGAATCGGTTGAAGCGATCGGGACGACTCCATGAGTGTTGAGGACCTCGCCTCGAGCCAATCGACTCGATCGACGAGGCGTCTCTACTGGCCGCTCCTCACCGGCATCTTCCTGATCGCGTTGCTACTGCGGTGGCTGCGCGGCGAGCTCACACCGATCCTCTCGGTGGATGGAACGACCTTCATCCGGCTGGCCCGGCTCTGGCAGTCGGGTGACGTCTCGATCGCCCTGTCTCACGATTTCCATCCCCTCTACAGTGCAGGGATCGCCGCTCTCGGAGGCCTGGGCCTGGGCTTCGAGACCGCTGGCCGCTGGATCGCACAGCTCGCCTCGGCGGCGCTCGTCTTTCCAATGGCGAGCATCGCGAGTCGTCTGGGGCCGCCGCGCGTCGCACTGGCGACGGCCCTATTCGTCGCGTGTGATCCCTACCCGATGCGCTTCGGTGCCGACGTTCTCTCCGATCCCTTGTGTACCTTCCTCTGGATGAGCAGCCTCGCGGTCGGTCTCCCCGCGATTCTGGCGGGCGGCGCCTTGCGAGGCGCCATCGCCGGCCTCCTGTCCGGGCTCGCCTACCTGACTCGGCCCGAAGGCGGCGAAGCCGCGGTCGTCACGATGCTCTTGCTCGGTGTCGCCCTGTTCAAAGATCGAGGCTCCCGGCGGCGGACCCTCCTGACGGCAGGAGCTCTCGCGCTGGGTGTCGCGGTGTGCGCGCTGCCGTACCTCGGATGGCTGACGCACGCTCGCGGTGAGGTCACGCTCAGTCAGAAGAAGGACATGGTCGACCTCGCGTCGCACGCCGCCTCGGGCGAGGGGGGGCAGAGCGTCCTCGCCCACCTCTTCTCGACGCTCTTTCCCACTTATCTATTGCTCGCCCTCATCGGGTGGATCAGCGGTGCCCGCAAGCCGCGCGACCTATTCTTCTGGGCCACGATCCTCACGGCCGGGATTCACCTCGCGCTCCTCTCCGGGCTCGCCCGCACGCACGGCTACGTGTCGCGGCGGCATCTGATCCCGATCCTCGCGGTTTCGACCCCTTGGGCCGCCGTCGGCTGGGAGCTCGCCGCGCGCAAGCTACCCAAGCCCCATTCCAAGGCCTGGCGATATGGGCTGCTCCTCGCACTCGCCCTCGTCCCGGCCCTGATCAAGAACGCTCGCCCGACACGCGACGACAAGCTCATGCTCCGCGAGATGGGTCACGAGATCGCGCGGCGCTTCGGCCCGGACCGCACTCTGGCGACGACCCGGCCTCGCGTCGCTCATTACGCGCGTGCCACCTGGGTGGAGATCCGGCCGGACGCCGACTCTCCGCGAAGCGATGCGGAGCTCCTGGTGTTGACCGGCGACGAAGAGGAGCGCGGCTGGCTCGCGGCCGCCGAATCCGAAGGCTTCCGAGTGGTCCTTCGTCTCGGAGAGGGAGAGCGAGAGCTCATCTTGATGATCGGAGAGAGTCGAGCTGGCCGCTGACTCGTCCCAGGCGAGGCCACCGAGAACGTCTGCAGATCTGAGGCGTCCCCGGCGGAGCATGCAGGTGGTGAAACTGTGCGATGGAGTGCCCAAGTCGAAGCGAGCCAGAGACCGAGTCTCTTGGTGAGGGCTCCCACGAGCGAGCTTGGGCCTCTCCGAACTTCCAACGGCTTAACACCCAACGCTGAACTCTCAACTCTGATGGGCCCGTGGTGCATCGCACCCGTCAGCATCGAGCCACGGAGCTTCGGATGTGAGGTTTGGGCCCTCTCCGAGGCGCTTGGATGGAGGACACGGAGACCGGCTTGAAGCCGGCGGTCCGAACGACGACGTCACTAGTTTCAGGTCAGCCGCGCCCCCGCCGGCCGACCGGCGGAGCAGGCAAGTGGTGAAACCGGGCCCGAGGGCGATGGAGTGCCCAAATCGAGCGAGCTGGTGACCGCGTCTGTTGGTGAGAGCTCTGCTCGAGCGAGCTTGGGCCGGGGCGGGCCGTGCGACGACAGCGCACTCCGAGTGGCCCCTTGCTCTGCGCCTCCCAATTCGATCGGTGGCACCGGCGAGGAAGCAGCTCCCCGCTCAGCAGCCGCTCCCC
>JAVJTD010000256.1:0-11070 GCA_040219065.1 Planctomycetota bacterium
GCAGCGCATCTCCTGGGACTCGCCGCGATACTATGATCATTACATCATTGACGTGGAGACGGGCCGCGCTGAGCCCATCCTCGAAGACGTCCAGGCTTCGGCGTCGCTCTCGCCCGAAGGGCGCTACGTCACTTGGTGGGACGGAAACGAGAGGAGCTGGCTCGCCTACTCGATCGAGTCGGGAGAGACGGTCGACCTGACGGAGCACCTCCCGCATCCGGTCTGGAACTTCGAGGGCG
Organism: Planctomycetota bacterium; assembly: GCA_040219065.1. Taxonomy (GTDB): domain Bacteria; phylum Planctomycetota; class OFTM77; order OFTM77; family OFTM77; genus OFTM77. Next base: position 240 of record JAVJTD010000256.1, read on the forward strand.
ACACGCCATCCATTCCTCGACCTTGGGGCAGTCCCGGCTGGGCCACGGACGACCAGATGTTCCTGGTGTACGACGCGTTCGATCTGTGGGCGGTCAGCCCGGACGGCCTTTGGCCGCCGGTCTGCATCACCGAAGGCGTCGGTCGCGCGACCGGCACGAGGTACCGCAGGATCCGTCTCGATCGAGAGGAGCGGGCCGTTCCGCTCGACGAGCCGTTCCTGCTCTCGACCTTCGAGGAGAAGACCAAGGACGAGGGCTTCGCGCGCGACCGGATCCGGAGCACGACCCAGCCGAAGCAGCTCCTCGAGGCGGCCGCTCGGTTCTCCACGCCGCGGCGTGCCGAGGACGGAGATCGGCTGCTCTTCACGCAGGAGACCTTCGAGCGGTTCCCCGATCTCTGGGTCAGTGACCTCGATCTTCAAGACGCCCGGCAGATCAGCCACGCGAATCCGCAGCAGTCGGAGTACTCCTGGGGAACGGCCGAGCTGACGCATTGGACGTCGCTCGACGGCGTCGAGCTCGAGGGACTGCTCTACAAGCCCGAAGGCTTCGATCCGAGCCGGCGCTACCCGATGATGGTTTACTTCTATGAAAAGAACTCGGACGCACTCCACCGTTACGTCACACCGGCGCCTGCGCGGGCCAGCGTCAACTACAGCTTCTACGTCAGCCGTGGCTATGTCGTCTTCGTGCCCGACATCCCGTACAAGACCGGATACCCGGGGCTGAGCGCGCTGAATGCGGTCCTGCCCGGCGTCTCGGCCTTGATCGATCGCGGCTTCGTCGATCGCGAGCGCATCGGTGTCCAAGGCCATAGCTGGGGCGGATACCAGGTCGCTTACCTCGTGACGAAGACCGACCTGTTCGCAGCCGCCGAGGCCGGTGCGCCGGTCAGCAACATGGTGAGTGCCTACGGTGGTATTCGCTGGTCGTCGGGCATGAGCCGGATGTTCCAGTACGAGCGCACGCAGAGCCGAATCGGTGGCACGCTCTGGGACGAGACGCTGCACTTCATCGAGAACTCTCCGGTCTTCTGGCTCGAGAGCGTCACCACGCCTCTGCTCATCCTGCACAACGACGAGGACGGCGCCGTGCCGTGGTATCAAGGCATCGAGCTGTTCGTCGGGCTGCGGCGACTCGGCAAGCCTGCCTGGCTCTTCAACTACAACGGCGAGCAGCACGGCCTGACGCGCGACCACAATCGACGCGATTGGTCGGTGAGGCTGCAGCAGTTCTTCGATCACTATCTGATGGATGCGCCGCCACCCGTCTGGCTCGAGCGCGGTGTGCCGGCGGTCGAAAAGGGCCGCGATCTGGGCTTGGACCTGATCGGGGCGCCGAGCGAAGACCCGGCCACCCTCGCCATCGCGGCCAAGCGTGCTCACGATGGGAAGCTCGCCGAGTGGTTCGGTCCGGAGATCCTGGCCGAGAAGATCCGCTTCGAGTCCGAGGACGGGCTCGAGATCCCCGCCTATCGCTTCGTGGGGAAAGAAGGGCCCGGGCGGCGCGCGGGGCTGGTGTGGCTTCACGGCGAGGCCTGCTTCGACGCCGAGCGCTATCGCCCCTGGATCGAGGAGGCAATCCGGCGCGGCTACGTCGTGCTCGCTCCCGAAGTGCGAGGATGCGAGGGCTACGGCGAAGAGTTCGCCGCGCGCTTCGATCCCGGCGGTGCGGATGCAAGAGACGTGCTCGCGGCCGTCCGCGTCTTGCAAGCCGATGAGCGCGTCGACACCGATCGCATCGCCGTGATCGGATGGGCGCGAGGCGGAGCCCAAGCGCTCCAAGCGGCTCTCGGCGAGGACTCGCCGGTGTGCTGCGCGGCGGCGGTCTCGCCGTTCTCAGACCTGATGTACCGCTGGGTGATGGCGTCGCCCGAGGAGCGTCGACGCTATCAGAGCGTGCCCGCGCTCGCCGGCGGTCCCCGAGAGGCCAAAGGGGAATGGAGCCGCCGGTCCCTGGTCAACCGCGTCTCCGAGCTGCGGCGTCCCGTGCTCCTGCACTATGCAGCCGACGATGAGCTCGTGACGGCCGAGGAGATCGATCGATTGGCGAACGGCATTCGCGCCGCCGATACGCCGGGCAGCGTCCTCACGCGATTCGAAGAGGGCGGTCACGGCTTTCAGCTCCAAGTGCTCGAAGAAGGCCAGGAGCCTCCGGCGGCGCAGGCGAGCTCGTGGCGAGAGCTCTGGAAGTTCTTGGACGTCCATCTCATGAGCACCGCCGGGCCAGAGGTCAGCGGCGGAGGCGGAGAGATCCCCCGCTGAGTGACGCTCTCGATCTCGAAGTCGCCTCGATACTACGGGCTTCGGCTTTCATCAGCGTGCATCGTGTTCGGGTGGACTCGAGCCATCGAATGATCGACCGGAGCCCAGGCCGGCTCTCGGCGATCGAGGAGATTCCAGGGCAGGGGCCCAACGGGCTGGAACTCGGTCGCTGGACCTTCGTAAGCTAGTCCAGCGACTGTGGTTCCCAGGGATCACGGTCCCCGTGAGTGCCGCAGCAAAGCGCCCGTACCGGAGAGGAGCCTGCTGCGCCTCGTCGACCTCCCGGAGGAGTTCTCGTGAAGTTCGTCCGACTCGTCTTCGCTTCCTGCCTTCTGCTCGCGCCCTTTGCCGCCGCTCAATCGGGCGGCCGGGCCGCCGAGCAAGAGCCCGTCATCGTGGTCGATGGCGTGCCATTCTACTCTTGGCAAGCGTACACGTCCTCGCAGCTCTTCCGCGACAAGGAGCTTCGCTGCACGTCGCGATTCAGCGAAGAGATTCCGTTCGCGCCGCCCTCGGACTGTGCCTACGGCTCCACGGTGATCAAGCCCGAGTACGATCCTGGCGCAACCATCGAGATCCCGGTCGTCGTGCACGTCATTCAGAGCACGAGTGGCCAGGGCAACATCCCCGACTTTCGGATCGAGAGTCAGATCGACATCCTCAATGAGGACTTCTTGGCGCTGATGGGCACCAATGGTCAGAACGGGACCGACACCCAGATCCGGTTCTACCTGGCCAACGTCGACCCCAATGGCAACCCGACGAACGGCATCACGCGCACGACGAACAATAGCTGGTTCAACGACAGCGGAACCTATTTCAACACCCTCGCCTGGGACACGAACCGCTATTTGAACATCTACACGAACCAGGCCTCGGGCGCGCTCGGTTATGTTCCGGATCTGCCGCAGGGTGGCCTGGTCGGCAGCAAGTCGGACCGCGTCGTCTGCCTGTGGTCGGCCTTCGGTCGTAATGCGCCGATCGGTGCTCCGTACAACCAGGGCCGCACCGTCACTCACGAGGTGGGGCACTACCTCGGCCTGTGGCACACTTTCGATCGCGGCTGTGGGACCTCGAGCTGCTACAGCACCGGCGACGCCATCTGCGACACGAATCGTGAGTCGGGCCCGGTCTTCGGCTGCCCGGGCTCTTCGACGAGCTGCGGCTCCTCCGATCCGTTCCACAATTACATGGACTACTCCGACGATCTCTGTATGGAGGAGTTCACGCCGGAGCAGACCAACCGCATGCGTTGCACTCTCGAGTTCTGGCGCCCGAACCTCGCCTGTGCCGAAGCGATCTCCACGTCTCGCGCCGGCGGCGGGAACAACTTCGATACTGCTTACACCGTCTCTGCGGATCCGCTCCTCGGCACGAGCTTCACGGCCTCGGTCGACGCGACCGCCAGTGGCTACTCGAGCGTCACCTTGCTCGGCTATCTCGGCCAGGGCAACTTCCCCCTCAGCGGCGGGCAGGTCCTGCTCCTCGACCTGGGGTCGCCCTTCCTGTTCAGCACGACGCTTCCGGGTCCCGTGGCGAACTTCAACGTCACGATCCCGAACAGCACCAACTTCTGCGGGCTGAGGATCTCCTCCCAAGGGGTCCTCTTCGGAGGCCTCGCCAGCTTCCGGCTCACGAACTCGCAGGACTGGACGATCGGCCTTTGATGGAACGCTGCAGGGAGCGCGGACGCCCGGTCCACGCTCCCTGCGGTCACCGAGCGCGGGCTCCAACCCGCCCTTTCCCTCGCCGCGCCAATCCGTTGAGCAAGATTGGGCTCGGGGCGGTAGACTGTCCTCTCCGATGGGCGGCGGGACAGGCTTCGCCGCTCGAGTCGAATCCTCTCGGCCGCGACGGGACCGCTGGCATTGTTCGAATCTCTCCTGAGCAAGCTGCAACGGGCTTTGGAGAGCCGGGACCCCGAGGCGCTGGTTCGCGCCATCCTCGAGACGGCCGGTCAGCTCTTCGGCAGCGACATCTCGAGCTTCGGTCGATTCGATCGTGAGCGTGGGCAGATCGTGTTCTCCCACTTCAGGGAGGACCTTCACACGCACGAGGACCGGGTCGACGCCAATCACGGCATCGCCGGGTTCGTGATCCAGCGCGCCGAAGCGGTCGTCTCGAACGACCTTCAGAACGACCCCAGACATCGAGCGCATCGAGAAGCGGCGCGGTCTCGCTCGATGCTGTGTGTTCCGGTGGTTCAAGGCGACGAAGTCCTGGGCGTCTTGCAGGTCCAGACCTCGAGGAGTCGTCCCGGCTACTCCCAAGGAGATCTCGAGAGCTTTCGCTCCCTGGCGAGGCTCTTGGCGCACCTCTGGTCGAGCACGCCGACGGTCGCACCGAGCGCTCGGGGGGAGTCGCCATATCTCGCGGGAGACGAAGGGAGCTGGCTCGAGGCGATTCGGGTCTGTGACGCGGCAGCCGGAACCGAGTCTCCGGTCTGCATTCAAGGCGAGCGAGGCACCGGGAAGGAGTCCCTCGCCCGGAGGGTGCACGTCGGCAGCCCGCGCAGTGAAGGTCCCTTCATTCGAGTCGCCTGTGGGCGGGGCGACCTCGACGAGCTCGCCGAGCGTCTCTTCGGGACCGCCGGACCGGGTGGTCGCGTCGGAGCCCTGGAGGAGGCGCGCGGGGGCTCGCTCTATCTGGACGAAGTCGACGCACTCCCGATGCCACTTCAGGCTCCCTTGGCGCAGGTCCTCTCGGAGAGGCATCTGGTCCGCATCGGTGGCGCGCAGAGCGTGCCGCTGGACTTCCGCTGCATCGTCTCGTCGACCGAGCCTCTGTCGGCGTCGGTCGCGAGCGGCCGGTTCCGCGAAGAGCTCCGGACGCGAGTGCAAGTCGTCACGACTCTGGTGCCGGCCTTGCGCGACCGGGCGAGCGACATCGCAGCCATCGCTCGCGCGATCGTGGAAGAGCTGTCCCGAGAGCTCGGCCGAGAGGCCCCACGACTGGAGTCGGCCGCATTGAGGAGCTTGCAGCAGTACGGTTGGCCAGGCAACGTGCGAGAGCTTCGCTCGGTCCTGGCGACGGTGCTTGCTCGGGGTGTGTCGACCCGCCTGCGAGCGATCGATCTTCCCGCCGAGATCCGATCGGGTCCGGTGCGCGGGCTAGGGGACGCACCCGCCGATCTCAAGTTGGCGCAGGCGGTGGAGGAGTTCCGGCGGGCCTGGATCCTCCGTGCGCTCGAGCTCGCCGATGGGCATCAGACGCGGGCGGCAGAGCTACTGGGACTCAAGCAGCCGAACCTGTCGAGATTGATGCGCTTGTTGGGAATCCGCGGACGGCAATGACCTCTGAGGGCGCCAGGAAGTGCGTCAGAACTTTGAACCGAGCCTCGCATCCAAGCGGCCTCGACGATTCCATCCTCGACCCTCTCTCCTTGTGGTGATGACGCATGACCAGGCGCCGTTGGCTCGCAATACTGACGACAGCAATAGGGATCCTCAGCTTGAGCTTTCCATGGGACGACCGCGAAGAAGCGAAGCAAGCCTACCAGCAAGGCCGCTATCGCGACGCCTTCGAGATCTTCGAGCGGCTCGCGCTCGAAGAAGACGCTGACCTGGCCGCCGTCTCCGAAGACCTGCTGCTCACTGCTCGCTGCTTGCAGCAGTTGAACCGCACCGATGAGATCGACGGGTACCTCGAGCGCATTCTCGAAGCCCATCCCGGCAGTTGGCGGGTCCTGAAGGGAGCGGCGCAAGTGCTCGCCTCCATCGAGCACTACGGCTATCGGGTCTCGGGTGAGCTCCGGCGCGGACAGCACCGGGGAGGCGGTGATGTCGTCAACGTCCAGATTCGAGATCGCGCCCAGATCCTGCAATGGATGGATCGCGCGATTCCGCTGCTGGCGCGCGATGACGTCGGAGCCGAGGAGCAGGCCGACTTCTACCGCTCATTGGCGGATTGGTCGCTGGGCTTCAATCGCACCCACGAGGCTTGGCGTCTTCAGATCCTGACCGACCTCGAGAAGCTGCCCGATCCCGAGCCGGGTTGGTACGGCTGGCGCGGCTTCGTCGGGGCGCCGGTCGACGAGAACGGTGATCCGGTGGTCTACGCCGTGCCCGAGAGCTGGGAGGCAGCACGTAGCGACGGCGAGCGCTGGCGCTTCGCGATCGAGGAGGTGCGGCGCCTCGATCCTGAGCGCAGCGATGAGGTCGACTGGGAGATCGCGACGTTCGCCCGAGAGCTCTTCGGCGTCGCGACCCTCGCCCAAGGCGGATGGTGGCAGCCGATGGCTCCTGAGGATGACGACAGCACCAGCATCCTCTCGCTCTCCACGCTCACCGACGACGAGACGATCGCTCGCCTGGCGTCGGGCATCCGGCGCTTCCGATTGCCGGAAGGCTACAACCACCTGGCGATCTTCCGCCGCTTGTCGGAGAAGGGAAGCTGGCAGTACGGCATGCATGCCGGTGATGCCTTGGGGCAGATCTACGAGGCGCGTCGCCAGTACCCGAAGGCCGCCGCTCAATGGAAGGCGCTGATCGAGAAGCACGGCGTGCAAGACCGCTGGAAGCGCTCGATCTCCCAGATCGAGGACAACTGGTGCCGCTTCGAGCCACTCGATCGACCCGCCGCGGCCGGGACTGGTGCCGAGGTGGGATTCCGGTTTCGGAACGGCCGACGCGTGACCTTCACGGCCCGCCGCATCGATGTCGACCGACTCCTTCGAGACGTGATGGCCTACATGAAAGGCAAGCCCAAGACGCTGGAGTGGAGCCACCTCCAAGTCGAGGATCTCGGCCACCGCCTGATCCACGGGAACGGACTCGAGTATGTCGCAGAGGGGACGGTCGCGACCTGGTCGCTCGAGCTGGACCCTGCGGACGATCACTTCGATCGCGTGGTGACCATCGAGACGCCTCTCCAAGACGGCGGCGCGTATCTCGTCGAGGCCCGTATGGAAGACGGGAATCGAAGCGAGATCGTGATGTGGGTGTCCGATCTGGCGATCGTGCACAAGCCGCTCGGCGAGAAGCAGCTCTACTTCGTCGCCGATGCGCTCACCGGGAAGCCGATCGAGAAGGCTCACCTCGAGCTCTTTGGCTATCGCTACCGCCAGGTCGGTCGTCGCAACCAGACGATCGAGATCGAGCAGTTCGCCGAATTCACTGACGCACAAGGCGAAGTGATCCTCGATTCGACGCGCATGGAGCCGAGCACGCAGTGGCTCGTCATGGCTCGCCAGGGAGACCGGCTCGCCTACATGGGATTCGAGGGAGTCTGGTTCGGCTCGAGGCCAGAGTCCCACTACGAGGCGATCAAGGCGTTCGGTATCAGCGACCGTCCCGTCTACCGTCCGGGCGACACGGTGAAGTACAAGTTCTGGGTCCGCCGCGCTCGCTTCGATGACGCGCCGGTCGGGGTGAAGCCTGGCACGAAGCTGCCCGTCTCCATTCTCGATCCGCTCGGCAATGCGGTCGGGACCAGCCAGCTCGAGGCCGATTCCTGGGGCGGTCTCGCAGGCGAGCTCGAGCTGCCGGACGACGCCAAGCTGGGCGTCTACTCGATCTCGTGTCATCACTATGGCGCCTTCACGATTCGAGTCGAGGAGTACAAGAAGCCCGAGTTCGAGGTCCAGGTGGAAGCGCCCAAAGAGCCGTTGCGCTTGGGGGAGAGCTTCGAGGCGACCATCAACGCTCGCTACTACTTCGGCGAGCCCGTGCGCGAGGCGAGGGTCCACTACAAGGTGATGAGGTCCTCGCATACCGGGAGCTGGTTCCCGAGTCGACGATGGGATTGGCTGTACGGACCGGGCTACTGGTGGCTGTCCTGCGATGTGCCCTGGTATCCGGGGTGGATGCGCTGGGGCTGCCGCGCGCCGGTCGGCTGGTGGCTTGGATGGCAACCGGATCCGCCCGAGATCGTCGCCGAGGGCGAGGCCCCGATCGGTGAAGATGGCACTCTGCGAATCCCGGTCGACACGCAGATGGCCCTCGAGCAGCATCCGGACAAAGACCACTCCTATCAAATAGTCGCCGAGGTGGTGGATGCGTCGCGGCGAACGATCGTGGGAACGGGCACGGTCGAGGTGACCCGAGAGCCGTTCCGGGTCGTGACCTGGCTCGACCGCGGCTGGCTGAAGGTCGGTGACGACGTCGAAGCCCATGCCGTGGTCTCCGCGATCGGAGGAAAGCCGCTGGAGCTCTCCGGCTCTTTCGAGCTGTATCGCATCACCTACGACGCGAAGCGTCAGCCCGAAGAGACCGAGGTCGAGCGCTGGGATGTCGAGGCCGATGCCAACGGAGGAGCGAGCATTCGCCTGAGCCTCGGTCAGAGCGGTCAGTATCGCCTCGTGGCCCGGTTCGAAGATGACGAGGGGCGAGAGGTCACGAGCGGCGTGATCTTCACGGCGTTGGGCACCGGCGATGCCACGGCGGACTTCCGGTTCGACGATCTCGAATTGGTGCCGGATCGCTCGACCTATCGTCCGGGTGAGACGATGAAGCTGCAGATCAACACCGATCGCCTCGGCAGCACCGTCTTGCTCTTCGTGCGACCGGAGCAAGGCCGCTACCCCGAGCCCCGTTTGATCGAGATCCGTGGGCGCTCGACTGTGGTCGACGTGCCGATCGAGGTCCGGGACATGCCAAACTTCTTCGTCGAGGCGCTCACGGTCTCGAGCGGCCAGGTGCACACGGTCACGCGCTCCGTTCACGTGCCTCCCGAGAAGCGCGTGCTCGACGTCGCCGTCGAGCCGGCCGCGTTGATCCACGGTCCGGGCGAGACCGACGAGGTGACGCTACGTCTGACGGGTCCCGGCGGCGAGCCCTTCGTCGGGTCGATGGTCCTGTCGGTCTATGACAAGGCCGTCGAGTACATCTCGGGCGGCAGCAACGTGCCTGATGTCCGAGAGTTCTTCTGGAAGTGGCTCCGTTACCACTATCCGCAGACGAACACGAACCTGGACCGCTGGTCGACCTGGCTGACCCGAAACGGCGAGCAGACCCTGATGCCCATCGGGATGTACGGGAATGAGCTGTTGCTCGACGCCGACGGCATCGGATTGTCGAGTGGTGAGAGCGCGAGGGAGGCTGGCTCCGCGTCCGGGAAGCAGATGGCTCAGTCCCGGACGGCCTCGAGAGATGCTCCGATGGCGGAGGCCTCGAGTCTCGGGGCATTTGATTCTGCAGGCGTTGCGGCGCTCGTCGAGCCGACCGTTCGGACCGACTTCCGTGACACCGCCTATTGGAATGCTTCGCTCGAGACTGACGCTCACGGACGCGTGAGCGTCCAGGTCCCGCTGCCCGACAGCTTGACGACGTGGAAGCTTTCGGCCTGGGGCTTGGGGGAGGGGACGCGAGTCGGAGCCGGCGAGGCGGAGATCGTGACGCGCAAGGACGTCCTCGTCCGACTGCAGGCGCCGCGCTTCTTCATCGAGAAGGACGAGGTCGTGCTGTCTGCCAACGTGCACAACTACCTTCAGAGCGCCAAGCTCACCGCGGTCCGATTCGATTTGCTCGGCGACGTGCTCGAGCCGATCGGGGACGTCGAGCGGACGATCGAGGTGGCCGCGGGCGGTGAAGCCCGAGTAGACCTGAGAGTGAAGGTCGCCCGCGAGGGCGAGGCGCTCGTGAGGGTTTATGCGAGGACCGACGAGGACTCCGACGCCATGGAGCTCCGGTTCCCTGCCTACATCCATGGTGCGATGCGGACCGAGAGCTGGTCCGGGACACTGCGTCCCGGTGTCGGCTCCGACATCGTGCGCTTCCGCGTGCCCAGGGAGCGTCGCGAAGACCAGACCGAGCTGATCGTTCGGACCTCACCGACGCTCACCGGGGCTCTCGTCGACGCCCTGCCGTACCTCGTCGACTACCCCTACGGATGCACCGAGCAGACGCTCAACCGCTTCCTGCCGACGGTCATCACGCAGAAGGTCTTGCGGAGACTCGGCGTCGATCTGGCCGCGGTGCGAGAGCATCGATCGAACCTGAATGCCCAGGAGATCGGCGATGCGGCCGAGCGCGCGAAGCGCTGGCAGATATTCGGTCGCAACCCGGTCTTCGACGAGGCCGAGGTCACGAAGATGGTCAAGGAGGGCGTCGACCGGCTGACCGACATGCAGAACTCCGATGGCGGTTGGGGCTGGTTCTCCGGATATGGGGAGCACTCGTACCCGCACACCACGGCGACGGTCGTGAGAGGCCTGCTCGTGGCCCGCGAGAACGACATCGCTCTCGTCTCGGGGCTGATCGAGAGCGGCATCGCCTGGCTCGAGCGCTACCAGACAGAGCAGCTCCGGATGCTCGCCAACGCCAAGGCGCGGAAATATCCCTGGAAGGAGCATACCGACAACCTCGACGCCCTCGTCTACTCGGTTCTCGTGCGAGCGGGCAAGGAGAGCCAGAAGATGCAGGACAACCTGCATCGGGACCGGACGCATTTGAGTGCTTACTCACTCGGTCTGTACGGCCTCGCTCTGGAGGAGCTCGCCGTGAAGAGTCGCCTGAAGGACGTGCTCACGATGTTGGACCAGCTCGTGGTCGAGGACGAGGAGAACCAGACGGCCTACCTCGATCTGGCCGCTCCCTGGTGGTACTGGTAGATCGGAAAAGCGTCGTGTA
>JAVJTD010000304.1:0-1791 GCA_040219065.1 Planctomycetota bacterium
CCGATCGCACCCGGCAGCATCGAGCCACGGAGCTTCGGATTTCAGGTCTGGGTCCTCTCCGAGGCGCAGGGATGGAGGACACCGAGACCGGCTGAAGCCGGCGGTCCGAACGACGACTTGACTAGTTTCAAGTCAGGCGTAGATGCCGCGGGTCAGGGTCGTGTAGGCGACGCGATCGATTCCCAGCATGTAAGCACCCAGCCGCATCGAGACGTCGAACTTCTCGGCGACGGTGGCCACGTCGCGGAACGCGCGCACCATCGTGTTCTCGAGGCGGTCGTTGACGTCCGCTTCCGACCAGTAGTAGCCGTAACGGTTCTGCACCCACTCGAAGTACGAGACGGTCACTCCACCTGCATTGGCGAGGATGTCGGGCACGACGAAGATGCCCTTCTCCTCGAGGATGGCATCCGCTGCCGCCGTCGTCGGACCGTTGGCGCCCTCGACGATGATCTTCGTCGAGATGACTCTGGCGTTGCGGCTCGTGATCTGGTTCTCGGTCGCGGCCGGCAGCAGGATATCGGTCGGCACCTCGAGCAGCTCCTCGTTGGTGATCTCACTGGAGCCGGGGAAGCCGCGGACGGAGCGACTGGCGCGCGAGTACTTGAGGAGCTCGTGGACGTTGAGCCCGGCCGGATTGACGATGCCACCGTGCATGTCACTGACGGCGATGATGTTAGCACCATCCTCGTAGAGCAGGCGCGCGGCGATCGAGCCGACGTTTCCGAAGCCTTGCACCACCACGCGCGCGCCGCGGAGCGGAATGCCCAGGTGGGACATGGCCTCGCGGGTGACGACATCGAGGCCGCGACCAGTGGCCTCGGTGCGTCCCAAGGAGCCGCCCAGCCCGATTGGTTTGCCGGTGACGATCGCGGGGACGGCGTGACGCGCGTGCATGGAGTAGGTGTCCATGATCCACGCCATCACGTTCTCGTTGGTGTTCATGTCGGGCGCGGGGACATCGCGCTCGGGACCGATGATGTCCATGATCATCGAGATGTAACGCCGGGTGATACGCTCCAGCTCACGCTTGGAGAGCTGGCTCGGATCGCAGATCACCCCGCCCTTGCCGCCGCCGAACGGCAGATTGGCGATCGCACACTTCCACGTCATCCATGCGGCGAGGGCCCTTACCTCGTCGAGGGACACGTCGGGGGCGAAGCGGATGCCTCCCTTGCAAGGCCCGGACGCCATGTTGTGCTGGACGCGGTATCCCTGGAAGACGCGGTAGGAGCCATCATCCATCTCGACGGGGATCGACACCGCCAGCTCACGGTCGGGAGTCTTGAGGATCTCGTAGAGTCCCGGGTCGAGACCGAGCTTGCGTGCCGCCACCTCGAAGCGAGCTGACATCGCCTCGAAGGGGTTGCTTTCCGCGGCGCTGATCGCCCCGCTTCTGTTCGCCATGTCTCCTGCGCGCTCCTGCGCCTGGCGAATGGAGGTTTCTCCGCCGCTCGTCTTGGGCATCGCCACAAGCCCCGTCTGAGAGCAGCGTAAAGCGCGCGAGTATATCAGCGCCCCTGGCCGGCTCAATCAAAATCCCCGCAGTTCGGGAACGAATCGCCGATCGCCTTATCCAGCCGGTCGATCGGCTCGCTTGGAACGAGGTGTCTGGGTGTCTGGGTGTCTGGGTGAACGGGTGACGAGGCGGCAACTTCTCGTTTCACTCACCACAGCACCACAGCACCACGGAAGAGGTGTCTGGGTGTTCGGGTTCCTGGGTGAACGGGTGACGAGGCGGCAACTTCTCGTGTCACTCACCACAGCACCACAGCACCACGGAAGAGGTGT
>JAVJTD010000324.1:0-2445 GCA_040219065.1 Planctomycetota bacterium
GAGAGCTCGGTGATCTGGAAGCCGCTCTCGTCGCCCTCGACGTGCCTCGCGTCGTCCTTGCCCGCGTCCACGTGAAGGGAGTAGGAGCGCACGGGCTGCCCGTTGCTCGTGAAGACCATTCCTTCGATGACATCGGGAGCGTTTCGAGGGAGCACCCATTCCAGATTGTCGACCTCCTGACCGGGCTCGAGCTCGAGAGTGTAGGCGGCTTTGTGAATGTCGTCTGCCTCGTCGATGGAGAGCCAAGCTTCTCGCTTGCCAGCCGCGAGCCCGGAGATCGCGAAGCGCCCGCTCCGATCGGTCATCGTCGTCTCGCCGGCGAACACCCACACACCGGGGTAGGGCCGCCCGGTCTCGTCTCGAACGATCCCCGAGATCGATGCCTTGTCTGCGAATTGGACGACGATGTCTTCGACCGTCTCACCTTCTGACCAGGTCAGACGGTTCGGCCACTTCTGCTCCTCGTCGCCGTAGGAGAGCTGAAGTCGGGCGGGAGGATCCGATGGGGCCAAACCGTCCAAGCGCAGGAGGCCAGCGTCGTCCGTCTCTCCCCAAGTCACGTAAGGGTAGGACCAGCCGTGATGCGTGCCCCCTTCCAGCGTCGCGGACACACCCGCGAGTGGCTGGCCGTTTGTCGATGTCGCGCGGACGACCACGGTCGCTGACCTCGCCGCGACGATGGTGACCTCGCGGTCCGGCTCCACAGACGTGAGCTTGACGGCGTTGTCGAGACCATCAGGCAGGATGGCGGAGTACTCTCGGCCGGCCAGACCGGCATACAGCGGCTTCCCGGGAACGTAGGGTGCGGTGAGCAGAAAGCGACCCTCGGCATCGGTGACCGCGCTCGGGCCTCGTTGAAAGACCGGCGAGGTATGGGCATGGACCTCGACCCCTACGAGGGGCTCATCGTCAAGGAGCACGCGCCCCTGGAGATCGATCGTCTCGCTATCCGAAGGCGCATCTCCGAGGGAGATCGTACGCGTCTCACCTGCCAGGAGTGGCTCGTAGTGAAGCTCGTTCGGCTGAATCGTGAGCTCGGAGTGATCGATTGAAACGTGGTAATTGCCCGCTGGTAGCCCCTCGATGAGGGCGACTCCATCCGCATTCGTGCTCTGGGTGGCGAAGCGTCTCGGCAATCGGAAGTATCTGCTGCCGACCTCCGGGTCGAGCGTCAACGAAACGTCCACGCCTTCGATCGGCTCTCCTGAGCCGACCTCCTTCGCGACGAAGCGAAAGTTACCCGAGGGCTTGGGAGTGAGTCGGATCTCGATCGACTCGGTCTCGATCGAATATGGCCCGCTGTGCACCGGCTCGTAGCCCGGTAGGAACGCATTGACCCAGACGAGTCCGATCGGGAGACCGTCCAGCCGGAATGCCCCGTTGGCGTCGCAGTCGGATTCGGGCCAGGAGAAGTCGATCCCCGCCTCGGTGAATCCGATCACGCCGGCAGCAGGAAGCGGCTGGCCGTTCTCATCGAGGACCCGTCCTATTATCGAACGGGCTTCATAGAGGCGATAGCGAGTCGGACGCAGGTCGTAGTCTGGCCAGTAACTTTCCACAGCGGTGGTGTATCCGTCCTTGCCGACGTGAATCCTGGCGTTCTCCTCACCCAAGTCGGGGATCGTGAATCGACCCTCGGCGTTGGACTGCGTCGAGAAGGCCTGATTCTCGGAGCGGAAAACGCTGACATGAGCACCGGCTAGAGGACGTCCGAGCGAATCGTCGACGCGACAATCGAGGTCGTCGCGTGCCGCCGCTGGCGTCGGACACACGCCGAGACACAGGACGATCAAACACAAGAGTCGAATCGTGGTCATGCCAGGTCTCCTTTGCCAATATCGATTCGGTTCACTGCCAGATCGGATCGACTTCCCCCCTGATCAAACGAAAGAGAGTCGCACAGGACCTCAAAGAAACGTCTCCCCTCCTAGCCTCTCGCCGATCATCCATCCCCGCCGAACCGGTTTCGTCATGGAGCATCGCATCGAGCCCTTCGAGGATCTTCTCGGCCACCGCGCGGTCGAACAAGACCTCGATGTCTCCGTTGCTCCTGAGGCTGACGTTCAATCCGAAGGTCTCGGCGTGACGCCTTTGGAGAACGAATGCCTCGTCGCCGGAGTCGAGATCTTGGAATGGGATGGTCACGGGGCTCGGCTCCATGCGGTTACTTCCTCCTGAGCGCTTCGCCGGCATCGGCGGGCACCGCGGCGTGCCAGGATAGGGCGGCGGCTTTGAGCTCTTGAACGACATCCGGATGGATCTCGGCGATGTCATTCGTCTCGCCGGGGTCGCTCTCGAGATCGTAGAGCTCCGCGTTCGTTCCGTCGTACTCGCAGAGCAGCTTGAAGCGGCCGTCGCGCACGGCGAGGTCGGGGAGATCGTCGACGCCGTAGAACGCGTCGCGATCGGGTGGGCGCCGGAAGAATATCGGGGCTTCGCGCGAGG
>JAVJTD010000333.1:0-3860 GCA_040219065.1 Planctomycetota bacterium
CAGAGCCCTCGCCGACAGACTCGGTCTTTGACTCGCTCGACTTGGGCACTCCATCGCCCTCGCCCTCGGGCCCAGTTTCACCACTGTGTGCTCCGGCGGTCCGCCGGCGGGGGCTCCGCTGATCTGAAACCAGAGCCCGCACGGGTCCCTGACAAGGAGCCGTTGCCGCTGGGACTGCGAGGTTCTTGGTGGGGGCCTCATCCGTCTGGCGATGAGTAAGGGACGATCCGACAGCCCCGTCGTTCAGGGCGTCAGAACGTTCCCTCACCTACGCCTGCGGGATTCGGTCCCGTCGTCCCTCACGAAGCCCCTCGGAATCGATCACGAGTTCAGTGCGCGCCAGCGTGTTCCCAACCCAGCGCCAGGGACCTGTTCGGGCTCTGATCGTTTCAAGACCTGTTTGCTCCGGCGCCGCGCCCGGGGGCCCTGCTGAGTTGATCCGGGCGGGCGGGACGCCCGCGGTCCCAGTGGTTGCGGGACGCGCGCGCTGGTTGCGGGACGCCCGAGGTCTCTTACCCGACGATGGCGTCTCTCTCGTCGACTTGGACCTTCGTGCCGGGCTCGTGGTGGCCGTGGCGGAGGTATGCGAGGGCGACGGTGGGTGTGCCATCCAGGAGCGCTGGGGCGCAGCTCGTGATCTCGCCGATGGCGTCCGGCTCGCCGTCCAGCTTCACTTCGGCTCCGGGAGCGACGGGACCGCCGCCGTCAATCTTCAAACGGACCAGGTGTCGATTGACGTGTCCCTTGTACTTCACTCGGGCGATGATCTCTTGGCCGACGTAGCAGCCCTTGGTGTAGGAGATGGCTCTCGTCTCGAGGCCGGCTTCCATCGGGAGGCGCTCTTCGTCCATATCGATCCCGAACCAGGGGACGCCCGCCTCGATGCGAGCGGCATGGAAGGCGGTGCGACCCACCGGGCTCAGAGCTTCATTCCTGGCAAGCTTCGTCGCCAGCTCCGCGACCTCGGCTCGCGGGCAGCGCAGCTCGAAGGTCGGCTGACCGGTCCAGGTCTCCAGGCGAACGAGACGGACCGAAGTCCCTTCGATCCCAGCCTCGACGTGACCGTAGTCACTACCCGGCACCGTCAACCCTATCGCCTTCAGCGTCGCCTCTGCCTTCGGCCCAGCGATCAGGAGCGCTCCAGAGACGGCACTCTCGTCCGTCAGCTCGGCCTTTTCGAGCGCGATGTATTTGCCGAGCATGGTGCTCAGGCTATCCAGGCAACGCGGCTCGAGCTCGAGCTCGAAAGTCTCCTCGCCCGTCCTCAGCAGCATCGCGTCGGCGATCATCTTGCCCTTCTTGGTGGCGAAGACCGTGTAGCATCCGCCACCGACCGCCAGGGCCTTGACGTCGTTGGTGGTCATGTTGTGCAAGAAGCGCGCGGCGTCGGGTCCCTCGACTCGCAGCCAAGCGCGATCGCTCCAGTCGAGCCAGCCGGCGCCCTCGGCCAAGGCTCGCCTCTCGGCCGCCACGTCGCCGAAGTCGAGCGCGATACCGGCCTCGTCCAAGCGCGCCTCACTCATCTCCTCGATGCCCTTCAGCGGTGAATCGCTCATCGGTCCTCGTCTCGTCGATCCTGGCCACGGTTGCACCTAGAATGGTCGTCACTCAGACTACCTCTCGCCCGATTGATAACTTTGGCGCCCGGCTCTGCAAGGCTCCCCTCCTTTCCCCGGCCGAAAGCGAAGGCGATGAATCCCATCTTCCTCGACCACCATTCGACGACACCGGTCGACCCGCGCGTCCTCGAGGCGATGCTCCCTTACCTCGAGAACGACTTCGGCAACGCGGCCAGCCAGAGCCATCTCTTCGGGATGAAGGCCAAGGCCGCCGTCGATCGGGCGCGCGGGCAGGTGGCGGCCGAGATCGGCGCAGACGCTGGCGAGATCGTCTTCACCAGCGGCGCGACCGAATCGATCAACCTCGCCTTGAAGGGCGTCTTCCACGCCTCGAAGAACAAGGGCGACCACATCGTCACCGTCGCCACCGAGCACAAAGCCGTCCTGGACACCTGCGCCGAGCTCGAGCGACTCGGGGCTCGCGTCACCTATTTGCCCGTCGACTCCCGCGGCCGCATCGACCTCGGTAACCTGCGCACGGCGATCAGCGACGACACCATCCTCGTCAGCATCATGGCCGCCAACAACGAGATCGGCACGCTGGCGCCTCTCGAGAAGATCGGTGAGATGACGCGGCGCGCCAGCGTCCTCTTCTTCACCGACGCGGCCCAGGCCTTCGGCAAGATTCCGATCGATGTCGAGGCGATGGGCATCGACCTCCTCGCCATCTCCGGTCACAAGATCTACGCGCCGAAGGGCGTCGGGGCGCTCTACGTCCGTGGACACGATCCCAAGGTCCGGCTGATGCCCCAGATGCACGGCGGCGGGCACGAGCGAGACCTGCGCTCGGGCACACTCAATGTTCCCGGGATCGTCGCCCTCGGCGAAGCGGCCCGCATCGCCGACGACGAGCGCGAGGTCGAGGGCCCGCGCATCGCCGCTCTCCGCGACCGCCTCGAGATGCAGCTCCTCGCCTTGGAAGCCACTCATCGGAACGGCGACCCGGACGACCGCCTCGCCGGCAACGCCAGCATCACCTTCGAGCTCGTCCCCTCGGCGACCCTCATGCGGCGAGCTCGCCAGGTAGCGGTCTCCTCGGGATCGGCCTGCACTTCGGCCAACCCGGCGCCCTCCCACGTACTCCAGGCGCTCGGGCTCTCGAAGGAAGAAGCCGACTGGACGATCCGGTTCGGCCTGGGCCGCTTCACCACCGAAGAGGACGTCGATCAGGCCGCCGCCGCCATCGTCGAGGCCGTGACCGCCATCCGTGCCGACTCCCCTCGCTGGGAGGTCCGGCAAGCGAATGGCTGAGATCGACGGTTCTTGAGATATAATCGTCGGTTGAGGGTGCGGAGCCAAACTCGCTTCCGCCCTTGTGGCGCGGCGTGCTCGATTCCGATTCGTGCACTATAAGCCGCGCCGGTTCGCGAGTCCGGCAGAGTCGCCGGACACCAGCGCCCTTCTTCCGAGAAGCGACGAAACATGATCACTCTCACCGAACGTGCTGCCAAAGAAGTCGTCAAGATCCGCGAAGAGCAAAGCCTGCCGGAGACCGCCGGCCTGCGTCTCTCCGTCAAGAGTGGCGGCTGCTCGGGCTTCGAGTACCTCATCGACTTCGCCCAAGAGGCGGGCGAGGGAGATAACATCTTCGAGTCCAACGGCGTCCCGGTCTACGTCGACAAGACCAGCCTGCTCTACCTCGTCAACACGACCGTGGACTTCGAGGAGAGCCTGACGCGGCGAGGATTCCTCTTCAACAATCCGAACGCGTCAGGTACCTGCGGCTGTGGCATCAGCTTCGACGTCTGACCTGCCGCCTCGAAGATCCGTCCCCCCGACTCGCTCACCCTCGGCCCGGCGAAAGGCATTGACACCTTCGCCGGCGCACCCGTATCGTATCTGACCTTTCTCCGGCGCGTCCGCCCGGACTATCTCGGTGCGCGCCAGAAGCTTACGCCCGACAAGGCACTCTCGGCCCCCCGGCGTGCGACGCAGTATCGTCACGCACGGACATCGGGTGAGGAGGAGAAAACGTGAGGCCAAACAAGGCCCGGCCGACCGCGGCCCTGTCCCTACCCCGCAAGCCCTCATGGCTCAAGATCCGCCCGCCGGGCGGCGAGAGCTTCGTGCACATCAAGGATGTGCTGCGGAAGCGGGAGCTGCACACCGTCTGCGAGGAGGCGCGCTGCCCGAACCTCAGCGAATGCTGGAGCGGTGGCACGGCGACCTTCATGCTGCTCGGAGACGTCTGCACGCGGGCCTGTCGATTCTGCGCCGTCATGTCCGGCAACCCGAAGGGCC
>JAVJTD010000334.1:0-1511 GCA_040219065.1 Planctomycetota bacterium
CAGAGCCCGCGCGACCGAAACGGGAAGGCCGGCCGCCAGCCCGAAGGGGTCCCTGTCGAGTGCCGTCGTGCTGCGGCTGACCGAATGACAAGGCGGAGCCTTCGAGCCGGAGTCGACTGAGTGAGGGACGCGGAGACGCGCCGACAAAGCGCCATCACGAGCCAGAACGCCCAACGCCGAGCACATCCCCTCGTCCCTCACTCACGCTCCAGCGCTCGCTCGTCACCTTGCGCCGCCAGCCCACTTTCCTCCCCGTGCCGCGGAACCGACCGGGCTCCGAGCGATTTCGATCAAAGCCGACATACAGACCAGAATCCTCAGGATCTCCAGGACCGTCCCATCCTCTCGCCGCCCCAGGTGAGAGACTGGGAAGTCGATAGAAGGTGAGACCCCAGAACACTCGGTCTCTCCTTTGGAGCCTGCTCGATGCCCGAAACGACTGCGCACCGTCCCACCGAGCTCCCCGGCTGGATCCGGCTCGAGATCTCGCGATTCAGCAGCGAAGCGCTCAATGCTGTGATCGGGACCTGGGCGGCTCGGTTCCGACAGATCGATTTCGCAGGGGCGGTCGCGGCGGCTTCGCAGATCGTGCAGCAACGGCCCGAGCTGGCCACGGGGTACCACCTCATCATGATCGCGGCGGGGCAGGCGGGGGATCGTCCGCTCGAGCGAGCCATGTGCGAAGAGCTCCTGCGCGTGTCGATGCGCCGGGCCAACGTGAGGATGACGCAGTTCTACGTCGCGATATCCGAGCAGCTCGCCGACGCATCGCCCGAGCCGACGTATCGCGTCACGGACGAGTACACGAGCTGTGAGTGGATCGAAGGCGGCCTGACCTTCGGACCCAACGACGTCCATGCCTGCTGCATCCCGAACCAGGGTGGCAAGGGCGGCTGGGTGAAGCTGTCCCCTTGCACTCAAGAGCAGGCTCCGTCCCTGGTCGAGATCCTGCGGGCGCGTCAGGAGCTACGTCACCAGGCGCAGTCGGGAGGTCATGCCAAGTGCCAGGGCTGCAGTCGCCTTAGAAAGCAGGACTGGAGCCGGCCCTACCTCGTCGACACGCTCAACTTCAGCCACTTCCAGCGCTGCAATCTCAAGTGCAACTACTGCTACCTCGAGCAGCCGGGCTTCGTGCCGAACGAGACCGCTTGGAAGCAGCCGCATCAGCTCATCACGCACCTGCGCCAGCTCATCGACCAGAAGCTGCTCGATCCGCGGGCTGTCGTGTACTGGGGCGGCGGCGAGCCGACCATCCTCGACGATTTCGAGGACCTGCTCATGGCGCTCGTCCGGCACGGCTGCAGCAATGTCATCAACACCAACGGCATCAAATACTCACCGGCGATCGAGGCGGCCCTGGCGAGCCGCAACACCATCGTCGTGTGCAGCATCGACGCCGGCTCGCCAGGGCCGCCTCGATCGCCGGTGAGTATTTGATGCCGTTGGTGTTGATGACATTGCTGCAGCCGTGCCGGACGAGCGCCATGAGCAGGTCCTCGAAAAGATCGGAA
>JAVJTD010000336.1:0-10281 GCA_040219065.1 Planctomycetota bacterium
CGCCGTCAGCGACACCGGCGGTGCGATCTACTCGAGTCGGGGCCTCACTTACGAGTCGGTCTTCAACCACAAGAGCCAGTCCGGCAGCGTCGTCGGCACCCCGGGCTCCGAGACGATTCGGCCCGACGAGCTGCTCGAGCTCGAGACCGAGATCCTGATCCCCGCCGCGCTCGAGAACCAGATCCACTCCGGCAACGCGGCGCGTGTCAAGGCGAGGCTCATCGCCGAAGCGGCGAACGGCCCGACCACTCCCGATGCCGACGCCGTGCTGGCCGACGCCGGCACGGTCGTCATCCCTGACATCGTCGCCAACGCTGGCGGCGTCACGGTCTCTTACTTCGAATGGGTCCAGTCGCTCCAGTCCTTCTTCTGGGAAGAGGAAGAAGTGAACTCTCGCCTCAGGCGCATCATGGACCGAACGATCGACCGCGTCTGGGACACGCACGAGACCGAGCGCTGCAACCTCCGCATGGCCGCCTACATCCTGGCCATCCAACGCGTAGCGACGGCCTACCGCGTGCGCGGCCTGTTCCCGTAAGGGGTGGAGGACACCCGGCGCACCTTTGAGAAGATGTTCAGATGAGCACGTGAACACACGTTCACCTGAGCACACGTTCACACGTTCACCAAAGCACCAAAGCACCAAAGCACCAAAGCACCAAAGCACCAAAGCACCTCCCCAGCCTCCCTCACTTCGCCTGCTGCACTCGAATACCCGCCCGCTCCTTCTCCATCTCACGCCTGAGGAGCGCTCGACGCTCTTGCTGGCGCTTCTCGTTCTCGCGGAAGATGTTTCGGAAGTAGCTCGGCTCTCCTTCGGCGTCCGCGGGGCGCTCGCCTCGGTTGTTCTGAGACTGCGCCAAGTCGCGCTCACCCCGATGGAACGCGTAGTGATCGCTTCCAGCGCGCACGATGACCGTCGCACGCCCAACGATGCCATCGGCCACGAAGAGCCCTCTCGGATCCGTTTGACCCGAGACGAAGCCAGAGTTGCCGCTCCCGATGACCTTCACGTCCACGTCTCGCTCGAGGCGACCCGTGACCCGGTTCTGCGCCACGACACGCACGCGTCCGGAGACAGAGTCCTCGGAGACTTCGATGTCGAGCGGGCTCACGAGCACCAGCCCGGACGCCTGCTCGTCGCCGGCTCGGACGATCACGAGGTAGGCGCCCGCCTCTTCGAGATCGAGCTCGAGGTCCTTCGAGCGAGAGGTGTAGTCGAGCCCGTCTCCAAGGCTCACCTTCGTTTGGAAAGCAGGGCGAATGCCGGCGAGGTGGATATCGGTGACCTGGCTGAGGTTCTTCTCGCGCAGGTAGAGCGTCATCAGATCGACGGGGTAGGCGAGCAGCGTCGCCGACTCGACATTGCGGTATCGGATGGGCAGGACGACGCTCTCACCCGGCCGGGCGGTAACGACCTCTTCGAGCGCGAGATGCTTCTCACGAAAGTAGGCGATGGCCTGACGCGCGTCGGCGAAGGCGTCCTTGACCTGCTCGTAGTAGCCAATCGCCTCCTTCGGCCTCTGCAATGCATGGTGGATCTGACCGAGGATGTAGAGCGCCAGCTCCCGATTCTCCGATGGTCGACGGACGCCGGCACTATCTGTGGAGGTCGACTCCGCCACGCGGCCCGCGAGGGAGATCGCGCGATCGAAGTCGCCCTGGTACCACTCGGCGACGGCTTGCGCATACTGGAAGTGATCGAGGAATCGCTCCTGCCGAACACGGGCGCTCAAGCGCTCGGCGAGAGCCGCCGCCGTCTCGTAGTCCTGCAGACGGAGGTAGGCGCTCACGAGGCCCAGCCCCGCTTCATCGGCGAGGGGATCGTCGGAATACAAGGTCAGGAAGCGCGAGAGCACACGAATCGTCTCGAGCAACAGCAGCGGGCCGTCGACCCCTTCCGCGCGGAGCTTCGGATCACTCGACGCATCGGGAATGGCCGAGGCGATCTGATCCGACAAGGCGAGATACGCCTGGACCACCTCGGGCATGTCCGGGTACTCCAGCCACAGTCGGCGCAGTGATCGGAACGAGCCGAGCAGCTCCTGTTGACTCGAGAGCGCGCCGGGGACCTTCAGATCACGGCCGAATGTCTCTGCGATCGCTGCTCGGAACACGAGCGTCGCGCGATCGAGCTCCTTCATTTGACGGTACGCTTCACCGACCACGAGGATCTGATCGAAGGGAATCGTCAGATCGGGAGCACGCTCCTTCAAGATCTCGAAGCTCTCGACGATCCCGGGTGCGTCTTCGCGGGCGATGGCGATGAAGAAGAGCTGCCGTATCAGCTCGCGCTGCACGTCCGCGCGGAGATCCTCGAACCACTCCTCGGCGAGCGGCGTGAGCATCTCGTAAGCCAGCTCGAAGCGGCCGAGCTCGAACGCTCGCGATCCGCGCGCGAACAGCTCGTCGGGCGTCGGTCGATAGCGATCGACGCTCTCGACCTCACTCGGCAGGACGTCCAACGACGGCATCGGCTGCACGGCGATACGATCGGGATCGTAGCTGCTGCGGACGACGATCGGAGGCCACTGGTAGCGTCCGATCAGGCGTCCCACCAGATCGAGCTGAAGCGTCAACTGACTGCGATCGGGCGCGAGGAAGATGCGAATCAGCCCGTCCTCGGCTTCCCAGCTCGCTCCCTGCCGCCCGAGACGCTCGTCCAGGGAATCCTCGAGAACGAGCACCCCGGCCGGGATCGGCACCTCGGCGACGAGATAATCGTCACCGGCCGCCGTCCCTCGCCTTGCATCCTGTCGAAGCACCGCCAGCTCGAGCCGAGCCCGATCGCCCCGCGGAATCTGAGTCACCACGTTCTCGAATCGCTCGCCCGGTGTCGCGACGATGCCGAACCCGGCCGGCAGCTCTCTCCCTTCGAGCTGCGGCAATCCGGCCACGAGCCGAGCCCGCGTGATCGCGAGATCCGGGGACTCGATCGCCTCGACCACCTCGGAGTGCCCCGTCAGTCGAGCGGCGAAGTGAACGTCTCCGCGGCCGGCCATGCGCAGCGAGATCGCCATGGCGCCGTCCGTCGCCGCGCTCGCGGCCGAGCGCTCGATCCGATGGTGAGATCGTTCGCGCGAGAGTCGGATGCTGTCGACGACCTCGCCGCCCACGAGCACCTCCACGCGCGCGTCGGTCAGCTCTCGTCGGTTCCGCGTGATCGCGCTCGCGGCCGCCAGGGCCAGCCCCTTCTCCTTGCCGGGACGCCAAGGGCGTGACGCCCAGAGCTCCTCTTGCGCAGCGCTCACCTCATCGCTGGCGAAGCCGGAAGCCTCGAAGGCCAAGACCGCCAGGGCGTTCATCTCCACCGAGCGACGAGTCCAAGCGTCGTTGGATTCTAACGGCCACGTGCATCCCGGGCGCCCCGATCGCCGCTGCAAGCGCTGCGCGAGCAACGTCATCAGCTCGCGCGCCATCGGAGCCCGATCGAGCTCGACCAACGTCAGTCCGGTGTATGCCAGCGCCGCGGGAGACAGCGTGTTTCGCAAGCGATAGAGACGATTGGCCGTACCGAAGTCGCCCTCGCCGCTGCGAGCGAGCGCGAAGAGGATGAGAGCTTTTCGATCTTGGGCCTCGGCCTGGGTGCGCTGTCCCCGCAAGTAATTCTTCGCACGAGCGAAGGAGCCGTTGGGAACGCCCAGGCCCGCGCGCCTGGCGTCTGAGAGAGCCCAGAGAGCCAGTGCGCTCGTCGCCGCATCCGACGAGCCTCCTCGACCATGCCAGCTCCAGCCGCCCTCTTCGAGCTGAGCGACGACTAGCTTTGCCAGGAGGCCGCGCGCCCGCTCGAGGAGCTGACGGCGCAGAAGAGGCGTCTCGTCGCCGGGCTCCATGAGCACTCGGCTCACACCCAGCAGCTCACCGGCGACATCCGCTTGGGTGCCCGGAGCCGGATGCCGACCAGGCAGCGCTCCGAGACCGAGCGCCTCGCGGAAGAGCAGGTCGCGACCGGCGATGCCGACCTCGATCTCGAGGCGGTCGAGATCCGCATCTTCCAGGTTCAAGGAGAAGGTCTCCTCTCCGCCCTGGAGCCGCCCGCTTCGCGAGGAAGCCAGAGGGATGGCCGGCGAGCGCACCGGGATCTTCCGGGTGACGGCGTCGGCTCTCTCGGCGCCAGCGAGCTCGCCTCTGGCGCGCAGAGTCACCGACAGCTCGTCGGCGCGAGGGATCTCCCGGGACGCTTCGAACACGACCTCGGTGATCGAGTCGGGCTCGACGTGAACTCGACGTCGACCCGTCAGCGGGCGAGCGCCTCCGGTCGCCTCGAGCTCGAGCGAGACCTCACCACTGCCCGAAGTGGCATTGTGGATGCGGGCGGAGAACGCGGTTCGGTCCCCCTCGACCAACATGGCGGGACGCTGGAGCTCGACGAAGAAGTCCTGACGCGTGACGATATCCGTGTCGCTCTGACCGACGAGCGTCTGCGGCGTCACGCCCCGACTGAGCACTCGCCAGCGCGTCGCCGTCTCGGGAAGGCGGAAGCGCACCTGCGCTCGCCCGTCTTCGCCCGTGACGACCGACGGCGACCAGAAGGCCGCTTCGCGAGTGTCGGTCCGAATCGTGTCGTCGCGTCTGGCCAGGCGTCCGCCGAAGCGGCCTCCGAGCTTGCCACCGGCACCACCCCCGACGCCGATCACGTCGTTGATGACCTGCCCCTCGAAGTCCTCGTCTTCCGCTTCCTGCGGCAAGCGAAGGCCGAAAGAATCTGGACCGTCGTCGGCCTCGTCACCCACGTAACCCAGAGCGGCCAACGCCCGAGCCTCCTTCTGGATCTCCTTCAACCGTTCCTCACGCTTCTCCCGCTCGGCCAGTCGATCCCGCTCGGCGAGGATCTCCTGTGCGATCTGTCGCGTGGAGCCGCGGAACAGAAACGTGTTGGTGGCGGTCGTGCGGAATCTCACGCTTCGGCGCGTGCCCGCCTCGAAGAACCCGGAGATCTCGGGAGTGACGTCCGGATGGACCGCGAGGAGGGCCTGGTCGATCACACCGACCGAGAGCTCGGCCCGCACCGGCCGACCGAGCTGGTCGCGCGCCATCAGGTCCAGGACGACCTCTTCTCCGGGCGCGTACACCCTTCGCTCTGGTGTGATGGTGACGTCCAGCTTTCGCATCGCCTCGAGGTCGACGCTCGCCTCGAACAACTCGTCGCCCTGCATCGAGGCCGCGGCGAGCACGAAGTTGGGAAAGTGCTCCGAGCCCGGCTCGATCTCGACGCGGTTCGCGCCAGGCTCGAGGGCCAAGATGCGGTAGTCGAAGATCGTCTCTCCCTCGAACGTGATCAATGCCAAGCCAGCGGCGCCTCGATTGTGGAGCGTCAAGGCATGCGGCTCTCCGACGCGCAGACGCTGGCTCTCGGTCACCCAGCGGAGCCGTACTGGATCACTCGCGTCCGAGATCGTGATGGCGCACTGACCGCTGACAGGGCTCGAGAACCGATCGGTTCCCTCGACGCGCAAGATGTACTGACCGCCCTTTTCGATTCGGACTTGGCGATGTGCGACGCCGCTCTCGTCGGTGCTCATCGCGAAGCTGTCGACCTGAACCTCCGACCAACGGTCCCCCGTCGACTTCCGGCGGAGCACGGAGAGGGTCAGGCTTCGAGCGACCGGCTCCCCGTCGGGCGCTCGCGTCCGGACGGTCACCGCGAACGGCTCTTCGCTCAAGTAGAGCTCGCGGGAAGTGTCGAGCGCGATCCCGAATCCCCGTGCCGCGAGCAACACGCTCTGCGTGACCTGGATCCCCTCCGCTGGGAGGATCGCTCGAAATGAGAGCTGGGTCGTCTCGGCGTGCTTCTTCGTGTCGTACTCGAAAGTCGCTCGTCCTGAGGCATCGGTTCGCACGTCGAGCTGACGGCCATCGGGGAGCTGGATCACCAGGCCAGCCTCACGAACGGGCGCTCCATAATAGAACGAAGCGTCGACCGTGCCCTGAATCCGCTCGCCGCGGTAGTAGACCGAGCGTTCGGTTCTCAATGCGAGCTCGATCTGACGAAGCTGATACTCCTTCACTTCGAAGCTGCCGGTGAAGGGAGGGCCCGCGGCGCTGCGGCACGTCACCTGGTAGCGCCCGAGCGTGGCGTGGCGGTCGAGCGAGACGTCGAAGGCGAGCGTCCCGAACTCGCTGAGCGGCAGCTCTTCTTCGTGGATCGCTCGTCCTTCACTGTCGAGGACCGACATCGTGTAGCGCTTCGCCGGCTCCAGCACGTATTGCCCGTCGCGTGCGTCCCGGACCACCGCGCGGAGGTGCACGGTCTGACCCGGGCGGTACACGGGGCGATCCGTCGTCAGATACCCTTTGGGCTGGAGGCTGGTGGCCAGCTTCAGCCCCCGCAACGAGAGCCCGTTCGAGGCGATGCCGAGCGGAGACATGGCGAGGACACGGATGTCGGCGGCGCTGGCGAGGCCTTCGTGCTCGAAGCGGAAGACGCCGTCCTCGTCCGTCTGACCTTCGAAGAGCGAAGGCTCACCTTCTTCGACCACGGAGTCGGGCAAGCTCACCAGCAGACGCACGCCAGACGCGGGCTCGATCTTGCGCAGGTTCTCGGCGAAGACGAACAGCTCCTGCCTCGAGCTCTTGAGGATCAATTCGAGATCGGACTTCACGACCAGCGTCGTCGCCCGGAACCGACCCGCCGTGACCGCGACGATCGAGACGCCCGGCCCGTCGATCGGAATCGAGATCGCCTGCTCGAAGGCCCGGTACGCCTCGTAGTCCTCGATCGTCACCTCACGCGTCTCGTCCGGCGCGATCAAGTCGAGATCGAGATCGCCGACACCGAGGATCGAGCGGCGCTCCGAAAAGTACTCGCCGAGATCGAGCGCGTAGCGATGCACCGAGACCTGCTCGACGTTTCTCACCTGAAGGCGAATCTCGGGGACCTGATCGGTCCGGAAGACGCGGCTGGGAGCGATCGCCAGGCTGGGCTCGGTCATCCGCTGCAGCGCTCGCGCAGCGTCGTCCCGGTAGCCGCCGAAGCTGCACTCCCGGTAGGTCGCGATGGCTGCGGCGAGCTCCTCCAGCACCTGCTCCTGAGCTCGTCCGATGGAGAAGAGCGCCTTCGAGGCCACCTCGCTGCCCGGATATTTCGAGACCACGCGTCGCCAGCGAGTGATTGCCTCGCGGTAGAGCTCTTCCCGCCGCGGATCCCCGGGCTCGAGCGCCTCCGCCTCGGCAGCCCAGGATCGACCGAGTTGATAGGCGATCTCGGTGACTCGCTCATCGAGCGGATGCTTCTCGAGGAACGTCGTCCAGGCCGCGCGCGCCCCCGCGAAGTCCCCTTCTTCCATGGCGGCAGCACCGGAGAGGTACTCGGCCTCGAGGATGCCGCGCTGCGCCTCCGCCCACTGGCTGCCATTGGGAAAGCGATTCACGTACGACGTGAACTCCGCGATCGCCTCCGGGAAGCGCTTCTGCGAAAGGAAGATCTTCGCCCGGTCGAAGACGGCCCTTCGCTCGAGCTCGGCCATGCGCTCGCGGGCACGTTCCGACGAGACGCGAATCCCCTGCTGCGAAATGAGAGCGTCGAGCGCGTCCAGAGCATCCTCGTGTCGGCCCAACGCGAGGTAACGCTCCGCGACCGAGTAGGCCGCGTCCGGCGCGCGCTCGTCAGCGGGATACGCATCGAGGAACCTCCGAAGCGCGGCGATAGCGGACAGCGCCTCTGCGAGCTTGTCTCGGTCATGGGTTTGGGCGATCTCGTACATCGCGGTCGCACGAATGGCATCACGTTCCGGCGCGTCTTCCGCAGGTGGGTCGCCGTTCTTTCGAGCTTCTTCAATCGCCCGCGCGAGATCTGAGTAGAGGCGGCGAGCCTCCTCCGCGCGCTGCATCGCAAGTTGGACGCGGGCGAGCTCGAGCCTGGCGGCGAACACGAAGCGCCCGCGCGCCCGGCGGGGATCCCGGTCGGGATCGAAGTCCATCAAGTACTGCTCGAGCACCGAAGTGGCCGCGGTCCAGTCCTGAAGGCGAATCAAGCACTCGGCCTGTCGATAGAGGGCGCGCTCCCTCACCTCGCGACCGGCACCCAGCTCGAGGGCCTGGCGATAGAGCTCCGCGGCGGCGCGCAAGTCCGGAGTCGTCTTGCCTGGACGCGCCGGATCGGGCTCCGCGCTCAGACGCTCGGCATGCTCGAAGAGTCGCTCGGCCAGCTCGGCCTTCCGGCCCTCGGACATCAGGCGCTCGGCTTCTTGCTCCCAGATCGCCTCGGCTTCCTCGAACCGCCCTGTGGCGCGGAGTGCCTCGGCGCGAGCAAAGCGCGCCTTGTGGATCCAGCCGCTCTCCGGATGGCTCTCTTCGAGCTCGGTCCATTCGGCGATGGCGCCCTCGGGATCGCCGGACCGTTGTCTGGCGTGCCCGGCGAGGTAGGTGAGCGTGTCGCTGGTCCGGCCCTCACGGCGAAGCTTGTCGATCTGGATGAGGGCTTCCTGCCAATCACCGGCGATGAGCGCCGACTTGACCGCTGGCGGCGCGATCACCGGCTCTTCCCAGGGCGACTCTTGCCCGGAAGCCGTGGACCACGAA
This sequence comes from Planctomycetota bacterium, assembly GCA_040219065.1. Lineage (GTDB taxonomy): Bacteria > Planctomycetota > OFTM77 > OFTM77 > OFTM77 > OFTM77. The sequence goes on from JAVJTD010000336.1 coordinate 8,521, forward strand.
AACAGGCAGAGAGGGGCGAACAAAACGCAGAGCGCTAATCGAAACACGTTACTCTCCGGTTGGGCCGGGACGTCGGCGATGCTCGAGGCGAGCGCGCGATGTGCGAGGAAACGAGGTCGAACGGCAAAGGTTCGCTCGAATGCAGGCCTCGTCATTTTCTCTCGTTACCGATCGAGCGTCGCCCGTCTAATCGGCGACTTCCACGGAACGAGGCATTTCCGAGTCCGACGAGAGAGCCTGCGCCCGCATGTCCGACTTCGATCTCGAGCTCATTCAACGCTTTCGATCCGGAGAGACCGAGGCCTTCGAGCGCCTGGTAAAGCGTTGGAGCCACCGGATCCTCAACGTCGCCTTTCGGCTGCTCGGAGATCTCGAAGAAGCACGTGACATTCGGCAGGAAGCCTGTCTTCGCCTGTATCGCGCGCTCGACGGCTACTCAGGGCGCGCCTCCTTCTCGACCTGGCTCCATCAGATCGTCTTGAATCTCTGCCGCGATCAGATTCGGCGGCGCCAATCTCGTCGGCGCGCTCTGGAGCAGATCGACTCGCGTCCCGACTTCTCTTCGGATCCTCAGGAGACGGAGCGCGCCGAGCAGTGGCGGCGCGTCGCAGCCGCATTACGGGAGCTGCCGGACTCCGAGCGGGAGGTCGTCGTCCTGCGCCACTACCAAGGCCTTCGCTTCATCGAGATCGCAGAGATCCTCGAGACCCCGATCACCACCATTCAATCCCGGCTCCAGCGCGCCTTCGGTCGCCTGCGAGCCCATCTCGAAACGATCGACCAATGACCGACCCCAATACCCTCGATTGTGCTCAGGTGTCCCAGCGGCTGCTGGCGCTCCTCTACGACGAGACCGATGCGGCCGAGCGCTCACGGCTGGAAGGGCACCTCGAGCACTGTGCCGGTTGTCGAGCCGAGTGGGACGCACATCGGCGCACCGCGAGCTTCCTGGACGAATGGCCCGAGACCGAGCTGCCGCTCGATCGACCCGTGCCGACTGTCACCGCACTGAAGCGCCCTCCTTCCTGGCGACGGACGATGCTGGTCGGTGCCGTGGCCGGCGGCCTGGTCTTCCTGGTCCTCTCACTGCTCTCCTTCGAAGTGCGTTGGAGCCAAGACCAGCTCGTCCTGCGTCTGGGCGGCGGCGAAGCGAGCCAGCCTGAGCGTGAGGGAGTCATCCCTACACCCCAGGATCTCCGGCAGGACTTTCGAGAGCTGGCCCGCGCCGAGCTTCGTCGACAGGTCCAGGTCCTCGCCTCGGATCTGGACGAGACCTTCGATCAGTGGGACCAGGGACAGCAGAGGCGCGACGCCGTGCTGGTGAGCTCGTTGCAGCGCCGGTACCGCGAAGACTTCGCTCAGCTCCTCGAGCGCTGGGAGCAGTCCCTCGAAGAAGCCCGTCAACGTGAGCTGCGCTTGTCCTCGGCCTTCCAGCTCGTCCTCGAGCGGCTGGGCGACGATTGGCGCTGAGATCCGAAACACCGCCCCCCCATCCTTTCTTACCTGGAGAATGACATGTTCCATCGATCTGTGTTGCTGATCGGCTTGATGATCTGTCTGGCGAGTCCGCTTCGAGCCCAGCAGGATATCGAGCGCATCCGAGAGACCGACGAGGCGCTGACCGAGCTCGACGAGACCGTGACGATCATGGCTCGAGTCATCAAGAAGTCGATCGAGGCCAAGTTCGAAGTGGCCACTGAACAAGAACAGCGCGATCTACGCACCGGCCGGGTCTTGGGTTAACTGGTGAGAGCGGCCGGT
>JAVJTD010000348.1:0-12757 GCA_040219065.1 Planctomycetota bacterium
TCGATCCGCGCGTCGTTGAGAACGGTCGGGACGGGTGAGGGAGGACGCCGATGGGTGGGGGCACTGCTCGATCGGTGAGTTGCACGCAATTAGCGGGCGGCTTGCGGATTGAGGCACGGCGCCTCTGCTGCGGCAGGGCCAAGCAACGTGGCGCGGGATGAAGACTCCCGCGTCAGCTTCGCGGCCCGGTGCATCCATCTCCCGTTTCCGAAGAGGAGGGTTGGTCCATGCCAGATCCGGTGACGATCCTGACCAGCATCAGCCTCGGGCTCAAGCTCGTGGACCAGTTCCGAGAGCTTGCGGTGCGATTCATGGGACAGAAGCCACACGCGCCTTCGGCGACTGTCGAGCAGGACGGCGACTCACTCCAGATCCGAGAGCACGGTCGAGTCACTCACACCATCACCGCTCCCGAGCTCCACATCGAGGAGGTCGACGAGGTGAGGCTCAAAGCGCTGCAGCGCCGGGTCAAGGTGAACTGGGAGGTCTTCAATGAGCTGTTCGCTGAGCAGCCGCTGATGGCCGTGGACGAGCGCGCTCGGATCCAGTTGCGCATGGACCGCATCAAGGGGGAGCTCTGCGAGGACTTCCGCGAGCTCGTCGGAATCTACGAGCACGTCTTGGGCACGGGGCTGCCCGATCACTACACGCTCTTCGAGGTCTGCTCCTGAGGACTCCCGTCCCGGCTCGCACTCGCGCTTCGAGGAACCGCGCATCATGAACTTCGAAGACAAGGTCCTGGTCCAGCTCGCCTCGGAGGCCAGTCGCACGGCGCTGCTGAGCCAACGCGCGCTGATCAACATCCTCTTGGCGACCTATGGCCTCGACGAAGCTGCTCTCCAAGGAGTAGCCGTGCCGAAGTTCTCCTCGTTCTCGTTCGGCGGGTTGGAGCCACAGGGCACGTCAGAGACCCAAGAGTCACCGCCGGAGCCCGAACGGATCGATGCGCTGTGGCAAGGCAGCGTGCGAGTCGAAGCGTCCTGGCCGCGGGCGAGGATCGATCGCGTCGCGGCGAGGTCGGTCTCGCTGTCCGGGCTGGACGACGCTGTCGCTCAAGGCAATGGCGGTCAACTGCCGAGCGGCGCAGCCCTCGAGGCCGCGCGACGCGCCGAGCTCCGGAAGCGCGTTCAGATGCAGACTCGCTACCCGGACGGCATCGGCGAGCGGCTCGTAGATGGTTGGCTGCGCGAGGCCGGCGTCGGGGCGGTTGGGGAGCTCCTCGCCACGGCCGGTGCCACGCACCGACTCTCCAGCCTTCAGCTCGAGGTCTCGCCACCGATCGGCGGCACCGACCTCGCCGAGATCGAGCTTCCCGTGGGCGTCGCGCTCCTGATTCGAGACTCCGCGCGCCCCGAGGTGAGCTTGACCCAGATTCTCGCCGCGACGCGTCGCATTCGCGCATCGCTCCGTCGAGCCGGCTTCGAGCCGAAGACCCAGCCCGAGGTCACAGGACCGGGTAAGGCGATCGTCGCCCTCTTCGTCTCGGACGCTTGGTTCGGAGATTCCGATTGGCCGGGCGCCGATTCCGCCGCGCGCATTCAGGCGGCGTCCCAGTGGCTCGCACGCGAGGGTATCGCCTTGGCGCCCGTCTCGCCGTAGTGGAGAGACGCGCTCAGCAACGACGGGCCGAGCCCGTTTGAATGGAGGACCGAAACGATGGCGATCGCTTATCCCTTCGTCGAGATCAGTCTCGACCGAACAGGACTGCAGCCCGTCGCGCAGCGCGCGCCGGGTGTGTTGGCGGTGCTTGGGAAATCGAGCTCGGGTACGGCGACGAAGAACGACCCGGTGGCGGTCGAAGATGCAGCGGGTGCGAAGGGGCTCTTCGGAAGCGGGACCGACCTCACCCAGGCTCTGAACGCAGCCTTCCTCCAGAATCCGGCGCCTTCGAAGATCTACGGCGTCAAGGTCGACGGGAACGACTGGGCTTCGGCCCTGACCGCGATCGAAGCGACCGACGATGTGACGTTCGTCGCGCTGGCGGGCGTGCCGGTCAAGATCACCGGAGCCGCGACTCAGAACGATCCGATCGTCGCGCTCAAGGCGCATTGCGAGCAGCAGTCGGCCGCGGGGAACAAGCGCATCGGCGTGGCGGCGATCGATCCGGGTCACACGAAGAAGGCCAACTACACGGCCGACGTCATCGGGAGGGCGACCGGCCTGAAGTCGTCCGAGGGGCGAATGGTGCTCATCGCGGCTCGCGGAGCGGAAGCGGACGGGGGCGGCGTCGCCGAGGTCGCGGCCGCCGCGGCGTCCGCCATCGCGGGGCAGGCGCCCGCGACGTCGATGGTCCTCAAGAAGATCAAGGGGTTCCAGCTCCCGCTCGCGACTCAGTTCGGGCCGACCGAGATCAAGGAGCTCTCGACCGACGGGATCATCCCCATCATCGATCCTTCCCTGATCACGGGCACGAGCCTGCACTTCGCCGAGGGCACGACCTACACCGCCGACGAGACGGTCAAGTACATCGACGTGGTGCGCTTGCTGGACGACATCGAGTTCCGGCTGAAGGCACGGCTCATCGGCGTCATCGGTGATGCCCGCATCACGCGGACGGGCTTGGCCGCAGTGATCCGACGCGCCTCGGCAGTCCTCGATCAGGTGCAGAGCTCGGGAGGTATCACTTCCTACTCGATCTCCATTCCGGTCTACGAAGCCTTGCTGAAGCCGGAGGCCACTCGCACGCCGGGGGAGGCCGCGCTGATCAACGACTCCCGAGCTGACCGCCTCGTGGACATGACCATCGTCGTCGTCATTGGACCGGCCATCCATCGCCTGCGCGTCGCCCTGAAGCCACGCTTCTGAATCCCCATCCCGAGGAGCGATCATGCCCAATTGGAACTCACGATTGTCGATCAAGTACAACGACGGCTCCGGCGAGCAGCTCATCACGCCGATCGAGAGCTTTCAGCCGACCTTCGCCATGAATGCCGAGGCGCTCAACTCGATCGAAGCGACGCACATCGGCGTCGTGTACATGCCCGAGCAGATCTCGTTCTCGATCTCCGTCAAGGCCTTGGGGACCGCGACGGCGCAGCTGACCAAGCTGGCGCTCTCAGGAACGCCTTTCAAGATCGTGATGGAGGAGGTCGACGAGGGCGATGCCGAGTGGTCTCTCGCCGAAGTCCTCCTCGATCAGTGCATCATCACGAATGCGTCCCCGACCAACGCCACGATCTCGGGAGCGCCCTCGGCGACGTTTTCGGGCTTCTCCCTCGCCGGCAAGGTCCGCGCTCCAGGGATCGAAGGGGTCCAAGTCGGCGCCCCCATCAGCGAGTGAGCCCAGCGCTGGCGGCGACTCGGCCAAGGAGGCGGTGGCCGCGCTGCCGCCGCGCAAACAGAGAGAGGACGTATCGCATGGAATCTGGTCTGGGAGATTCGGCCGTCTCGAGGACGGGCCCCTCGCCCAAGCGCGTCGTCAAGACCGGCCTCGCCTTGGTGCATGAGAACGAGATCGTGTATCCGGCGGCAGGCTCCGAAGCGATGGCGGTTCGAGTGGCCGACGAAGGCGGCTTCGATATCGTCGTGCATTTTCCTGTGGTGATCGAGGTGACGGGCGAAGGATCGAACCTCCAAGAAGCGACCGCTGAAGAGGCGGCCCGGGCGGAGAGCCGTCGCCTCGGCGAATTGCTGCGACGGAGCTGAGGGCGTGGCGGTCACGGTGAAAATGCCCCTCCGGGTCCTCTGGCCGGACGGGACTCCGCTCGACGGAGGATCCCGCGAAGAGGCGTTGCAGGCGGCACTGGGGCGAGGCTTGCGTCGGGCGCTCGAGCGGGCGGACGAGACCGTCGTCCGACCGCGCGGCGCCTACGCCCGGCCACGGGTACTCGCGCCTCGCTTCACCTTCGTCGACCCCAACGGCTCTCTCGATTCGGCCAGCCGCACGCGAATGGAGGAGCTCGTCAACGAGGCCGTCCGAGAAGCGGTCGAGGCGCAGCTCGGTCTCAGGGTCGAGGACGCATCCGAAGTGCTGCCCGACAGCCCGCGCGAGCGCCTCGACTGGAAGCGGCACATCGGCAGAGAGTACCGGGTCCCTTCGTATGAGGGTGATCCCGATCCCGAGGACGTGCCGCTCGATCGCCGCAACTCAAAGCCACCGGCCCAGTCGACCTCTCACGTGTGGTGGGAATGGGATGGCTCCAAGTCGACCCTCGAGGCCAAGATCCGGTCTCACATCGCGAGCACGCCCGCCCTGCGCAACCAACCCTTCTCGGGCATGATCTTCTCGAGTCGACGCGGCGGAGATCGAAGCTTCTGGGCGGCCCAGTTCAAGATTCATTGGTCCGGCGGCGACTTCCGGTTCGACTATCGGTTCGAGCCGATCATCCGTTCTTTCCTCGTGATCGAGCAGGGGAGGGTCGTTACCAGGAACGAGCCGGCCCGCGGCGTGTACCGCCATCTCCTGCAGCAGAGCTACGAGGGTCCCGACCAGCTTCGGAGCATCATCGAGGCTCCTTTCCTGAAGATCTACGGCCTTCCGGTCTCGCCACCGGCGAACGAGACCGAGCAGAGCCGACGGATGCGCGCGGCCTGCCTCGAAGCGATCGACGGCTTCGTTCGACAGCACGGTCATCTGCCGGGGAGAGCCGTCTCCCGGCTGATCTCGCCGCTCGGCACTTCCTACTACTTGTCGGTCCCCCGCTCGCTCTTCATCGGGTACCGCGAGTGCTCTCTGTACGCGATGTCGCAAGCCGGTCCGCCGCGTCGGCGCCGCGCTCTCCGTTCGAAGTCGAAGGACTCGGGCCCGAGAGGGGTCCCGGACGTCCCGCCGGGCGGAACGAAGGAAGGGGAGCCGAGCGAGCCGCCTCCGGACGCCGGGCGCAAGGTCTATCCGCGCGTCCAAGTCGCAGGCGACGAGCTCGTCCTGGACTTCTCGCCCTTCCTCGGGGAGCCGAGCGTGAAGGACCTCGGCGCGGCCGGCGAAGCCCTACAGAGGCTCATCCGACGCATCGCCTTCCGGTTGGAGATGCCTGAGGGCGAGTATTGCGGCGCGTTCTTGATCGCGGCCGCTCAGATGCTCGGCGCGCGCGCCGCGGTCGCCGGACAGTTCGCCGCCACTTCGCCCCGAAGCACGCGACGCGTGGAGCCGGGCCGAGGCAATCTGGGGGACGTCAACCTCACTCCCGAACGCTCACCTGCGGCCCGGCTGCTCCGCTTCGTCGCCGGCACCTGTCCTTTGATCTCGCGTCTTTCGGAGCTGATGACCCAGGTCTACTCCCAACCTCAAGTCTCCCAGCACTACCTCGATCGCTACCGCGGTCGGCCGATGGGTTGGAAGCTGCATTTCGACATGGTCCACAGTCCGGCGATGCGTACCAGCATCGGAATCCTGTACATCCGCTCTTGTCAGACGATGATGCTGCAGATGCTGCGGTCGTCGCGGGAACAGATCCTGAATCGCATCACCCACTTCGACCGCTACTTCCCGGTCTTCGAGCGGCTCATCGTCGGTCTCGTGTCCAACGAGGCCGAGCTCCGCGGGCTTCGGAAGAAGCTGCAGGACGTCGTCTCGGAGGAGGACCCGAGCCTCCAGACGCGGGTCAGTGGTGTCGTCGATAGCTGGCGAGAGGCGAGGCAGCTCCTCTCGACGAGCCTGTCGCAGCGAATGCTCGACCGGGCCGGTGAGCCGGAAGAGCCGCAGGGTGTGGCCTTCCAGCAGAGCGACGGAAGCTGGGCCATTCGTGACACGAACGGTCGCGTCTGGTCGCTGCAGCAGCTCGAGTCGGCCATCGCGATGCGCAACCAGACCGCGACCTCGATCGACCCGCTCATCCATCAGCTCACCGACATTCCCGACGTCGTCCACACTTTCAAGAGCAGTCCCCAGACAGCGCGCGGCTTCCTGTACGCCCTCTTGATGGAGATGCTCCAGAACAACATCGCCGTCACCTCGGACGTGCTGGGAGATTCGCGCTACGCATTTCGGTCGGGCAAGATCCGAGAGGACCTGCCGAACCGCACCGTGCCGGGCACCGACGTGGCCCTACAGGGCATTCATCTCGTCGCACATGAAGCGATCGGAGACGCTTTCCAGGGCGACCGCTGGTATGGCATCGGCCTCGACTGGGTCTTCTCGGTCGAGCTCGGGCGCCTCGGGCTGATCAGCTTTTTCGAGACGAGCTTGATCTTGGGGCTCTCGGTGCTCTGTCCACCCGCCGGAGCAGCGTTGGGGGCGGCGGCCGCGATCGTCCACCGCGCCCAGGTCCAGGAGCACTTCCGGATCCGGGGGGCGGTCCTGAACCCGAACGAGCTCTACGACCGCGCCGAGCTGGAGCTCGATCTGTTCTTGGCCGAGCTCGAGGTCGTGCTGTCGATCGCGCCGGAGAGCGGGAGCCTTCTGCGAGGCGCGACGCGGGGCACCTCGGTGATCGCTAGCCAAGGCGTGCGCCGGGGCACGCGCCAGCTCACCCGCGAGGCGCGAGGCGCGCTCGTGCGGTCGGTCGCTCGGCAGCTCGAGCGTGGCCTGCCCAAGGTGTTCCTCGAGGAGCTCGTCACCGACCAGGTCATGTCGATGCTCCTGCCACAAGTCCTGGCGCCCGTGATCCACGCGGTCGATGCCGAGATTCGCGGCCTGACGGCGCCCGCCTCGCCTTCCCAGAGCGCCAACTCCGCCGCCGCGCCGCCGGAGAGTGATGCGCGACCGACCACGCCGGAAGGTATCGAGTTCTACCGGCGCCTCGACGAGTACCAGCCTTCCCCTGATGAAGAGCGTCGTACGCCGGCGGAGGACCAGCCATGAGGTTCTCCTTCCAGGGCTTCGCCAGTGGATTGGACCCGAGGCGCTTGGTTGCGAGCGACGTGAGCTTCCAACGTCTGCGGCGACGCATGATCGAGGATCTCGGACTGGAGCCGACGCATGCCGACCGAGTCCTCGATGACGTGCTCGCCCGGCAGCTCACGCGGTTCGGCGACCAGGTCGTCGCGGGTCGATCGAAGCTGCTCGGGAGCGTCGTCGAGCTGCGCGACCGGCTCGACGGCCTCTACCACGACGTCTTGAGCTTCGAGCGTCGGTCGGGGCCGGACACCGGTCGGATCGAGCGGGGCGCTTCGGTCTCCGACCAGCTCCTCGAGATCGACCGCTTGTACCGGGAGATCGACGAGAAGCTCGATCAGTTGGGGCGACCGCTCCATGAGCTCACTCCGAGCGACGCGGCGACGCGCAACGTGGCCGAGCAGACGCGAGACGACATTCGCCGCATCGTCGATGAGGCCGGTGACAGTGGGCGGCTGAAGCGAAGGCCGGGACACGATCACCGCGACATCGGTCGCGATGTCACGGAAGGACGTCTGTCGCGCCGCCGCTTCCAGGAGGTCGAGGGATCGAACGGTACGGCTTTCCAGCGCACCTTCGCCGACGGCTCGACCGCCACGTTTCGGGTCGAGAACGGACGCTACGTCGTGACGACGCGAGACGCTTCGGGCACGGAGACGACCTTCCGTGAGTACGACCTCCTGACCACTCCCTACGCGCGACGTCCCTTGACCACCTCCCTGATGCAGGCCCACCACGGCCTGCAGAATTCCTTGATGACCGACCTGTTCGGCCAGTTCGGCTACGACGGTGGGGCGGCGCCCACGATCTGGCTCCGCAACAGTCGGCGCGGCTCGCCGCACGGCGCGATCACGGCCACGCAAAATTCCCACCGCGCCGTGCGCCGCACCTCGCTCACGACGTTGTCCGACATTCGTCGCATCGCGATCGAAGACCTGGCCCTCACGGAAATGCCTCACGACCTCATTACGGCGTACATCCGCGCCTTCGACGAATACTTCGAGCAGGCCGTCTTGCCGAAGATGTCGGCCTCGGACCGCGCTCGGCTCCTCGGGAACTGGCAGCCGCCTTCGGGAGCCGCACTATGAGCTCGAGCCAGACACCCGCCGAGAGGCTCTTCGCCTTGCTCTATCGGCAAGGGATTCAGACGCCGTCCCAGCCCGCGAGCTCGAGCGAGCTGGCCGAGGCGAATGACGTCGCGCCTTTGCCCGAGCCACTCGAGACGCTCTACCGGCAAGTCGATTTGATTCGCTTCGGCGAGGTCGAGCCCTTCCAAGTCGCCGACTACATCGAAGTCAATGAGGAGCGCGAGGGGCTCACCGAGCTCGAGGAGGCCGTGTTCGTCGCCTCGGATCTGTCCGACGGCTGGTTCTTCGTCGATCCGACCGGCTTCCTCGGCCTGGGCCCGGGCTTCGTGTTCTGGGTGGAGCGCGGTCGTCTCGAGGCCGACGACTGCGTCCCAGTCGCCACGAGCCTGATCGAGCTGTTCGAAGTCGCGGCGGCGGGCGAGACACCTTGGCGTTCTCCGATGCTCGGGGACCGCGCGATCCAACGGCTCCTCGAGCGGCTGGAGAGCTCATCGGCGGTCGCGACGCGAGCCCCGCTCGATCCCGCGCGCCTACGGGCTCCGGAGCAGATCGCCTTGCCCTTCCGTTGGGCTCGGGTCCTCGAGCACACGAACGGGTTCCTCCTGGTCCGCTCGAATCGAGAGGCCTTCGGCCTGTTTGAGATCGAGGCCTTGCCCGGCAGCGGCGAGGAGGCGCGGCTCCCCGGCGCGATCTTCGTGGGGCGGGGACCCGGTGGTGAGCGATACGTCTCGACGACCGGTCTCGGCTGGCGCGGCCTGCCGGCGGACCGAATGCTGCGGGTGGCAGCGGGACAGGATCCCCTCGAGGCACCGGTGCTCGGTCGAACGGCCGACGTCTGGACCCGCTGGATTCTCGAAGACGAGGAGGCGTAGATGCCGCGCGCGAGCCAGATCACCCGTTTCATCCCGAGCGCCGTCCTCGCGGACGGTCCGCTCATCGTGCCGCTGTTCGCGGTGACGACGCTCTCCCTGTCGGAGAGCTACCATCTGCCACCGATCGGAAGCGATGCGGGGCGCGTCTTGGTCGAGACGCACGACGACACGATCACGTTGTCGGCGGCGTTGATCGGACCCGATCGCTTCGTGTGGAAGTTGTTCCTCGAGACCGTCGCCGAGCAGTCGATGCGCGGCTCGGTGCTCGATGGGCTGACCGGCGGAAAGGTCGGCGGGTTGATCCTCTGGACCGGATTGACGCTTCGCACCGACATCTTCGTGAAGTCGCTCAACTTCACGACATCGGCGAGTCGCCGCGACGCGATCGACGTCTCGATCACGCTCGAGCACCTTCCTCGCCCCGGCGCCCTCTCCAAGCTGCTCGACATCGCTTCGGTCGCCGTCTCCTCGATCATCGATCCCTTCATTTGAGGATTGTGATGCACCAGCACCCCGTCCATGCCCTCCTGACTCCCGATCCAGCCGAGAGCGCGCCTCCGGCGGACCTCACGCACATCCGTCTGACCGTGCCGAGCGGTCTGCCGAACGTGCTCGAGGTGCCCGGGCTCGGACGCTCGGTGCTGCTCTCGGCGGCGACCGGACGAGTGCGAGCCTGGCTCGAAGCCGAGTCGTCCGACCTCGCCGTCGACTCGGCGCCGCAGCGACAGGCCTTTCCCCAGAGCGCGCGGGGGGACGATCCTCGCGCCGCGCTGTCACCGCTCTTGATCGTGCTCGACGGACAGAACCCGGTTGCGGTGCTGCCGCTGGTCATTCATGCCCGGACCCTCCTGCCTCGGTGCGGCGGCTTGCCCGGGCAGGGCTTGGAGCTGTGGATCCAGTCGTTTTCGATCACGGCCGAGGCGATGCGGGGTCCCGGCGCGGGCTCGAGCTTCCTCGAGCTCGGATGGCGACGCATCGACGCGGGATCCGACGAGTTCCTCGCCCCGCTCGCTCGCCCTGCGCTGCGGAGGCGACTCGTGATCACGACCGGAGCCCGTGATCAAAGGAAGCGGCGACGCGTCTCGGCCGAGCTGGACTCGGATGCGAGCAGCTTCGACGCCCGCTCGCCAGCGTCGGGCGGGATCGCTTGGAGGCTCACCCATGACTGACGGCCGCGCTAGGAGGAACGTGCGATGACGGTAGCGAGCGTGAATCGGTCGGAGCAGATCGGACGAGCGATCGGGTGGAAGCTCGAGCTCGAGCTCGGCTCGAAGCCCGACGAGAAGCTGACCCTCAGCCATCGGACGCACTACGCGCACATCGAGGTGAGTCTTCCCGGCTCTCTGGTCGGCGGAAGCGCCCGAATCATGATCGAGGCGCTGGGCACGCCGGATTATCAAATGATCGCGAAGGCCCGGCAGCCCGAGAAGTCGACGAAGGAGCGGCCTCCGATCCGCGCTCGACTCACCCTTTTCTGGCGAGACCGTGTCGGGGACGAGCCCTCGGTGGCGAAAGCGCCCGTCACGACCGTCCTGGCGATCACCAGTCTCTCTCGTGTCGCCGAGGGCGTGCGCGTGAAGACGATCCTCGAAGGTCGCGACTGGATCTACGAGAAGCTCTCGAGGGCCCGGCTGAACGAGGCCGTCTCTTTGCCGGGGCCGGTCGCGACCCTGAAGCACGTCTTGAAAGGCGCCGGTCTGCAGGAGAGCGAGTTCACGCTCTTTCCGACCGCGGACAGCAAGAAGATGGAGGGGCTCGAATTCGAAGGCGGGACGCCCGTCCTCGACGTCCTAGAGCGGGTCGGCGAGCGATTGGCAGAGGCGTCGGGCCGGCGAGGACGCAGCCTCTTCCTGATCCGGGACGGCGCTCTGCAAGCCGGCATCGATCGACCGATTCCCTACGTCAAGGGGAAGAGCGGGAAGGGGGAGCCCTACTCGCTGAAGCCGGAGGAAGGTCTGATCCGAGCCGAGTCGCAGGGCGAGCGACATCTGTCGACTGCCGAGAGACGCCGCGAAGCCGAGTCCGGCAAGACGCTCTCGGCGCGAGATGCCTACCTGCTCACGTTGGCTGGACGGCCCGACGTCAAGCCCGGGGACGTCGTCAAGATCTCGGTCGATGCGTCGGAGGCAGAGACCGGCTTCGGCCTCCCGAACCTCCCGGGAGTGACCACGCACGCGATCGAGCGCGAGGTCTACGTGCACTCGGTGCAGCATCGACTCGGGAAGAACGCTGGTTGGGTGACCCTCGCGACCGGAGTGACGGTGACGACCGGATCCCTCGAAGGGGTCTTCGACGTGGTGCCCGTCGCGGAGGCGAACCCGAGCCATGGCAGTCCGGGCGATCGAGACTCGGCCGATCCGAAAGAGGCGATCGTCCACCACATCCGCCATCAAGCGCGTACCGCGCTCCGACTGCGCGAGCGACCGCGCGTGGGCGAGGTCCGCGCGAATCACGCCAAGACGACCGTGGAGGACTCGGTCGTCCAGGAAGCGGCGCAGAGCCTCGACGTCTTCATCGGGCTCGAGCCTCCCGACGGACAACCGCGACGCGCACGCCGCCAGGAGATTCGACGCGTCGCGCCTCCCAGAGAAAACATTCCCTACCTCACGCCCTTCGCGTGGGGACCCTTCGGGCTGGTGCTGCCGCACTACCCGGGTGAGCGCGTCCTGGTCGACTTCCACGAGGACAGCACCGACGATCCCGTCGTCGTCGGAGCGCTGTGGCGCACCGCGGACGCGCAGGAGGGCAACACGCCGCCTACGGCCGAGCCCGGCGACTGGTGGCTGATCTTGCCGGCGAACCTCGATGCGTCGAAGCGCTCACAGGCCACGGGCACCGAGGCGGTCGTCCCTCCCGAAGGCACCAAGGCGGTCCACGACCTGATCGATGCGACCGGCGCTCGCGTCATCGAGCTGCAAGAGCTCACGATCCGTGCGAAGCCGGCCGATCAGCTCGGCAAGCCCCAGGAGCGCCCGACGATGGGCGCGCAAGGCGGGATCCTGATCACGCACTCGAAGGGGGCGACGATCCACATCGGTGCCGACGGCAAGGTCACGATCGACGCGCCTGAAGGATTGAAGCTCACCTCGAAGAAGGAGGTCTCGATCGAGGGCAGCGCGATCGAGCTCAAGGCCGCCAACGTGAATGTCGTCCAGTGATGCAGGGAGAGACACGATGAATGAAGGTCTTTCCGAGCGGGATGCCCAGACGCTCCTGGGATGGGGGCCGAGGACCGTCTCGATCGTCGCCTCCACGACAGAGATACAGGATCCCTATCAAGACGTGATGTTCGAAAAGGGAGACCTCGTCCTGGGCCGAGGGCTCGACACGTTGAGACAAGCGCTCGGAGCCGCGCTCGCCACGGCCTTGGGCGCGGACCCATTGAACCCCACCTTCGGCTTCGAGGGGCTCGCGATCGTCGCGGACGAGAGCGATCGCTTCCTGCTCCGCGAGCGATTGCGAGTCGCAGTCGTCAACGTGTTGCGCAGCGATGCACGCATCGACGGCATCGACCAGGTGTTGATCGGGCGAGCCGAGATCGACGCGGCTCGAGCCGGCGAGAGCGCCTCCCCTGCCCCCAAGGACTTCGGCCTGATGGAGGTCGAGGTCCGGTTTCGCCTCCGCGGACGACCCGAGCGACTGGCGCTCGGTATCGGCTCGATTCTCGGGAGTGGATGAGATGACGACGAACGAGTTGAAGAAGGCCTTGGCCGAGGTCCCGTCGATCGACTGGGATACTCTCCTGTCGACAGAGTCCGCACCCTACGGGCTGACCGAGGTCGGCTACTTGCCCAAGCCGTACGCTAGGCTGCTCAGCGAAGGTCTGGCGCTCGCCGAGCGTCTCTTCGGTCCCGAGCTCGACACGTCGCGCGGGTCGGTGGTCCGCAAGCTCGTCGAGATGGCGTCCCTCGAGCACGCGCGAACCTACGCGCTGATCGGTGGCGTGATCGACGACTTGACCGTGCCGACGGCGCGCGGGGATGCACTGTCGCCTCGAGGTAAGGTCGCGGCAGGCCCAGCTCCTC
>JAVJTD010000349.1:0-32513 GCA_040219065.1 Planctomycetota bacterium
CCCAGCTGAGGATCTCGAGGGGCATGAGGGCTCCAGTGACTCTGTCGAAGTGGTTTGGAAGTGGGCCATCTGTGCCGGGAACAGACTGCCAACTTCCAAACCACTTCGACAGAGTCACTGGAGCCCTCATGCCCCTCGAGATCCTCAGCTGGGACGAGACGCCGCTCGGCATCCTCTGCTTGCGCCGGCGTGAGCTGGCGTCGCGGCCGGGAACGATCGTGACCGAGGTGACGCTCGATCACGAGTTCCTCATGAGCAGCTACCACACGGTCAGCGAGGAGGCGATGGCGAGTGAGGCGCTCGAGCGCGTGGACGGCGACGGCCTTCGCGTGCTCGTCGGTGGTCTCGGGCTGGGGTACACGGCTCAGGCGGCGTTGCGTTGCGAGCGAGTGATCGAGGTGCGGGTCATCGAGCTGCTCCCGCAAGTGATCGCTTGGCTCGAAGATGACCAGGTCCCCCTGGCCGGCGAGCTCCGCGACGACGCTCGATTGTCCGTCCAGCAGGCGGATGTGTACGCTGAGCTGACTTCGCCGGGTCAAGAATGTTGGGACGCGATCCTCGTCGACGTCGATCACTCGCCGGACGAGCGGCTCTCGGGTGGCATGGCGACCTTCTACTCAAAGGAGGGACTGCGATCCGCCCAAACTCATTTGAAGCCCGGTGGTGTTCTCGCGGTGTGGTCGGCTGCCGACAGCGAGGCTTTTCTTGGTGAGCTGCAAGGCGTCTTCGATGAGGCCTGGCACCGGGAGATCACATTCCACAACGATCTCGTCGACCTCGAGCAGACCGATCACCTGTTCCTGGCGAAGCGGCCAGCGCACTCCGAGTAGCCCCTTGCTCGGCACCTCTTCGTTCTGATGGCAGCACCATCGAGCAGACGGCTCACCGTTCGGATACCGCTTCCCGTTTCGGTCGCGCGGGCTCTGGTTTCAAGTCCGCGGCGGCGGAACCCGGTGCTCCGAGGGCGGGCGCGAGGCCCGCCCTCTCGGCAGCTCTTACCGGTAGAAGTCCGTTCCCGTGATCCGGTTGTAGGCCCGTTGGGCGACCTTGCGGATCTCGGCGGGGACGGCAGGGTCGTCGGCGACCTTCTGGACGAGCTCGAGGGATTGCTGATCGCGGACGTCGCCGAGGAACGAGAACGCTGCGGCGCGGACGCCGATCTCGACCTTCTCATCGGTCGCGATCTCGCGGAAGAGCGGCGCGGCCTCGGGGCGATTGGCCACCAGCAAGGCTTGCAGCGCGCCTTCGCGGTCGCGGGGATCCGCTGACTCGTCGCGGTACATGTCGACCAAGAAGTCGATGGCGGGTCGGTCACCCATGCGGGCGAGGCCGATCGCGGAGTTGATCCGCACGCCGATGTCTTCGTTCTCGGCTTCGAAGCGGCTACGCAAAACGCTGCTCATCGCCTCGGCGTCGATGATGGAGAGCCCGGCGGCGGCGATCTGGCGAGCCATGTTGCCGGCCTCGTCCTTGATCTGCAGCGCGGCCTGGAGCGGCGGGATGACTGCAGGTGTCTCGATGCGGCGCAGGATCAGGACCGCCAGGAGCCTCTGCTCGGAGGAGTCACTCGTCGAGATGACCTCACTCAGGAGATCGATGCCGCGCGAGCCCATCTCGCGGAAGCGCGGGGCGAGCTGGATCGCCTCGGCGACGAGCGGGTAGAGCATGCCGACCTGGGCACTGGTCTCGAAGTCGTCCATCAAGGCCTGGACCTGGGCCTCGGTGACGGTCGACTCGATCTGGAGCAGGCGCTCGCCGAGCTGCTGGTTGTTGGTGAGGGCCTCGGTGAGCTGCGCGGTCAGGCTGAGCACCTCTTGCTCGAGCCCTTTGCCGCGCTCGTGGAGCTTGCGGTTCTCGGCCTCCAGCTCATCGACTTTCGCCTCCCAGGGCGCGAGGTCGATGGGCTCGGGCGGCAAGACCCGCTCGGGTCCGTCCGCCACCACGCGTCCGGACTCTCCGGCACGCAGCTCGAGGCGGCGATCGCTGCCTTCGAGAGTGGCTCGCCCTTCATGCACGTCCATCATCAGGCCGCGGTCGTCTTCCCGCCGAAGCGAGGCGACGGTGCCGCCTTCGAGGCGAGCGCTGCCGAGCGGGGAGCGGATCTCGATCGGGTCGACAGCCGAGACCGTCAGGAGACCGCGGTCGAGGCGCGTGACCCCTTCGGACTCGAGGCGAGCGCGTGCTGCGTCGCCTGCGAACGGGGCGAGCTGCTGGACAGTGCCGCGAGCATCGGTCCAGGCGAGGCGGCCGCCGGGAGCCACTTCCAATGTCTGGCCGGGCAAGAAGGATGCATCGCGGCGGAGGAGCTGACCGGCGGCGGTGGCGTTGCCGGAGGCCCAGCGCACGATCGGCCCCTCGGTGTCGCCTTGCTTCGGCCAGAGCGCGATCGCGAGTACCGCGGCGGCTGCCGCGATGCCGGCGTGGGAGATCAGGGACCGCATCGAGAAGGTCCGCCGTAGCGGCTGCGCGGCAGGCGTATGGTCGATGCGAATGCGATGCATCACCTCGGCGGCGAAGGTCGGGTCCCCGACCGGCGCCACCGCACGCTCGAGGCGCGCGTCGAGCGTCCCGAGCTCCTCGAGCTGCTTCTGGCAGCTCGAACAGCCGCTCAGATGCGCTTCGAGCGAGATCCGAGCTCCCGCTTCGAGCGCTCGGTCGAGGTAGAGCTCGTGGAGCTCCATCACCTCACGACATTTCACGGCCATTACCCCTTGATTGCGTAGTCTTTCAGGTAGCGCTGCATCAGCTTCTTGCCGCGGTGGATGTTGATGCTCACCACGTTCGGCGTGACCCCGAGCACCTCGGCGATGTCCTTGCAGGAGAGCCCCTCGAAGTATCGCATCGTCAGCGCGGTGCGATAGTTCTCGGGGAGCTGCTCCATCGCCTCCCAGATCACCTTCTTCGTCTCCTCGGTCTGCAGCGCGGGCGGAATGCCCGACTCACCGCCGCCCAGCCGCGCGACCTCGACCGATCGGTCGGTCGTCTTCCGCTCGAGCTTGAGGCGCTTGACCTTGTTGAAGGACAGGTTCACGCCGATGCGGAACAGCCAGGAGGAGAACTTGTAGGTGGAGTCGTAGAGGTGGAGGGCGTTGAAGGCGCGGAGGAAGGTGTCCTGACAGATCTCCAGAGCCAGGTCGTGGTTCCGGAGGATCGAGAACAGGATGGAGTAGAGTCGATCCTGGTACTTCTCGACCAGACGGCCGTAGATCTCCCGGTCTCCGGTGAGGACCTGGGAGACGATCCGGGCGTCCTCGGCCGCCGTCTCGGGGTGCTTTTGCTGCGCTGTCACGATCATGTCCTCGGGGTACAGGCGAGGGCTTCGAGACCTTTCAAGCTCACCGGAAATCGACCGGGGCCACTCCGCGGGCTGCCGGTCGATGGCTCGAAGGAATCGTCAGGATCTCGAGCAAGACCCCACCTTCCACGTTGGGATTGTATAAGATAGGCGATTCGGCAGAGCGTGCTGAAGCCTGCGCAATCGGCCCGGGCCTACCTCTCCATCTCCCGCTTATTCTCTAGGACTCGCCTCGTCTTGAAGATCAAACAGACCCCGGAAGACTTTCGGGTCATCGAGCGCATCTCTCCAGCCATCGAGCCTTCGGGCGGTCATTCTCTCTACTGGCTCCGAAAAAAGAAGCTGACCACTCCCGAGGCGATCCGCGAGCTCGCCAGCGCCAACGGGCTCAGCCCGACCGCCTTCGCCTTCGCCGGTCTGAAAGACCGCCAAGGCGTGACCGAGCAGGTGATCTCGGTCACTGGCAAGACCATTCACTACGAGTCGAGCCAGATCAAGCTGAAGTACCTGGGGCGCTCCGGCCGGCCGGTCCAGCGCGACGACAGCGAGGGCAACCGCTTCGAGATCACGGTCCGCAAGCTAGACCGCAAGGGCATCGAGCGCGTGCTCGAGAACGCCGAAGAGGTCCGCAAGACCGGTGTCCCGAACTACTTCGACAGCCAGAGGTTCGGCTGCCTGCGCCACGGCCAGGGCTTCATCGCCCGGAACGTCATCCAAGGCGACTTCGAGACGGCGCTCCAAAAGCTCATCGCGGCCAAGTCGCCGTACGAGACCAAGGACTCCCAGTTCAAAGGCTACCTTCGCAAGCACTGGGGGGACTGGGCCGAGCTCGCCGGCAAGCACCGCCGCTCCCTGTTCTCCAAGCTCTTCAGCTACCTCGCCAAGCGCCCGGGCGACTTTCGCGGCGCGGTGAAGCTCGTCCCGCTGTCGACCAAGCTGATCCACCTCTGCGCCTACCAGAGCTTCCTCTGGAACGAGATGCTCCGGCGCGTGCTCGAAGGCGAGGTCGCGGCAGCCGCGAAGGGCGGCTCGAAGACCATGGCCGCCGCGAGCGGTGAGGGCAGTGAGGTCACGGAGGAATCGCCGCGAGAGTTGGACAGCGGCGCCGGACCGAGGCTGCTGGGTACGCGCTACGAGTGCGGCTGGCTGACGTTTCCCGCTGGGTCGCCAGAGCAGAAGCTCACCGAGCTCAAGGCGTTGACGATCCCTCTGCCCGCGGCCAAGAGCCGGCCCACGGATCCCCGCATCGCCCAGGCGATGCAGAAGGTCCTCGATCTCGAAGGACTGCGGACCAGCGACCTGAACATTCAGGATCAGCCGGGCTTCATCTTCAAGGAGGAGCCGCGTGCCGCGCTGCTCTTCCCCGAGGACCTCGAGATCTCTGAGGCGCGCGAGGACGAGCTCAACAAGGGATTCTTCAAGATCCGCGTCGCGTTCTCCCTTCCCCGCGGTGCCTACGGGTCTTTGGTCCTCAAGCGCCTGCTCGCGACCGAGGCTCCCCGCGAGGCGAAGAATCGCGAGCCGCGCGGCATTCCCGAGTCGTATCGCGAAGATCCACCTCGAAGCCATCGAGAGCACGGTCACGGCGATCGAAGAGGTCCTGGCCGTAGTGGCCCGGGACAGGCTCCCCGCGGTGATCGCCCTCGCTTCGACCGCCGAGGAGAGGCTTCGGAGCGCGTCGGTAGCGGCGCCCGTGGCCCCGCTCGTGGTGGGGGTGGCCCGGCTCGTGAAGGACGCGGCCCTCGCCGGGACGACCGAGGCACCGGACCGCGCGGACCTCGCGACGACCGCAAGCCTTGGGCTGCTCGGGATGACCGGGGCCCGCGCGAACAGCGCTCGGGTGGACCTTCAGGACCCCGGGGCCAATGGCGCGGACCGGGCGGCCCCCGCGATGATCGAGGTCCCCGGCAGGGGGATCGGAAGCCCTGGGCGGGACGGGATGACCGTGGCCCTCGCGATCAGCGATCGGGCGGACCTACGGGCCAATGGCGCGGACCGGGCGGCCCTCGAGATGATCGCGGTCCCCGGCAGGGAGATCGGAAGCCTTGGGCGGGACGGGATGACCGTGGCCCTCGGGATCAACGATCGGGCGGACCTTCGGGCCAATGGCGCGGACCGGGTGGACCCCGCGATGATCGCGGTCCCCGGCAGGGAGATCGGAAGCCTTGGGCGGGACGGGATGACCGTGGCCCGCGCGATCAGCGATCGGGCGGACCTTCGGGCCAATGGCGCGGACCGGGTGGACCTCGCGATGATCGGGGTCCCCGTCAGAGCGAACGAAAGCCGTGGGTTGCCCGGGATGACCGTGGCCCGCGCGATCAGCGATCGGGCGGTCCTTCGGGCCCGAAGGGTGGTGGTCCACGGCGAGAGGGCTGGCGAGGCAACGACTCGCCAGGTGGTCGGCCCGGCCCCAAGCCATTTCGGGGTCCGCAACAGGACCGAGGGCCCGCGAGAGGACCTCATGGTAAGCCGGAAGGATCGGGCCGCCCGGGTCCGAAAGGACCCCTGTCCTTCAAGAAGCGCCCGGGTGAGGGCGACGGCTCGGCTTCAGAAAGCGATTGACCCGGGGGAGCCGGTTTCATAAAAGGGCGGGTCTTGTCGTTCCGCATGGAGGCGGTTTCGCCCGTCTCCCGCTGCGCTCATCCAGATCATTCCCGACTGGCGCCAGCACGGACGGACCCCCTTCCCAGGGACGCTCCTGAGCGTTCCCGTACGCCTTCGACGAAGGAAGTCCCATGTCCATTGGACTGCTCGGCCGCAAGCAAGGCATGACCCAGATCTACGGCGACAACGGCGTCGTGATCCCGGTCACCGTCATTCAAGCCGGCCCTTGCCTGGTCACTCAAATCAAGAAGACCGAGACCGACGGCTACTCCGCGCTTCAAGTCGCGTTCGAGAAGCGTCGCGCCAACATCACCAAGAAGCCCCTCGCCGGCCACTTCAAGAAAGCCGGCGTCGACACCTCGCGCTTCCTGCGTGAGATGCGCCTCGCCAGCGACGAGGAAATCGGTCAGTACGAGCTCGGTCAGGCGCTGACGGTGTCGCTCTTCCAGGTCGGCCAGTTCATCGACGTCGCCGGCACCTCCAAGGGCCGCGGCTTCACGGGCGTCATCAAGCGCCACGGCTTCTCCGGTATGCGCGCCACGCACGGTACCCACGAGTTCTTCCGCCACGGCGGTGCGATCGGTATGCACTCCTACCCATCGCGCGTCTTCAAGGGCATGAAGATGGCCGGCCAGCACGGCAACGTCCGCGTGACCACTCAGAACCTCAAGGTGGTCCAGATCGACGAAGAGAAGAACCTGCTCGTCATCAAGGGCGCCGTCCCCGGCCCCCGCAATGGCCTCGTCGAGATCTACCCGGCACTCAAGAAGCCGGCCCCGACCGCCTGATTGCAGGACAGTCGAGACAAATCCGATCCAACGAAAGGGAGAGCCAACGGCTCTCCCTTTTTCGTGGACGGCGTTCAGCCCGACTCGGCTGAAGTCGGGGATACACGGAACCGAGATCCCTCGTCACCGGCCTTTGGCCTGCTCTTTCAGGAAGGCCTCTTTGTATTCCATGTAGCGACCTTCGAGGATGGCTTCGCGGGCTTGGCGCATCATCATTTGATAAAAAGCGACGTTGTGGATCGAGGCCAGGATGTGGCCGAGGATCTCGTCGGATTGGAAGAGGTGATGCAGGTAGGCGCGGGTGAATTCGCGGCAGGTGTAGCACTCGCAGTTCGGCTCGACGGGGAAGAGGTCGCGGCGATACCTTCGGTTCGTCAGCCGAATGCGGCCGCGGAAGGTAAAGAGGGTCGCGCTGCGGGCGTAGCGGGTGGGGATCACGCAGTCGAACATGTCGATGCCGCGCTCGATCGACTCGAGGATGTCTTCGGGAAGGCCGACGCCCATCAGGTAGCGCGGCTTGTCCTCGGGGAGGAACGGCGCCGTCCAGCCGACGACCTTCTTGAGCAGGTCCAGCCCTTCGCCGACGCTCACGCCGCCGACCGCGTAGCCCGGGAAGTCGCGGCGGATCATCTCCTGGGCGCACTTCTTCCGCAGTCGCTCATAGGTGCTGCCTTGCACGATGCCGAATAGCGCCTGGTCCTTGCGATCGTGTGCGACCTGGCAGCGGTCGACCCAGTCGAGCGTCCGGTACATCGCTCGCTCGGCGCGGGGCTCGTCGCATGGGAACGGCACGCACTCATCGAAAGCCATGATGATGTCGGCCCCGAGCGCCATTTGGATCTGCATCGATCGCTCGGGCGTCAGCTCGACGGGCTCGCCGTCCTTCTCGTAGCGAAACTGCACGCCGTGGTCGTCGATCTTCGTGCCGGGCAGGCTGAACACCTGAAAGCCGCCGCTGTCGGTCAAGATCGTCTTCGGCCAGCGCATGAAGCCGTGCAGGCCGCCCGACTTCTCGACGAGGCCTTCGCCGGGCCGGATCGCCAGGTGATAGGTGTTGGCCAGGACGATCGTCGCGCCGGTCTCCTCGACCTGACGCGGGGTCAACGCCTTCAGGGCCCCGTGTGTCCCGACGGGCATGAAGACCGGAGTCAGCGTCTCGCCGTGTGGGCTGTTCAGGCGTCCGGCGCGGGCAGCACACGCGGGATCATTGGCCTGGAGCTCGAAGCGCAGCGGGGATTCGGTCGTCATTGGAGATCCGCTCGTCGGAAGCGAAAGGGAAGGTCCTGGAGGCTCCTCGCCAGCGATCCCGAAGCGCTCTTCCAGGTCCAAGGGGGATCGGGCTTAACAGTCACCGCCGAGGCTGTCAATCCGTAAGCGTCACCCAGCCAAGCTCTTCGGCGCGACATGGGGCTGCGGCCCCTCGCGAAACCCCTTCGGTCCGGTCGTCCCGTCTTCCGATAGAGCCTGGGGTCCCTAGACCGCCTGCAGGCACGGGCCGGCGGTATGAACGCCTTTGGAAACGCATCGATGACGAGATCACGTCAGACGGGTCGCAAGGAGGCCTCACGAGAGGCGTCTCTCGAGACCTTTCGCCAGGAAGAGAACGAGCTCCACCACCGCAAG
Organism: Planctomycetota bacterium; assembly: GCA_040219065.1. GTDB lineage: Bacteria > Planctomycetota > OFTM77 > OFTM77 > OFTM77 > OFTM77. The sequence goes on from JAVJTD010000349.1 coordinate 8,311, forward strand.
GAGTGGACTCAACTGGCAAAGCTCTACGAGAAGCGCCTGCTCTTCGAGTCCGATCCCGACGCCAAGATCGGGATCTTGATGCGATCCGCACAGCTCGCCGCCGACCGGCTCGGCGATCCGGACTCCGCCCTCGTGACCTACCGCCGAGTGCTCGACCAGCATCCCGATCACGAGGTCGCCCGCAGCGAGCTCCGTCAGGTGCTTCGCCAGAACGAGCGCTGGGAAGAGCTGGCGGGCGTGCTCTCCGCCGAGGTCGAGCAGCACGGCGCGCGCAAGTCCATCGATGCAGCGCGCGAGCTGATGACCGTCTACGGCGAGCACCTCGGTAATGTCGAGCGAGCGATCCGCCTCGGCTTCGAGCTCGTCGCCTCGGGTCAGCATGGCGAAGAGGACGACGCCTTGCTCGAGAAGCTGTGCCTGCGATCGAAGGACCCCAATGCGGTCGCCAGGCTCCGGGACCTGATGTCTTCCAAGCCGCGGCCCGGCCAAGCCTCCGAGACCCCTGGCTCCCCTTTCGACTCGGGTGTGCGCGCCAAGGTGGAGGAAGGACTCGTCGCCGACAGAAGGTGGGGCGATCTCGAGGGCTTCCTCACCGAGCGCCTCAAGCACGAGGGCGTTCCCGTCCGGCGCGCCGAGATCCTGGTGCGTCGCGCCCAGTGCCGCAAGCAGCACCTCGAAGAGCTCGAAGGCGCTCGGACCGATGCGCGGCAAGCCCTTCAGCTCGACCCGCAGGTCCCCGGAGCGCTGGAGCTGCTCGAGTCTCTCGCCCGCACCAAAGAGGACTACCTCACGCTCGTCCGCACCTACCAGGAGCTCATCGAGGTCTACGGCCGCGACGCAGATCGCCAAGCCGAGCTCTGCGTGCGCATGGGCGAGTGCCTGATCGTTCACCTCGACTCGCCGGAGGACGGCTGCCGGGCGATGGAGGAGGCGGCGAGGATCGCCTCGCAGGACGCCGAAGGCCGATCCGTGATCGGCATGCTTCGCGATCGCGGGCACTGGCAGGCCCTCGCGACCCTCGCGCTGCAGCGCCTCGCGTCCGGCGATGACCCGGGCGACGACCTCGAGGCGATCCTCGAGGCTGCCCGTCATCTCGCGAAGAGCGACCGCATGACCCGGGCCTTCGCCTTGCTCGACGCCCTCGCCGCGCACGTCTCCGACGCCGAAGGCCTCGCCGGGCTCGAAGGCGAGCTCCTGGAAGCGGCGCTCGAAGAGAAGCCACACGACGAGACGCTCCTCGCCCGCCTCGATGCGAACGCCGAGCGCACCGGAGCCTGGGGTGCCGCCGCGCAGTCCCGAGCGAATGCCGCGAAGACTGCCGAAACGCCCATCGCCGCGGCCGCCCATCTGCGTCGGCGCGGCGAGATCCTGGCAGCGCACTTGGACGACGAGGACTCGGCAGCCCAGAGCTACCGCGAGGCGGCCAGCCTGGATCCGGGCGATCTCACCTCCCACGAGTGGTTGCGCCGTCACGACGAGCGACGCGGTGACTGGCCGGCGGTCGTGCAGACGATCCGTCAGCTCATCGCCTCGGGCCTCGGCGACGTGACCGAGCATTACGCCGACCTGGCGCGAATCGGCGAATGCGAGCTCGGGGATCCGGCCTTGGCGGAGGATGCGTGGCACAAGCTGGTCGCCTTGAAGTCGCGAGACCGGGCGACCTGGGCCGGCTGGCGCCGGGCGGCCGAGCGGGCGAGTCGTCAGGACTCGGTCGCGGCCGCGCTCGAGGGACTGGCGGATCTCGAGACGGGACCTCCCTCGGCGGAGCTCTGGCGCCGCGCCGCGACGATGTACCTGGGCGAGCTCGAGAACACGGACCGCGGGGAGGCGTGCCTGCGGGCCGCGCTTCATGAAGATCCGCTCGACGGCGAGGCGTTCGACGGGCTGTCGAGTCTCCTCGAGTCGGCCGAGCGCTTCGACGAGCTGGCCGTGCACTTGCGCAACGGGCTGGGCTTGGTCACCCATGACGCGCGACGGCTGAATTTGCTTCGGCGGCTGGGCCGCTTGACGCGCGTCTCGCTCGACATGCCGCAGCAAGCCCTCGAAGCTTGGCAGTCGGTGCTCGAGCTCGCGCCCGACGACCACGAGGCGCTCGATCAGGTGGCCGAGCTGGGCGAGGCTCTCGGCGATCCTTCTGCTTCGATCGTGGCCATCGAGGCGAGGCTGGTCGACTGTGACGATGCCGCAGAGCGCTCGGTGCTGCTGCGGCGCAAGGGCGAGCTGCTCCAAGGGCCGCTGCAGAAGATCGACGCTGCGATCGAGTGCTTCCGCGAAGCCGTGCCGCACGATCCTCGCGCGGCCAAGCACCTCGCGCGGCTCCTCGCCGAGCGGCGCGACTGGCGCGGTGTGCTCGAGCTCTACGAGCTGCAGCTCGAGCGATGTGGCGACGCCGATGACCGCGCGGCGATCCACAAGAAGATGGCCATCCTGTGGGAGAGCGAGCTCCTCGAGGTGGAGCGAGCGATCGAGCAGCTCGAAGCCGCGGACGAGGAGCGGCCCGAAGATCGCGAGATCCTCGAGTCGCTCGAGCGGCTGTACCGCGCCAAGAGCGATTGGCCGAGGGTCGCCAGCACGCTCGAGCGGCGGCTCGAGCTGGGCTGCGACGGCAGCCGCGCGCCGAACAGCGCCATCGAGCTCGCGCGCCTGCATCGCGATCGCCTGCTCGATGAAGAGGCCGCGCTCTCGAAGCTCGAGGAAGCCAAGAAGAAGTGGCCCGATCATCTGCCGCTCCTCCGCGAGCTTCGCCAGGCCTATCAGCAGCGCGGAAGCTGGACGAAGACACAGGAGATCCTGAAGCGCGAGCTCGAGCTCACTCGCGATCCGGTCGGTCGGCGAGAGTTCCTGGGCTCGCGGGCCGAGCTGTTCGAAGGTCCATTGAACGATCCGGCGGCGGCGGCCTCGGCCTATCAGGACATCCTCAGCGATCTGCCGCACGACCGCTTCGCGCTTCGCGGAATCGCGCGCACCGCACGTCGACTGGAAGACCGTCAGCGTCTCTCCGCCGCTTTGACCACGCTCAGTGAGATCGAGCCCGAAGCCGAGCAGCGCGCCCGCTACGCGAGGGAGCTGGGCGATCTGTTCCAAAGGTCCAAGGAGCAGCAGTCGCTGGCGGAGCATTGGTTCCGGCGCTGCCTCGAGGATGCGCCCGGCGATCCCGAAGCCGTCGCGTCCTTGGCCGCTATCCTCCGCACGCAGGATCGGACGACGGACCTGATCGAGGTCTACGCGAAGCAAGTTCCTCTCGCGCCGAGCACCATCGCGCCGAGCTGGCGTCTCGAGTGGGCGAGGCTGCTCGATCGGGAGGGGCGGCAGTCCGAGGCGAGCGCCGCGTTGGCCCATGTCGTCGAGTCGGACCCCGACAACATCTCGGCGCGCGAGCGGGCGGCCGAGCTGTTCGAGCGACTGGGAAAAGGCGAGCAAGCCCGCGCGCTCTACGAGACCGGCTTGCGCTTGACCGAGCCACCGCGCTGGGTGGCTCAGCGCTGGCAAGCGCGCCTCGCGCGGCTGCTCCTCGAGAAGGGCGACATCGAAGCGGCGACTCGCCACATCCGCTCCGCCGGCGATCATCCCGAGATCGACGAGCACTTGCTTGAGCGGCTAGCCGAAGCTCAGAAGTCCCGCGGCGACTGGCAGGATCTCGCCGAGACCCGCGAGCGTCAGCTTCGGTGCGCGGCGCTGCCCTCGAGCCGGCATCCACTGCTCCTCGAGCTGGGGGAGATCCTCTCCGAGAGGCTCGGGCGGCCGCAGGACGGGTTGGTGCTGCTCGAGCGCGCCCGCGTCCTCGACCCGACGGATCATCGCGTGCTCGAGCTCCTCGCCAAGTGCTACGAGCGCTGCGAGCGCTGGGACGATCTCGCGGCGCTCGATCGACGCCGGACGGCGCAGGCCTCGAGTCGCACCGAAGAAGTGGAGCTGCTCCTCTCGAGAGGGCAGACCTTGGCTGAGCGCGTCGGTGACGCCGCCGGTGCGATCGCCGTCTACGAGCGAGCGCTCGACCTCGATCCCCACTCGCCGCAGATCCTCGGGGCCCTCTCCGAGCTGTACCGTGAGAACGATCGTCCGACGGACCTCGTTCGCGTGCTCGAGCATTGGCTCCAGGCCGAGGACTCGGCATGCGATCGGTACGTCGTCTATCGCGAGCTCGCCGCGCTCTGGAACGATCGCTTCGAGCGTCCTAGCCAGGCGATCGAGTGCTTGCGCTTCGCGCTCGCGATGAAGCCCGACTCGGTGGAGACGGCCCGCGACTTGATCGTTCTTCTCGGAGCACAAGGCCGCCGCATCGACCAGATCGAGGTCTTGATCGATCAGCTCGAGAAGCGACCCGAGTCCGAGCGCGGCGTGCTGCGCGCCGACATCGAGGCCGTCTTGAAGCATCGGCTCACCCCGGGAGGCGATCGCGCCCGCGAAGTGCTCGAGCGGCTCTTGGCGGTGTGGCCGGACAGCCTGCCGGCACGCCGCAAGCTCGCGGCGCTGTGCTGGCGCTCCGGGGAGAACGAGCGCACCGAGACCCTGCTCGAGTCACTGGCGCGCTCCGACGCGTCGCCCGCCAAGCGAGGTCGACATGCCATGCTCCTCGCGCGTCTCCTGGAGGACCGACTCCATCGGCCTCACGATGGCGTCGCCTGGCTCGAGAAGGCCGTGACGTGGATCCCGAGCAGCCAGTGGGCGAACCGTCTCTTGGAGAGCGCTTACGAGCGCTGGGGATACTGGTCCCGGCTAGCGGAGCACCGCGAGGCCCGCCTCGAGGACCTGCCCGAGGAGTCGCGGATGTCGCTCGGTCTCGAGCTCGCCGACATCCACGAGCGATACCTCGCGGCACCGCTCTCGGCGGCGCGGGTCTTGCGCTGGCTCCTCGACGGCGCCGAATCCGAAGAACGCGGCGGGCTGATCGACCGACTCGAGACGATCTACGAGCGAGTCGGCTGCAGTGAGGAGCTGGCGGATCTGCTTCGAGGCGAAGCCGACGAGAGAGACATCGACGTCGAGCGTCTCATGCGCTCGGCCGAGGAGCTGGCGACCGGCCTGGGCGATGTCGATCGCGCTGCGGACTGTCTTCGCAAGGTGCTCTCCATCGAGCCGGATCGCGTCGCCGCGCAGGAGAGGCTCGCCGACCTCCTGCGCCGGAGTCAGCGTTACGATGAGCTCGCCCGCATCCTCGAGATGCGGTTAGAGCAGGATCCAAAAGGCGCAGACGCCCCGCGTCAGCACGGTGAGCTCGGTCTCCTCTACTTCGGTCCGTTGGATCGATCGGATGAGGCGCGGGCGCATCTCGAAGCGGCGCTCGAAGCCGAGTCCTGTGACGCCGAGGTGCTCGATGCTCTGATCGCACTCGCGATCGAGGAGGAGCGCTTCGAGGATCTCGACGCCCTCTACACTCAGCGTATCGAGCAGGCGCCGGCCGGACCGGACCGAGCGCGTTGGATCGCTCGTAGGGCGAGGCTCCTGGCCGATGAGCTCTCGAGGCGCGAGGAGGCGCTGACCGTTCTCAAGGGTGCCTGGAAGCACGACCCGGCTTGTGAGGAGGCCCGGGCGCTCTTCCGCCGATTGACCGATCAAGGCGACCGGCTCGCCTGCGAAGTCCTGACCGGGCCTGCGTCCAAGGGTGAGACGGCGAAAGTGATTAGCGAGGCACCCCGGGTCGAGCAGACCGAGAAAGCGGCCGAGACCAACGATCCCAAGCGCCTCGCGCGAGAGCTCGAGGATCTTCGCCATGAGCTGCGTGAGCGCCAATCGCAGCTGAGTGCATCGGATGTGGTCCGCTTGCTCGCTCGCCGCGCGACCCTCGAGGAGAGGATCGGCCGCGCCGACTCGGCATTGCTCACCTGGCTCGAGGTGTTGCAGGTCCATGAGGATCATCTCGACGGGCTGGAGAACGTCGCCCGCCTGTACCAGGAAGGAAAGCAGCCCGCCGAGGCACTGCCGTACCTCGAGCGACTCGTGCGCCAGCTCGTTCGGCGTCCGGCCGACTCCGAGCGTTGGATCGCCACCCAGAGGCTGCGCGCCGGATTGCTCGAGGACAACGGTGATTGGCAGGGCGCCGCGCGGGCCTATCGCGACGCGCTCGAGAAGCAGCCCGACGCCGCCGATCTGCTCGAGAGCCTGGCGTCCCTGTACGTGCGCAACGGACGCTGGATCGATGCCGAGCATCATCTGCGGCGACTGCTCGAGGTCTCCGAGCACGAAGAGCAGATCGCGACCACGCGGCTCCTGCTCGGACAGGTGCTGCTCAAAGGGCTCGATCGTCCCGTCGACGCCGAGAAGTACTTCACCCAGGTGGGGGATCGACCGCGGCTGGGATACCAGGCGCAGCTCGGCTTGGCCTCTGCCCTCGAGGCGCAGGAGCGGTGGGACGATGCGCTCGAGGTCCTCGCCCGGCTCGCCGAGAGCGCGACGACGCCTCGTCAGCGAACGACCGTTCGTCTGAGAAGAGCCCGCCTGCTGCGCGACCGGTGCATGCGGCCGAAGGAGGCGTACGAGGTGCTGCGAGAAGCAGCCGGCGAGAACCCGGGCTCGGAGCAGATCCTCGAGGAGGCGACCCAGACGCTCGAAGGGCTCGGCGATCACGAGAGCTTGGCGCAGCTCTGGCGATCGTACCTGGATCACTTGCCGTCGGCGCAGCGAGCGAAGCGGCTGGACCTCGCCCTGAAGCTCGCACGGCTGCATGCCGAGAAGCTGGGGCGCGCCGGCGAGGCGGCCGAGATCTATCGGCAAGCCTTGGCGGACTCGGATGAGGATCCGCGGGTCACTTACGAGTTCGCGGCCGTGCTCAGCCGGACCGACTCGGGCAGCCGCGAGGCCGTGCGACTCTTCCGGACGCTCTTGCAGGAGGATCCGACGCGGCCCGAATGCTTGAACGCTCTCGAGACGCTGTTGAATGGACAAGGCGACGCGGAAGGTGTCCTGATGGTGCAGGGCTGCCGCGACGTGCTGGGGCTGCTCACGCCGCGGGAGCGCACGCGATACCGCGCCAACCTGCGAGCGTGGTCGGTGCAGCCCTTCGCCAAGAACGGTCGCTTCCCGGCGTCCCTCCATCCCAAGCCCGACGCGGCGATCGGCGCAGCGGCGATCCTGCTCCAGCTCGTCCCGACGCTGGCCGAGCTCTACCCCGCGGGCTCTTTGCCCAAGCGGCCGGTCCGGGCGAGCGACAACTTGCCGCTCCTCACTCGGCTGGAAGAGATCGCAGGCGCGCTGCGGCTGGGATCGGTGCAGCTCTTCGTGGCCGGCGACGACGAGGCTCCGCGAGTGCATCTGATATCGGATCAGCCGTTGGCGTTCGGTGCACCGATGGAGCTGCTGCGAGGCAGCGGCAGCGCCGAGACGGTGTTCTTGGCCGCAAAGGCGCTGGCCGGTCCGCTCGGTGGGTTCGGTCCCCTGCTCCGCATCGGTCCCGACAAGGCGACCGACGCGCTGCGGGCTCTCGGCCAGCTCGAGCGGGAGCCGTCCAAGGCGCGCCGGGACGACCGCATCGCGCCGTTGACCCAACGCCTGCGCCGCATCTTGCCGACCGGCCTGCGCCGGAGTCTCGCCGCGCTGGCGACGACCGTCGACGAGAAGCGCGTCGCGGGTCAAGTGCAGGCCTTCTACGCTCGCCTCGAAGAGGCGGCGAGCCGCTACGCGCTCTGGATGTGCGGCGACCCGAGTGGCGGCCTACGCGCCTTCGCCCAGCTCAGCGGAGTCGACGAGCGAAAGGGAGTGACTGCCTGGCGAGAGAGCGCCGATGGCTGCGCCGCGCTCCGCTTCATTCTCTCGAACCTTCATCTCTCCCTCCGCCGCCAAGCCGGCGTCGCCCTCCCGAGAGTCGAGAGCGAAGTGGTGACCGGTTGACTTGAAACACGCGGCTTTCGGACCGCCGGCTTCAGCCGGTCTCCGTGTCCTCCATCCGTGCGTCTCGGAGGCCAAAAGGACCTCGGCTGGCAGTGGGGTGTGAGCCGTGAGCGGAGCGATCGGTCCTCGCCGAGCTCGTTGAGGGTCCTTGCCGGTAGGGTGTCGGGGAGGGTCGTTCGCTCCATCGCCGACTTGAAGAACTGCGAAGCGAAGCGAGGCTTTCTCCGAAGTCTCGCTTCGCTCGACAGAGCCCGCGCGACCGAAACGGATAGCGGCTGTTGAACCGGAAGCCGCTTCCTCGACGTCGCAGACGATCGAGCCAGGAGGCGCCGAGCAAGGGGCCGCTCGGAGTGCGCTGTCGTCGCACGGCCGCCCCGGCCCAAGCTCGCTTGCGCAGTGCCCTCGCCGACAGACTCGGTCACCGGCTCGCTCGGCTTGGGCACTCCATCGCCCTCGGGCCCCGTTTCACCACTGTATGCTCCGGCGCTGCGCCGGGGGCGGAGCTGATCTGAAACTAGATCCCGCGCGACCAAAAACAGAGCCCGCGCGACCGAAACGGAGAGCGGCTGTCGAGCGGGGAGCCGCTTCCTCGACATCGCTGACGATCAAGCCAGGAGGTGCAGAGCAAGGGGCCGCTCAGAGTGCGCTGTCGTCGCACGGCCGCCCCGGCCCAAGCTCGCTCGCGATTAGCTCTTACCGACAGGCTCAGTCACCGGCTCGCTTCGACTTGGGCACTCCATCGTGTTTGACCCGGGGCTAATCCAGCGACGGCGCGCCGCGCATCGTCGACAGACGGAATCAGCGGAGACCCGAACTTGAAAGTTGAGAGTCGAAGGTTGAGCCGTTGGACGTTCTGCAAAGCCAGGCTCGCCGAGATGTAGTACCGCTCGAAACTTGAAAGTCGAATGTTGGACCGTTGAGCCGTTGAACGTTCCAAGAGGCCCAAGCTCGCTTGCGATAGCTCTCACCGACAAGCTCGGTCACCGGCTCGCTCGACCCAGGAACTCCATCGGACTTCTTGGGCAGTTTCGCAGCGGTGGCGACCGTGATAGCGTGGCCGGGACCATCCCTTGCGACGAACCTTCCGAAGGAGCTTCCCCATGGTGTCACGCTCGTTCCTCGTGGCTGTTGCCCTATTCATCTCGCCGCTGGCGATCGGACAGGAGAGCCTTTTCGACCAGCTCCACTGGCGAGAGATCGGGCCGTATCGCGGAGGCCGCAGTGCGGCCGTGGCCGGGATTCCCTCGCAAGGGGACGTCTATTACTTCGGCGCCACCGGAGGCGGGGTATGGAAGACCCGGGACGGCGGACGCTCTTGGCGCAATGTCTCCGATGGCTACTTCGGGGGCTCGATCGGTGCCGTCGCGGTCAGTGAGGCCGATCCCAACGTCGTCTACGTGGGCGGCGGCGAGAAGACCCTGCGCGGCAACGTGTCTCACGGGGATGGCGTCTGGCGTTCGACCGATGCGGGACGGACATGGAAACGAGTCGGCCTCGAGGACACGCGCCACGTCCCGAGGATTCGGATCCACCCTCGCGATCCCGACGTCGTCTACGTCGCGGCGCTCGGCCATCTCTTCGGACCGAATCATGAGCGCGGAGTCTTCAGGAGCCGCGATGGTGGTGAGAGCTGGGAGCACGTCCTGTTCGTCGACGAGAACACCGGGGCCGTCGACCTGATCCTCGATCCGACGAACCCGAGGATCCTCTACGCGACCTTCTGGCAGGTGAAGCGCACGCCCTACAGCCTCGAGAGCGGCGGAGACGGCTCCGGGCTTTGGAAGTCGACCGACGGCGGCGATAGCTGGGTCGAGCTCACCGATAGCGAAGGCTTGCCAAAGGGACCGCTCGGGATCTCCGGCATCACCGTATCGCCGAGCAATCCGGACAACCTTTACGCGATCATCGAGGCCGAGAAGGGTGGCGTCTTCCGCTCCCGCGATGCGGGCGAGACCTGGTCGAAGACCAACGACGAGCGCTCGCTGCGGCAAAGGGCCTGGTACTACACGCGGCTCTACGCCGATCCGGCGGACGAGGAGTCGGTGTACGTGCTCAACGTGCGCTTTTGGCGCTCGAAGGACGGCGGCAAGTCGTTCTCCTCGATCTCGGTGCCGCACGGTGACAACCACGATCTGTGGATCGACCCGAATGATCCGCTGCGCATGATCCAGAGCAACGACGGCGGCGCGAACGTGACGCTCGATGGCGGTGAGACCTGGACGCAGCAGGACACGCAGCCGACCGCGCAGATGTACCGCGTATCGACCGACAACGACTTTCCCTATCGCCTCCTCGGCGGACAGCAGGACAACTCGACAGTGCGCATCCGCTCGCGCTCCCTCGGGGGCTCCATCGGCGAGCGGGATTGGGAGCCGTCGGCCGGCGGCGAGAGTGGTCATGTCGTGGCGAAGCCCGACGACCCCGACATCGTCTATGGCGGCTCGTACGGCGGCTATCTCACGCGCGTGGATCACCGCACGGGTGAAGCCCGCTCGGTGCACATCTGGCCGGACAACCCGATGGGGTGGGGAGCGGCGGACCTGAAGTACCGCTTCCAGTGGAACTTCCCCATCTTCTTCTCACCGCACGACCCGAACACGCTCTACGCAGCGGCTCAGGTGCTCTTCCGCTCAAAAGACGAAGGACAGACGTGGGAGGCGATCAGCCCGGATCTGACGCGCAACGACAAGTCGAAGCAGGGCTCCTCGGGTGGCCTGATCACGCAGGACAACACCAGCGTCGAGTATTACGGCACGATCTTCGCCGCGGCCGAGTCGCCGATCGCTTCGGGCGTGCTCTGGACCGGATCGGACGACGGGCTGGTCCACGTGTCGATGGACGATGGGCAGAGCTGGAAGAACGTCACGCCGCCCGAGATGCCCGAGTGGACGATGATCAACTCCCTCGAGCCGCATCCCACCGAGAAGGCGGGTCTCTACTTCGCGGGCACCCGGTACAAGCTCGACGACTTCGAGCCCTACCTCTACCGGACTCTCGACTGGGGCGAGACGTGGACGCGCATCGATGCGGGGATCGACCGCTCGGAGTTCACGCGCGTCGTGCGGGCCGATCCCGAGCGCCCGGGCCTGCTCTATACCGGCACCGAGCGCGGTGTCTGGGTGTCGTTCGACGACGGCGGTGCCTGGACCGCCTTGCAGGGCGATCTGCCGATCGTCCCCGTCACCGACCTCGCCGTGAAGGACGGTGAGCTGATCGCGGCGACACAAGGGCGCGGCTTCTGGATTCTCAGCGAGCTCGACGTCGTTCGCGGGTTCTCCGAGGACGTCACCGCGAAGGACGTGCACCTCTTCGAGCCGCAGCCGATCTGGCGCGTCTCGGGCGGCCGGCGCCGCGGCGGCTCGGGCGCGGGCGAGAACCCGCCGGCGGGGGTGGCGCTGCGTTATCATTTGAGTGAAGTGCCCGCGGCCGACACGCCCGTCTCGATCACCATCCTCGATGGCGCCGGTGTGCCGATCCGCGAGTTCACGCGCAAGCCCGAGAAGGGCGGCGAGAAGGGACCGAAGATCTGGGGGGACGATGACCGTGTCCTCGAGCCCGAGGCGGGCCTCAACCGCTTCGAGTGGGACCTGCGCTACCCGAGCGCCGAAGGCTTCGACGGCATGGTGCTCTGGAACGGCAACCTCGACGGTCCGCGCGCCCTGCCCGGCAAGTACCAGGCGCGGTTGGTCGTCGGTGACACCGAGCAGGTCGTCGCCTTCGAGATTCGGCCGAACCCTCTCTCATCGGCTACGGCGGACGACCTTCAGGCTCAGTTCGACTTCATCGTCTCGGTCCGGGACAAGCTGACCGAGATTCACCGCACCCTCCGTGGCATTCGCGACGTGAAGAGTGAGCTCTCGAAGTGGGAGAGCCGCCTCGAAGGACAAGACGGTGCCGGCGAGGTGCGGTCGGACATCGAAGCCTTGAAGGAGAAGCTCAGCGAAGCCGAGAAGGCGCTGTACCAGACCCAGAACAAGAGCCGTCAGGATCCGCTCAACTTCCCGATCCGCCTCAACGACAAGCTCGCCGGCGTCGGCGGCCAAGCGAGCTTCGGCGACTTCCGTCCGACCCGCGCCTCCTACCAGGTGCGAGACGAGCTCTTCACCGCCATCGACGAGCAGCTCGCCATCGTCCGGCGCGCCTGGCGAGAGGATCTACCCGCCCTCAATCGACAGATCGCGGCACTGTCCCTCGCCCCGATCGAGCTCCCGGAGCCAACCTCGGCGGCTTCCGCCGGGGAAGGGGGCGGACAGTGATCCCGAGTCAGCAGCGCCCCGCCGGGCGATGGAGTGCCCAAGCCGGAGCGAGCCGGTGACGGGGTCCGTCTGTGGGGGCTTTCGCGAGTGAGCTTGGGCCGGGGTGCAGCGAGACAGGCATTCCGAATGGCCCCTTGCTCGGTGCCTCCTGGCTCGATTTGCAGCGGCGTCGAGGAAGCGGCTCGTGCGGGCTCTGGTTTCGTTCGCGCGTCGTGAAGCCGACACTCCGTCCCCAGCAGCATCGAGTCACGGAGCTTCAGATCTGAGGTCTGGGTCCATTCCAAGGCACTCGGGTGGAGGACACCGAGAGCCGGCGGTCCGAATGCGGCGCATCGGGCTCCGCATGGTTCAGCTCAGGCCCTGGGCAAGTGCCCTGGGCCTGTCAGGTGCCGCGTCTTCGAGCCCGCGCGCTCCTACTTCGTCGCGCAGGCGGTCTTCTCGCCCCAGGCGCTCATGCCGCCTCGGATGTCGAGGAGGCTCTCGAAGCCGTGATTGGCGAGGAGGCTGACGGCGATCGTCGAGCGGTAGCCGCTGCCGCAGATGACTGCGAGCTCTTGGCCCTTCGGCACCTCGGAGAAATTCTTCTCGAGGCGGTTCAGCGGAACGTTGATCGCCCCTTCGATGTGCCCTCCCTCGAACTCGCCGGGGCTGCGCACGTCGAGGACACGCGGCGGATTCGGGCCTTCAAGGCGAGTGCGCAAGGCGTCGACATCGATCCGCTCGAAGCGCCGCACCAGCTCGGGGCGATCCTCGAGCGCCTTCGGCCCACCTTCGACGAAGCCGGCAATCTTGTCGAAACCGATGCGCCCGAGCCGCATGGCGGCTTCCTGCTCCTTGCCCGGATCGGCGAGGATCACGATGGAACGGTCGGTGGCGAGCACCGTCCCGGCCCAGGTGGCGTACTTGCCACCCAGCCCGACGTGCACCGCGCCCTGCAGGGATCCCTGGGTGAAGTCGTCTTCGCTCCGGACGTCGAGGACCTGAGCACCGCTGTTCTGGAGCCTCAGCACCGCATCGAGCTTCAACGGCTGCAGCGCCTTCTCGAGCGTCTCGCCGAGCGTGGCTCGCTCCTGGCGGTTCAGCATCGCGTCGTAGCCGAAGTAGGCGGGCGCGTCGGGCAGGTTCGAGGTCGACATCTCGATGAACTTCTCACGGCTCATCGGCTGGAGCGCGTAGTTCATCTGCCGCTGCTGGCCGAGCGTCGAGAAGGTCTCGCTGCTCAGGCTCTTACCACACAAGGAGCCGGCGCCGTGGGCCGGATAGACGAGCGTCTCATCGGGCAGCTTGAGCAGCTTCTCGTGCAGCGAGTCGTAAAGCATGCTCGCCAGCTCCTCGGCGGTGATGCCGATCGATGCCATCAGGTCGGGACGTCCGACGTCGCCGATGAACAGCGTATCGCCGGTGAGGACGGCATGCGGCTTCACGGCGTCCTTCTCCAGATCGTAGACCAGATACGAAGTCGACTCGGGCGTGTGACCCGGAGTCGCCAGCGCCTGAATACGCACCTTCCCGAAGTCGATGCGATCACCGTCCGCAAGCGGCTGGAAGTCGTATTCGGCTTCGGCCTTCGCGCCGAGGTAGAGGCGCGCGCCGGTCTTCTCGCGGAGCTCGAGGTGCCCGGCGAGGAAGTCGGCGTGAAAGTGGGTGAGCAGGACGTGGCGGATCTCGACGCCTAGCCGCTTCGCCTCTTCGAGGTACTGCTCGATGTCGCGCTGAGGATCGACGATGGCGGCTTCACCCGCAGCTTCATCCGCGATGAGGTACGAGGCGTGGGCGAGGCAACCGAGGTAGAACTGCTTGAAGTACATGAGCCGATCCTTCTTGCGACGACGCTGCAGGACGAGACGACCGAGTCGGTCGGAGAACGCCCCTAGTTTGGTCGTGCCTCGCGGTGAGCGCAATGGCTCACACGGAGGCTCACACTCGGAGGCCACGGGGGCTCAAACAGAGGACACGAGGAAAAGCAGACCATACACGGAGGGCACGGAGGACACGGAGGCTGCTCCCTGGGAGGAATCGCACGTCGCCAGCATTCGGTCCGAGCTACTTGCCCGATTCCTCCCACGGAGCAGAATCTCCGTGCTCCCCGTGTTCCCCGTGTGAGATCTTCTTCCCCGTGCTCTCCGTGTGTGAGCCTCCGTGGCCCCCGTGTGAGCCTCCGTGTTCCCTTACTGGATCGTGATGGTCTGCGGGAGGGGCACCGATGCGACGGCGCCGGAGGGCAAGTCCCAGGTGATGCTGGCGAAGTAGATCTTCAGGCCGCTCACCACGTTGGGGGGGATGGTGAAGGGGAACGTCCCGGCGGGCGTGCAGCCGCTCAGGTTGACTTGTCGCAAAGGCGAGGGCAGACCTAGCCAGACCGCGAAGAGCAGGTCGTTGTCGAGGAACAAGCGACGTCCCCCGGAACCGGGTACCGGCAGCCCACCGAAGGACTTTCCTTCACCCAGGCTCACGTACACCTCGGTGACGTCTCCGGCGAGCTCGGGTGCCGAGACGGCTTCGAAGTAGATGGGGGCACCGCCAGGGACCGGGGAGCCGTTCAGGCTCCACAGGGTACCGAGCTCATCGGCGCCGATGTCGAGGGCGCCGATCGCTCGCAGATCTCGTCCTTCCCGATCGAAATCGGGGAGCAGCACCGTCACGGTCTGGTCGGCGCTGCCGACACACGGCGAGCCGCAGCTCAGACGAAAGTCGCTGGCCCCGGGATCGAGGAAGAGCGGGTTCGAGTTGAGGTTCCCCGGACCGGCGTAGCCGCCCTCGATGTTGGAGTAGGCGATCGAGATCGAGCCACCGACGCGGCGGATGGCGTTCACTCCGTTGTCCCAGAAGATCGAGTTCGAGACGGAGGTCGTCGCATCGAGCGAATAGAGACCGCCGCCGAGGACCGTCGCCGAGTTCTCGGTGATCGTGTTGTTGATCAAGGTGCTCGACGGGAGGCCCCAGCTATAGAGGCCGCCACCGGTCGTCGCGCTGTTGCGCACGATCTCGTTGTTGATGACCAGAGCTTCTGAGGTGCGCAAGAAGACTCCGCCGCCGCCGACATCGGTCGCCGTGTTGTCGATGATCCGATTGGTCGTGATGGTCGGCGTGCCCGAGCGGCAGGAGATGCCACCGCCGTAACGACCCGTGTTGTGCTCGATCAGGTTGTTGCTGATGAAGGCCGACGAGGCCGCGCAGTAGATCCCGCCAGCGTTTCCGATGGTGCCCGTGTTGTAAGAGATCGTGTTGCCGCGAATGACAGGGGAGCCCGACACGCAGCGAACTCCCGAGAGGAACACGTTGCTCGTGACGATGTTGTCCTCGATCGTCGGCGAGGCCTGAAAACAGGAGATGCCGCCGCGGCCGTTCTGGACGGTGAAGCCTTCGAGTCGGGTCGCTGACGTCTCGTTGTTCTGGAACGTCACGGTGGCCACCACGCCGTTCCCACCGTCGATGATCGTGACCTCCGGCCCTTGCTGGCTGACGACGACGATGTCCTTCCCGAGGAAGTCGATGTTCTCGAAGTACGTCCCCGGAGCCACCGAGACGGTGCCCCCGCTGCTCGCCGCGGCAATAGCCGTCTGGATCGAGCAGAAGGGATCGGCCGGAGTGCCGGATCCCGGGCATCCCCCGTAATTGGCGTCCACGAACACGGTCTGCGTGGACCCGTGTGCGCTGAAGAGGGAGAGAGCTAGGATTACGAACGCCCAGACAGGAGGACGATCGAACATGGTGTTGACACAATCGGAGTTCAGGGCTCGTTTCATTCGGCTCACGCGATGAGCATCGCGCGGGCCATCGAGCATAGCGAGGACCCCGGCCCCTAGCCAAGGACGATCTTGCCCGAGGTTCCGCCTCCGTCACGCCCACAGGGACCTCTCGGCGCGAGGAGCTCGGGGTCTCGGCACCGTCTCGTGCCCGTGGTAGCCTTCCTTGGAGGCCGGCCGCGCGCTGCCCGGCCCAGCTCCAGGGCAAGCCAGTCACCACCGACGAGACGACCAGGATGAGCACCGAACGTGAAACTCGTATCGCGGAGCTCGTCGCGGCTCTGCGTCCCCTCGGCGAGGCCGAGCGCTCGCAAAGGCTCGAGCCGCTTTCTGACGACCCAGGGCTGATCGCTGCCGTCCGCGAGCGGCTCGACTCCGAACGGCGCCACTCCGAGACCGAGTCCACGGAGGGGCACGCCGTCGATCGACTGATCGATCCCTCGGGCGCCCGCATCGGCGGCTACCGAATCGGGCGGCGCCTCGGGCGCGGCGGCATGGGGGCCGTCTACGTGGCCGAGCAGGGGAATCCTCGTCGCCAGGTCGCCCTCAAGCTCCTCCATGGCGATACCCATCCCGAAGAGCTGCTCCTGCGATTCGCCCGAGAGGCGCAAGTGCTCGGTCGGTTGCGCCATCCGGGCATCGCGCAGATCATCGAGGCCGGTCGAGCCGACCTCGTCTGGGACGGTGGATCGCTGCCCGACCAACCGTTCATCGCGATGGAGCTGATCGAAGGGAAGACCTTGATCGACCATGCCCGAGACGGCGCGTTGTCGAATCGCCAGCGGCTCGAGCTGTTCGTGACGATCTGCAGCGCGGTTCAGCACGCTCATCAACACGGTGTGATCCATCGCGATCTCAAGCCGGCCAACATCCTCGTCACGCCCGAAGGCGAGCCCAAGGTGCTCGATTTCGGGATCGCGAGGCTCGAGTCCAACGAGACCCGGGACCTGACCTTGGAGACCGAGCTCGGCCGTCTCGTCGGCACCCTCGCCTACATGAGCCCCGAGCAGGTGCGCGGGGACTCGAGCCAGCTCGACACTCGAACGGACGTCTACTCCTTAGGGGTGGTGCTCTACGAGCTCTTGACCGGCAAGCTGCCGTTTCCGGTGTCGGGGATGCCCGTGCCGCTCATCCTGAGAGAGATTCAGGAGAAGCGACCCGTCTCCATCGGGCATCACCAGCCCGAGCTGCGAGGAGATGTCTCGACCATCGTCGACAAAGCGCTCGAGAAGGAGCCCGAGCGCCGCTACTCCTCGGCGGCCGAGCTCGGCGAGGACATCCGGCGCGCGCTCGACGACGAGCCCATCACGGCCCGAAAGCCGAGCGGAGTCTACCTGCTCCGCAAGTTCGCTCGGCGCAACCGCGTGATGGTGGCTTCGGCGGCGGTCGCGCTCCTCGGGCTGGTCCTGGGACCGACGTACGGCTTGCTTCGAGCACAAGCCGATCGGGATCTCGCCGTCCAGGCTAAGGACCAGGCCGAGGACGAGCTGGAGACGGCTCTCGTCGTGACCGACTTCCTCGTCGACACGCTCAAGTCGGCGAAGCCTCATGAGAAGGGCGCCGAGGTCACGGTGCGCCAGGTCCTCGATGCCGCCGAGCCGTCGCTCGAGGCGCGGTTCCGCAATCGTCCTCTCGTCGAGGCCCGGCTGCGGGAAGCGATCGGGAGTACCTACCGCGAGCTGGCGGAGCCCGGCGTCGCGCGCACCTACCTCGAGCGCGCTCGGGACCTCTATGACCAGGAGTACGGACCGGGCAGCCTGTCGGCGCTTCGGGCCCGCTTCGACCTGGCGCGCGTCACCTTCGACGAGGGAGATCGCGAGGGCGGATTCGCGCAGCTCGAGGAGCTGATGAAGGAGGCACTCGAGATCGGAGTGTCCCAAGATCTCTACCGGGAGATGGAGCTGCAGCGCGCCAGCGATCTGCGCGTCTTCGATCGCTTCGACGAGTCGGAGAAGATCTACCGCCGTCTCCTGGCCGAACGAACCCGGGAGGTCGGGGAGAAGGACCCGGCCGTCGCGGCGATTCGCCGCCAGCTCGGATCGTTGCTCGCCAACTCGGGGAACTTTGAAGAAGGCCTGCCGATGCTGGAGCGATCGGTGGCCGACTTGGCGGACTACTACGGCGAGTCACACGCCAACACCAGCCGGGCGCTCTACGCACTCGCGGTCACTCAGCGGGTAATGGGAAAGCATGACGAAGCCATCGAGAACTTGCTCGAGATCGTCGCCACCCACCAGCGGCTGTACGGCGACCGCCACCAGGTGACCGCGCGCTCTCGCCTCGCCCTGGCCGATGTGTACCACGAGCTCGGGCGTTGGCCGGAAGCGGAGGAGCTTGCCCAAGAGGCGCTGTCGACCTTCGAGTCGATCGCCGGGCCGGATCACCAGTTCGTCGGCGAGGCCTTGCGCGAGCTGGGGGTCTTCCAGTTCTCGCAGGGGAAGTACGACGACGCTCGGAAGACGCAGGAACGCGCGCTGGCCATCTACCGATCCACTTCGGGCGTCACGCGGCGACAGCTTGCGGTCCTGCTCAGCGACCTCGGATTGACCTTCGCCCGATCCGGAGACCTCGACCGCGCGGCACCACTCCAGCTAGAAGGCTTCGAGGAAGCCGAGGTCGCCTTCGGTGAAACGCATCCGACGACGATGACGCTCCTCGAGAACCTCGCGAGCACGATCTTCCGGCAGAAGGACTATGGCCGAGCCGCCGAGATGCTCGAGAGAGTCCTCGCCGGACGCATCGCCTCGCTGGGTGAGGACCACCCGGCGATCTCGAGGACGATCTTCAACACCGCCGCCGTCAGCCGGGGAGCAGGGCAGCTCGAGAGAGCGGCCGAGCTGTTCGAGGAGGCGTTCGAGCGATTTCGCTCCGAGTTGGGTGATGAGCACCCCAACGTGATGTCCGCCCTCGAGAGTATGATCGCCGTCGCGCGCAGCCTCGGCCGCGCTGAAGACGAGCTCGAGGGCCTTCGCCTTCGCATCGAGCTCCTGGAAGCCAAGCACGGGGAAGGCAGCCCCGAGGTCATGGCCTCACGCGCCGACCTCGCCAAGGCCCATGAGCGATCGAGTGACCTGACCGAAGCGATCGCGATCTGGCAGATCATTCACGAAGGTGCCTCGCAACACCTGGGCGCAGACTCCCGCTGGGCCGATGAGTCCCGAAAGGAGCTGACCCGCCTGAAGGGATCCGGCTCCGAAGCCGATCGCTGAGACGATCCCGAGGACCTTGGAGTGCTCGCGGTGAACGATCCGATTCAAGCGATCGCGGACCTCGTCGAGAGAGCGGCCGGCAGCTCGATGGCCTCGTTCCGTCTCGGTCGCGCGGCTCTTCGACGTTCGACCTTCAAAGATCGACGTGGTGCTTGCTAGGATGATCGCCCCGCGCCGGGCTCTGCTCGTTCGCCCGGCTTCACCTCTCGCGGCCTGATCGAGGAGTCCATGCCCCTTCTGGAAATCCACGGCTTGCAGAAGAGCTTCGCCGCACCGGACGGCTCGGTGCTTCCCGTCTTGTCGATCGCGCACTTCGAGCTGGGCGAGAAGCGGCAGGTTGCGTTGGAGGGGCGGAGTGGATCGGGCAAGACGACGTTCTTGCACTGTATCGCGGGCATCTCCAAGCCGGATGGCGGGCGAATCGTCATCCAGGGGCAGGACGTCAGCCGGCTCTCCGAGAGCGGACGCGATGCCTTCCGTGCGCAAAACATCGGCTACGTGTTCCAGACCTTCAATCTGCTGCAAGGGTACACGGCGCTCGAGAACGTGCTCCTCGGGATGTACTTCGGCCCCGGGCCGGATCCGGATCGGGCGACCTCGCTCCTCGAGCGCTTGGGCCTCGGAGATCGACTGGGCTTTCGGCCGTCGCAGCTCTCGATCGGTCAGCAGCAACGCGTGGCCGTCGCAAGGGCGCTTGCGAATCATCCCAAGCTCGTCCTCGCCGATGAGCCGACTGGAAACCTCGATGCCGGTCACGCGGCCGAAGCGCTCGATCTGATGCGCTCGATCTGCCGGGAGCAGGAGGCGGCGCTCTTGTTGGTCAGCCACGATCCGGCGGTCTTGGCGCAGTTCGACGAGAGGCTCAGCTTGTCAAAGATCAACGCCGCAGTCGGAGGCGTGTCCACATGAGCCCGGTCTTCGATCGCGGAAGAGCGCTCTGGCTGATCGTCCGGCGCAGCCTGCGTCAGCATCTGCTCTCGACCAGCATCACCGTGCTCTCCACCGCTCTGGCCGTCGGGCTGGTCATGGCCGTCTTCGCGATCAGCGAGCAGTCGCGCCGTGCCTTCGCGGGCGGTCAGCTCGGATTCGATGCGGTCCTAGGTGCGCGTGGCAGTCAGCTCCAGCTCGTCCTCAACACCGTCTTCCACCTCGAGACCTCGCCGGGCAACATCCCCTGGTCGATGTATGAGGACATCGCGAAGGATCCGGGCGTCGAGCTCGCGCTGCCCTATGCGGTCGGGGACAACTACCAGGGATTTCGCATCGTCGGGACCAGTGGCGACATCTTCGATCGGTTCGAGTTCCAGGAAGACCGCAAGTTCCAGTTCCAGGCCGGTGGCCGGGCGTTCGACTCGAGTCGACGCGAGGCGGTCCTCGGCAGCACGGTCGCCGAGAAGACCGGGCTGGCTCTCGGTGAGACCTTTCAGCCGTCTCATGGGGTGACGGGCAAGAGCGGTGAGACCGTGCATGAGGAGGAGTACGTCGTGGTCGGTGTGCTCGAGCCGACACAGTCGCCGTCCGATCGCGTGATCTGGATCCCGATCGAGGGCGTCTTCCGAATGGGGGGGCACGTCCTGCGAGGCACGGGGGAGGAGTTTCGGGCCGAGGCGGGCCAGTCGATCCCCGACGAGCACAAAGAGGTCAGCGCCGTGCTGTTGAAGCTGCGAAACAGCCGCGCGGGCCTGAGCTTGCGAAACCTGATCAATCGACAAGGCAAAGAGGCGACCCTCGCCTGGCCGATCGCGCAGGTCATGGTCGAGCTGTTCCAGAAGCTCGGCTGGGTTCAGAGCGTGCTCCAGCTCGTGGCCTGGCTGGTCGTGGTGGTGGCGGCGGGGTCGATCCTGGCGAGCATCTACAACACGATGAACGAGCGGCGGCGCGAGTTCGCGATCCTGCGAGCACTCGGTGCCAAACGCCGCACGGTGTTCGCGGCGATCGTGCTCGAAGCGACGACCATCGCCGGCCTCGGAGCGATCGTCGGCTACGGCGTCGGCTTGGCGATCCTCTTTGGCGCGGCCACCGTGATCCGCATCGAGACGGGCGTCGCGATGGACATCTTCGCCTTCCACTGGGCGCTGGTCTGGGCGCCAGCGTTGATGATCGTGCTGGGTGCCTTCGCCGGGATGTTGCCGGCACGCAAGGCTTACGCCACCGACGTCGCCTCGCACCTCATACCAGCGTCCTGACCCAGGAGGCGATCGATGAATCTCGTCAGATGCCTGCTCGTCCTCGGCTTCGCGCTCGCCGCCTGCGATTCGGGCGGCGAGCCGCCGGCTCACTCGCACACGGCACCGCACGGCGGCACCCTCGTCCCGCTGGGCGATCACTTCGCCAATGTCGAGCTCGTCTGGGACAGCGCGACGGGCCGGCTCGAGGCCTTCATCCTCGGCCCACACGCCAGCCAAGCGGTCCGAATCACCGCCGAGAAGCTCGATCTCACCCTGGGCGATCGCTCGATCGTATTGCATGCTGTCGAGAGCGCCCTCAGCGGTGAAACGGTCGGTGACACGTCCGCCTTTGCCGGCGAGCTCGTCCCGAGACAGGACGAGGCGCCGCCGCTCGGGGGATCCTTGACCCGGATCGAGGTATTCGGGCAGACGTTCGAGAACGTCGCCTTCGAGCTCGAGCCCGCGAGCGATGCCAACCAAGATTCTCGGGAGTCTTCTCGATGAGCAGTCACATCTTTTCCTGGTTCCTCCTCCTGGCTTGTCTGACTGCTTGCTCGGATGGGGCGATGTCGGGCGAGCCGGTCGGCGCAGCTCCGGAAGGGGCACCGATCGCGGGGGCGCCCATCGATGGAGCCCCGGCTGGCGAGACGTCGACCGAGGCAGAGAAGCCGCAAGTCGAGGGGGCCGAAGATGCGGAGTCCGGTGGCGAGGCGCCCTACGGCGTTGCCTACCCGGAGAAGGCCGCAGACGTCGGCGAGCCCGAAGAGCGGCCGATGAACGATTTCAAGACCGCGCCAAACCCGGCGCAGCATCGCGTCAATCTGCCGGGCGCTCTGGAGAAGGGAAAGAAGCCCCTCGTCCCCAACGACAAGGGCATCATCGAGGTGTCTTTCGGGCACCTCGCCTCGTTTCCCTATCTCGTCCCCGACCCGTTCCTCGGTGAAGAGGAGCCGGAGGTCGAGAACGAGATTCCGGCTCGCATCCAGGCACTCGATGGCAAGCAGGTCCAGGTCGAGGGCTACATGATCCCTCTCGACTTCAACGACAGCGACGAGGTGACCCTGTTCATCCTGTCCGCCTTCGTCGACAACTGCTGTTTCGGCAAGCAGGCCAACGTCAACGAGTGGGTCGAGGTCGAGCTTGGCAACGACCAAGGCGTCGAGTTCTATCCCGACGGCATCGTACAGGTCACCGGTGTCCTCGAGGTCGGTGAGCTGAAGGATTCCTACGGCTACGTCAGCGGCATCTACCGCATGAAGGCGAAAGACGTCGTCGAGGTCTGGTAACCGCACTCGGGCGGCGGGGAGTCAACGCAGTTCGAGATTCGGGGCCGCCGGCTCAAAGGGTCGTCCGAGGAGGACGAATTCAGGGATCCCCCTCGCCGTGCGAGCTCGGACCTCTTGGAGAGAGCACCTAGAGCAGAGAGGCTTCCCATGTACTTCCGAGCGATCCTGGCTTGTGCATTCGGCCTGCCCGTCTTGTCGACCGCCGTCTCGGCCCAAGAGTTCGGCGCCGAGCGCCCGGCAGTCCGGCTCGAAAAGCGGGCACTCGACCACGCCGACTACGATCGTTGGAATCGGATCCAGGGCGAATCGCTCTCGCCCGATGGCCAGTGGGTCGTTTGGATCCAGTCTCCTGCCAAGGAGGATGCCGATGCGACGTTGATCGTGAAGAGCCTGTCGTCGCACCGGCGGTTCGAGGTCGTCCGCGGCGGCCGGCCGCAGTTCAGCCGAGACTCGAGGTTCCTCCTCTACCGCGTCGATCCCGATCGCGAGGCGGTCGAGAAGGCGAAGAAGGACAAGGCCCCTGCCGCCGAGCAGCCGAAGGCGAGCCTGGAGATTCTCGAGCTGCAGACCGGCGAGGTGACTCGGATCCCTCGCGTGAAGGGCTTCTCGCTGCCGGAGGAGTCGGGAGCCTTCGCGGCGATCTGGTTGGAGCAGCCGATCGTGCGAGAGGAGCCGGCCGCCGAGGAGAAGACCGAGGAGGGCGGTGCCGCGGTGGTGCCGACCCCGACCGGCGAGCCGGGAGAAGCTGCCGCCAAGCCCGAGGAGCCGGTGGCGAGAGAGCCCGGGCAGAAGGCGCCGGAGCCCAAAAAGAAAGGCGAGCCCGAAGCGGCCGACAAGACTGCCAAGAAGGATAAGAAGGACAAGCCCCGCGGCTCCGAGCTGATCCTTCGGCGGCTCGCCGATGCGACCGAGCGGCGCTTCCCCAAGGTCCTCGCCTACGAGCTCTCGAGAGACGGGCGGAGTGCGGCGATCGTTTCGGCGGGCGAGGGGCCCGAGTCTCTGAGCGTGCGTCACCTCTCGCTCGAGACGGGTGAGCGGCGCTCCCTGCTGGAAGGCGACGGCGAGGTTCGTGGACTGACGTTCGACGAGAGCGGCGAGCGCCTCGCCTTCTTGTTCCGCGTCAAGCATCCCGAAGAGGAGAAGGAAGAAGGAGGTGAGAAGAAAGGCGAGAAGAAGGAGAAGAAGCCCGAGGAGCCGTGGCAGCTCCTGACCTGGTCGGGCGGCGAGCAGGCCGAGTCGGCGGTCGCGGGAGATCGCATCGGCTGGCCGGCGGGATTCGAGATCTCCGAGAACCGGAGTCCATCGTTCTCGAAGAGCGGCGAGAGGATCCTGTTCGGCATCGCGCCTCGGACGCCCGAGGAGCCGGAGAAGGACGACGACGAGCCCGAGGTGACTCTGGACATCTGGCACTGGCGCGACCCTCTGCTCCAGCCGCAGCAGCTTCGCACCGTGAGTCAAGAGAGGCGGCGTAGCTTCCTCGCCGTGGCGCAGCCGGCCGCACGGCGCGTGGTGGTGCTGGGGCGTGAGGAGATCCCCGACGTCGATCTCGCGCAGGAAGGTGACGGCCGCTGGGCCCTCGGCAGCTCGAACCTGCCCTACCAGCAGCCGTCACCTTCCTGCGCGAGATCGACGTCGGGGATCTCCTCACGCCCCAGCACCACCACGCGCCGTGCGGCCGGCTGCGCCACGGCGAGGAAGCTACGCCGCCTCTCTT
>JAVJTD010000351.1:0-49868 GCA_040219065.1 Planctomycetota bacterium
GCCTCGAGGAGCGCCGCCTGGGTCTTCGGAGGCGTCCGGTTGATCTCGTCGGCGAGGACCACGTTGGCGAAGATCGGTCCGCCGAGGAACTTCAGCTCACGCTCGCCGGTCGACTTGTTCTCCTGGATGACCTCGGTGCCCGTGATGTCGGCCGGCATCAAGTCCGGCGTGAACTGGATGCGGCTGAACGAGAGGTTCATCGACTTGGCGAGGGTGCTGATCAGGAGCGTCTTGGCCAGGCCGGGAACACCCACCAGCAGCGAGTGACCGCGACTCACGACCGAGACGAGGAGCTGGTCGACCACCGCATCCTGCCCGACGATCACCTTGCCGAGCTCGGTCTTGATCTTGGCGAAGGCCTCTTTGAAACTCTCGACGCTCGCCATGTCGTCGGGCGACAAAGGGGCGTGCTCGGGATTCGTGCTCATCGGGGAGATCTCCAGGATTGTGAGGGCGGTCGCATCGACCCGGCTTCCCTCTGGTCTGACAGAGGCGGGGCTGCGTGCGTCGCCAGTGATGTCGAGCGACCCGGCCCCGGAGGACGGATCGACTCTCTTCGAAGTCTTCGGATTCGTTTCAGGCCCAGCATGAGGCGTTTCGGGCGTTCTCCCTCCTGCTTGAACGAGCGTCAGCTCCACCGCCGGCACCGGAACACCTACTGTACGCGGACCCTCCGGCGATGCTTGATCCGACCCTTTGGCCAGCGCTTCGGTCCCTCGCCGGGCTCATTTCGGACTCCACGCCGTCACCTTTCGTCTCGACAAGGTGATCAAGAGATCGCCCGCCACCTGGAGGCTCTCGAAGCTCTCGACGTCCGTCTCGGTGTCGGCTTCGAGCCCGGGAGCCGACTGGATGTGGACGAGCGAGCCGTCGCGCTCCAGGTCGAGGAAATAGAGACGACGGCCGGTGGCATAGATGACCTGCTTCCCGGTCACCAGAGGGGGACCCACCAGCTCCTCCTTCGCCGAGAGGGGCATCGAGACCCACTCCAACGAAAGGTCCGTCGAGTAGGCGGCCAGCCGGAACCGCTTCTGCCAAAACTGCTCGAAGAGAACGATGTCCTCTCCGACGCCCACCAGAGCCCGCAGGCTGGAAGGGGCTTTGAACAGCGGCTCGGCGGTCATGACTCGTCCTTCGGCATCGGGACGCCGTGTCAGCGCGTAGGCCCACTCGCTGTCCGAAGGAGCGACGAGCAGGTCGTTCGGTCGCAATTGAAGCTCGCCCTCGCGCCACGGCCGGACCTCGAAGTAGCCGATCTTCTCGGGTGGAAGGCTGCGAACATCGCGCACCCGGCTGTAATGGAACGACCAGAGGATACGCTCCTCCCAGGGATCGATGCAGGTCAAGACGCCCAGGTTCGTCAGCACGAAGACGCCTTCGGTGCCGACGACGGGATCGCCCGGCTGGACGAGATCGGGAGACACGGTGCTGAATCGGTCACCCGAGACCAAAGGCCGTCCCGCCGCCAAGAACCGACTCCAGGCGATCTCGCCGCTCGCCGCGTCGAGCGTGAGCAGCTTCGCCTCGAGCGGGGTCGCCCCGAAGATGGCCGAGACGAAGAGCTGCCCTTGGTGGGACGCTGGCTGACGGCACAGGCGTGCATGGGTGAGCTCGATGTCTTCCGGGCCACCTCGCCGCCAACGCAGCTCGCCCGTCTCGAGCGAGAGGCAGATCAGGTGATCGTCCTGATCCTGCGCGCTGCTCTGCTCACTCCGCACGAGGTAGACGTTCTCCTCGTCGACCGCGATGCCCAGGTGCCGGGCGAAGAGTGCCCGCTCGATGGGCCGGTCCATGAGCACCGAAGCGTCGACCGACCACACCGCCTTGCCCGAAGCGAGGTCGATCGCCCGCGCTCCGTTGGCCGAGTGCACGATGAGACGCGATCCGGCGACACTCGCGACCGGAATGCTCTTGTCCCGCTCGAAAGCTCCTGTGTTCGTGAGCTCGTGTGTCCACCGATGCGCGACGCCGGAAGCCCGAAACATCTTCAGGGAAGGCTCGAAGCGCGTGACCTTCGGCTCGAGCGACTCGGCCATTTCGAGGAGCGAGCGCTCTGTGCCGGCCACTGGAACCTCGCGCCGATCATCCGCGGCGACGATCCTCCTCGCGAGCCGATCGAAGGTGCTCGACGCACCGAGCTCGGCGAGGGACACCAGCCAGCGCGCGAGCACCGGCGCGGGGGTCTCCCCTCCCTCGGCGCGAGCCAGCTCGTCGAGCCTTTGGCACCAATGCGCCGCCGAGGCATACTCGGCGCGCTCGAAGCTGAGCCCGGCCAACCAGCGCAACGCCGTCTTCGCGGAGTCGGTCAGCGGGTACTCCGCCGCGATCGCGCGCCAGGCTTCGGGTCGCCGCTCGCCCGCCATGGCCTCGAGCTGCTCGCGAGCCCTCGGCTCGAACAAGGCTCGGTAGATCTCGTGCACGGCGGCGGGGGCGTTCAGCAATCGGCCCCGGGCCTCGAGCCGGGCATCCCGGTACGTGCGCTCACCGAAGGCGGCGTTCTGGGTGCCCGGCGTCGACAGCAGATCCTGCAGGTTCTCGGCGGCGTCGCGCCAACGCTCCTCGTCGAGGGCGTCCTCGACCTTCTCGAGCAGCTCGAGGATCGTCCGATCGCGCTCGTCCAGGAACGCCGTCGGGCGGTAGAAGTCGGACTCGAACACATCGTCGAGCTGGGCGATGGCACTCGCAGAGGGCCAAAGGAGGACGAAGAAGGCAACGGCTCGGGAAGCGGTGCGAAGGCGACGTCGCGCCGAGGAGGCTGGCACCGCTCGAGGCATCAAGATTCTCCGTTGGCGACCTGAATCAGCTCTTTCGCGGAAGGGGCGTGCCGCATCCGGCGCGCTTCGACTTGGATGAAATAGGCATCGGTGCTCAGGGCTCGCCGTTGAGCGCCCAGCTCCTTGGTTTCTTGCCGGATTCTCGCCAAGTCCCGGGCGAGCGCCCGCCTCACCTTCTCCACGCGGACGTTCTCGCGAATCGCCGGTTGGACGTGGAAGACGAAGATCGCGAGGTTCAAGGCGAGGAGCATCCAAGCCCAGCGAAGCCGGTAGACCGACTCGAGCAGCGCGTCGGAGCGGGACTCCTCCCGCTTGGGTCTCAGGCGTTCTTTCAATCCCATCATGACGGTGCCCCCTCCCCCGGGGTCCTCGCGTCCGCTTCAGTCGGGCATCCCGTACCAGGCAGCTTCGCCGAGCTGCTCTTCGATACGAAGGAGCTGATTGTACTTGCAGATCCGATCCGTGCGCGAGAGGGAACCCGTCTTGATCTGTCCGGCGTTGGTGGCGACGGCGAGGTCGGCGATGGTGGTGTCTTCGGTCTCGCCGGAGCGATGCGAGATCACCACGCCGTAGCTGTGACGTTGGGCGAGCTGGATCGCCTCGAGTGTCTCGGTCAAGGTGCCGATCTGGTTGACCTTCACCAAGATGCTGTTCGCGACGTCTTGGCGGATGCCGTCGGCCAGGCGCTTGGGGTTCGTGACGAAGAGATCGTCACCGACGAGCTGCACCCGGCTGCCCAGCGCCTCAGTCATCTTCGCCCAGCCCTCCCAGTCGTCCTCGGCGAGGGCGTCTTCGATCGAGCGGATCGGGTACTTGTCGAGCCAGGCGCCGAAGAAGTCGATCATGCCGTCCGCGCTCCGCTTGGGCTGCGACTCGGCCGACAGCACGTACTCGCCGTTCTTGTAGAATTCGGTCGCCGCCGCATCGAGCGCGAGAGTGACGTCCTGTCCCGGCGTGTATCCGGCCTTCTCGATGGCGGTGAGGATCACCTCGATCGCCTCGGCGTTGGAGCCCAGGTCCGGGGCGAAGCCGCCTTCGTCACCGACCGCCGTGTTGAGCTTCTTCCCGCGCAGCACCGTCTTGAGCGCATGGAAGACCTCGGCGCCCATGCGTAGGCCTTCCGCGAAGGACTTCGCACCGACCGGCTGGATCATGAACTCCTGCAGGTCGACATTATTATCTGCGTGCTCGCCGCCGTTGATGATGTTCATCATCGGAAGCGGCAGCCGCCGCGCACCGGTGCCGCCGAGGTAGCGGTAGAGCGGCAGACCCAGCTCGTCGGCGACAGCCTTGGCCGCGGCGAGGGAGACACCGAGGATGGCGTTGGCGCCGAGCTTGCCCTTGTTGTCGGTGCCGTCGAGCTCGATGAGCTTCCTGTCGAGGGCGACCTGCTCGCTGGCGTCGAGTCCGAGGATCTCGGGCCGGATCGTCTCGGTGACGTTCTCGACCGCTTGGAGAACACCCTTGCCGAGGTAGCGCCGCGCGTCACCGTCGCGAAGCTCGACGGCTTCGTGGCGACCGGTCGATGCGCCGGAGGGAACGGCCGCACGGCCGAGACATCCGCTGTCGAGGGTGACCTCGACCTCCACGGTCGGGTTGCCGCGCGAGTCCAGGATCTCGCGCGCGACGACATCGAGAATCGCGCTCATCGGTAGCTCGGGCCTCTCCCTGTCGAACACATCCGGACCGCCCGCCGGAATCGCCCGGCGCTCGACGATCCGAGCGGCTGGAGCGTACTCGATCGCGGCAACACGATCAACGGCGACGCACCGTCGAAGCGATCTGGTTCTTGATCGTGGCTTCGGCACAGACGGCGATCTCGGCGAGCCGAGCCGCATTTCGGAGGATGAGTCTCCAGCTCCGTGAAGGCCGTGGGGCCGGCTTCGAAGTTGGTAGGGCCGACCGAGAGGCTCGAGGGATCAGCCCGAGCGAGAGTCAGCGAATGGAGTCCAGCTCGAGGTGAAGGGTCGAGCCGATCTCTTGTTTGGCCTGCTGGAGCTCGTGTCTGTTCACCGGTGTGCTGTTGGCGCGTACGTCAGTCAGAGTAAGGGAGATCTGAGAGTCTCCGATTGATCCCGCCATCGAGAATTCGTGAACGAATTGGTCCATTGTTACAGTCAGTACTGTGCCTCGAATCGAGTACGGGAAGAAGACTTCTTCTGGAGCCTCGGACAAGGGGCCCGTCTGCAGTGAGTCATCGAAGAGAGCGTCTCCGAATTCGCCATTTGACGTAGTCGAATCATGGACGAACACGTGTCCCATCATTCGACCGTTGGCAGGGTCTTGGAACTGTCCTTGGGCGTCGGTAAATCCGGCGCTTCGGTAGTAGACCCGACTGGTCGTCCGCTCTGCATTCGAAGCGGTGGCCGGCGCCTCGGTTCCCAGTGCGATACACCCAGTAGCCGCTATTGAGGCCACGGAGACTATTCCGAGGATCAAGAGGGCTCGTGACATGATCGGCCTCGTTCCACTCATTTGCATTTGTATTGTTATCAGGGCAGCTTATTAGTTTCCTCTGGTCGCATGGATACTTCAAGACCATTCCTGACCAATGACACAGGTGAGAGTAGGCATCGGAGGAAGGATCCGGCCAGGCTCGTCGCCAGTGCCATGTGAGATGGCCGACCCTCCTACCGGCTCACGTGTCCCACGCGGGTCTCCCGCCCGTCGATTCGCAGACGGAAGCGCTCACCGTCGACCGAGAGGTCGAGATGCCGCTCGTTCCAGAGGAAGTTGCGCACTTCGTATTCACCGCAGCGATGAGCCCTGGGCCGGACCGAGAGCTGGCCGTCGGGACGCCATCGGAATCCGGCGAGGCCGAAGATGAGCGCTTGAGCACCTCCGAGCGCGGCGATGCAGTTCGGGCGATCGAAGGTGCAGTAGCCGCGGCGATCCGCTCGGATGCTCTGGGGAAAGTAGGGCCACGACTCGGCCCACCAGAGGATCCGCTCGAGGACGTCCTCGGCCCGTGCGCGCTCGCCCAGGCGATAGAGATCGTAGGCCAGAAGAGGGGCCTGGCCGACGTAGCTCCCGCCGCCGCCCCAATCGACGTCACCTGCCTCGTAATGGCGCGAGTCCTTGGGAGAGATCGAGTGCAGGCCGAATGGACCGAGGAAGTCGCCGGGCGCGACGCGCGCCGCGAGCGCAGACGTGATCGTCTCAGGCAAGACGTTGAGCCCGAGCAGCGTGAGCACCTGCACGGAGTCGACCTGGGTGAGGGATCCGTCCGGACCTGCGCAGCAGAACCATTGGCGGGACCCGTCCCAGAGATGGCGGACGAGTGCCGTGCGGATCGATCGGGCACGCTCTCGCAGCGACTCGGCTCCGCTCAGCCCGAGCCGCGTGCGGAGATAGGCCAAGGTCTCGAAGAGGGCGGCGCGCTCGGCGTTGGGGCTGGGCACGACGTGCTCGTAGCCCGAGGTGCGGAGCTCGAGAAGGTGCGTCGTGTCGCCGTAGTCGAGGAGCGGAGTCATCGATGATGGCTCACCCGCGTCAGCCAGCTTCGCCAAGCAACCGAGCCAGGCCTCGCCCGTGCGACCCAGGAAGTCCAACCCGTGGAACGCAACGGCCTCGCGGAGGATCTTCGTCAGGGACCAGGCGTTGAGCGCGTAGCCGACGCCCAGTCCCCGACCGGTGAAGGGCTCGAAGGCGAAGTGGTGCTCGGGCTGCATCCTGAAGAGCCTCTCGAGGAGCGCGCGCAGCGCGGCCCGGCTCATCATCAAAGGAAGGAAGGAGGAAATGTAGGCTAGGTCCCAGAGGTAGGTGCAGACGCCGCCGCCGTCGAGGCCGGCCGCGGCGAAGTGGGGATCGAGGACGAAGCTCGGGTGCTCCCACCGCGTCAGGACGGCCGTCGCCAGCGAGCGCTCGTAGAAGCGATCGAGTCGCGGATCGTTGCTCTGGAACGTCGGGAGGTGGTGGGAGGCGTCGGCGTCGCGACGCGCGTCGGCGCCTTCGCTCGCGCGGTCTAGCGCCGCGATCTCGGACGGGGTGAGGACTCGATCCGGTTCCGGGCGCGTCTCGGAGAGCTCGAGCAGAAAGGAAACACGCGTCTCCGAGTCGCCCGGAATCTCCAGGCCGAAGTCCGTGCCGCTTCGCGGCCGATCACTCCGGAGCGACAGCCAACAGTCGCGTCCTTCGAACACGAATGGTGCGATCTCGCGGGATTCGGCCGTCGTCTCTTTGGCGCGTGGCCCTTGGCCGGGTGGAAACCAGTCCCAGGCTTCAGGCGAGACTCTTCCCAAGGAGGGAACCTGAAGGCGCGGACGAATGGCGAGGCGACGGGCGTCTTCCGAGAGTGGCTCGAGGTCGTGCGTGATCAGCACGCCGGGTCGGTCGGATAGGGGAATCAGCGTCTGTCGGATGCGGACCGCCAGGCGAGCTCCGCCCAGCGGACCGTGATAGAGCGCAGTGCGCTCGAGTCGGTCGGCGCGCCAGAGACCCGACTGGAGGAGCAAGAGGCCCCGGTAGCCGGGTGTACTCGGCGGCCGGTCGAAAGCGATGTCTCCGCTGTCGCGATCGACGAGATCGAAAGCGAGCCTCATTCCCGGCGCCGCGAAGGGGGGTGCGAAGACATCGCGAATCGCGAGCGGTAGATCGGCGTCGGGACCGGCCGTCACGCGGCCGCTGAAGACGCGCAGGTGCCCGGGGGCAAGGTCGAGGGTCGTCAGGTCGATCGTGTGCAACGAAGGGTGTCTCGGGCTGCGCAATGTCTCACTGGGACTCGTGCAGCATTCGCACGAATGCCTGCAGGAGCGGAGCGTTGTCGTGCCAGGTCCGCGCCGAAGCCAGGTTGCCGTCCAAGACCGTGGGCGCGTCTTGGTAGTGGGCGCCTCCTTGCTCGGCGTCGAGGCGGCACTTGGCGACGGTCGTGACCCTTCGTCCTTCGATGCCTCCGGCCGCGGTCAGGATCTCGATGCCGTGGCAGATGCTGGCGATCGGCTTCTGGGCTTCGAGGAAGTGGCGCGTGATGGCGAGGAGGTCTTCGTCGTAGCGCAGGTACTCGGGGGCGCGGCCGCCCGAGAGGAACAGGCCGGCGTACTCGGACGGCACGACATCGCGGAAGGCTAGGGTCGCTTCGAGATGGTAGCCGGGCGACTCCCGAGTGATGTCCCAGCCGGGCGGGATCTCGTGGATGACGAGCGAGTAGACGCGCGCTTCGGGTCCCGCGACCACGACTTCCCAGCCCTCCTCCTGTAGCCGGAAGAGCGGATAGAAGGTGTCGAGCACCTCGGAGGCATCGCCGATCGGCATCAAGATTCGCGTCATGGGACCCTACTGCGACCAAAGTGGGACATCTGTGCCGGGAACAGAGTGCTCACCTTGCGGTATCATCGCCGATCCGATCTGGAGAAGCCACGCCTCAACGCCCCGGGGAGCCGATGATGATCCTTCGTACCTGGCTCGTTCTGCTCACGCTCGTCGCCGCCGGCGCGGCGCAGTCGGACGGCAAGCGTCCGAACATCCTGTTCATCTTCAGCGACGACCATGCGCCTCACGCGATCGGCGCCTACGGTGGACGACTGGCGGCTCTGGATCCCACCCCGAGCATCGATCGCCTGGCGAGCCAGGGCATGCTGTTTCGAAACAGCTTCTGCACGAACTCGATCTGCGGGCCCAGCCGCGCCGTCATCCAGACCGGGCTGCACAGCCACCTCAACGGATTCATGCAGAACGGCAACCGGTTCGACGGCTCGCAGCGCACGTTTCCCAAGCTGCTGCAGAAGGCAGGCTACAAGACGGCGATGATCGGCAAGTGGCACCTGGGGACCGACCCGCAGGGATTCGACACCTGGGACGTCCTGCCCGGGCAAGGCGACTACTACAACCCCGTCCTGATCCGAAACGGCGAGAAGCGCGTCGTCGAGGGCTACGTGAGCGACATCGTCACCGACCTCGCCATCGACTGGATGAAGGAGCAGGCGAAAGGCGATCAGCCCTTCTTGATGATGTGCCAGCACAAGGCACCGCACCGCAACTGGATGCCCGCTCGGCGTCATCTCGATCTGTATCAGGATGTGACGATCCCCGAGCCCGACACTCTCTTCGATTCGTGGGAGGACAACGCCAGCCCCGCGCGCCATCAAGAGATGGAGATCGACCGGCACCTGGACCTGGTCTACGACCTCTTCCTCTCGCCGTTCGAGGGCTGGCAAGGCGCGGGCGATCGGTCGGGCTTCAACAACCTGAAGAAGATGACGCCCGAGCAGAGAAAGGCCTGGAACGCCGCCTTCGGTCCCCGCAACGCCGCGTTCCACGCACAAGATCTCGAAGGTCGGGACCTCGTGCGCTGGAAGTACCAGCGGTACATGAAGAACTACCTGCGCGCGGTGCGCGGCGTCGACGAGAGCGTCGGCCGCCTGATGGCCTTCCTCGACGAATCCGGCCTCGCCGAAAACACCATCGTCATTTACTCATCCGATCAAGGCTTCTACCTCGGCGATCACGGCTGGTACGACAAGCGCTGGATGTACGAGGAGTCCTCGAGGATGCCCCTCGTCATCAAATGGCCCGGAGTGACGAAGTCGGGAGCCGAGAACAGAGAGCTCGTCCAGAACCTCGACTACGCCCAGACCTTCCTCGACATGGCGGGTGCCGACGTTCCCGAAGACATGCAAGGCCGCTCGCTCGTGCCGCTGCTGAAGGGGGAGGACGTCCCCTGGCGAGACGCGATCTACTACCACTACTTCGAGTACCCCGGAGTCCACCGCGTCGCCCGTCACAACGGCATCCGAACCAAGCGCTGGAAGCTGATGCACTTCTACCAGCTCGGCGAGTGGGAGCTCTACGACCTCGAGAAGGACCCGGACGAGCGCACCAACCTGTACGGCGCGGAGGGTACTGAAGAAATCACCGAAAGGCTGAAGGAGCAGCTCGAAGCGCTGAGGCAACGGTATCGCGACGACTCCGACATGCACGAGAAGCCTGAGGCCTGGAAGCAGGAGCATCGAGGAAGGTGAGGGCTCGAAACAGCCAGAGCCCGCGCGACCGAAACAGCCAGAGCCCGCGCGACCGAAACGGGAAGAGGCCACCGAGCTATGAGCCGCTTCCTCGACAGTGCCACCGATCGAGCTGAGAAGGTGCCGAGCAAGGGTGCGGTTCGTGAGCGCCGGCGAAGAACCAGAGCCCGCGCGGCCGAAACGGGAAGAGGCCACCGAGCTAAAGGCCGCTTCCTCGAAGGTGCCGCCGATCGAGCTGAAAGGTGCCGAGCAAGGGTGCCTTGGGAGCGCTGGCTGCAGTTGGTCCATTCGACGCAATAGGCGGACTATCGCCCGTCCTGCGCGGCATCGATCGCTTGGAGCACTCTCTTGTCGCCGCCGCTCTTTGCCGTGTCGAGAGCTCTCTCGCCGAGGTGCCCCATCATTCCGAGGGCGCGGGCTGCGCGGAGGCGGACGTTCGGGGACGTCCCGTCAGCCTCCAACGTGTCCTGCAGCACCAGGACGCCGGGGTAGCCCGTTTGCGCGACCTCTTGCTCGGCGATTCTGGCGAGCTCCTCATCTTCGGAGCCCAGCCACGAGACCAACTTGGCGAGCAACGTTTCGTCTCGAAGGCGCAAGGTCAGGAGCGAAGACGCAGCATAGAGCTGGACCCATTCATCGGCTTCTGCGATTGCTGCTTCGAGCGCTCGCTCCGTCCGGGCGCGATCCTTCGCGACCAACTCCTCGAACGCCGTCTTCTCTCGCCGTTCCTGGGCTTCCAGCGACAGATCGGAATCGAGTGTGCGCTCCCAGACAGAGTTTCGACGCCTGCCGCTCTCACCGAGGAATCGCAGTGCCCAGGCGGCGTGGATGCGAGCCGTTCGGTCGCCGTCCTCCAGAGTCTTCAGCAATCGGGTGAGCGACGGTCCCGCCAGCTTGGCCAGGATCTGGGCTGATCGATATCGCGCCTCGCGAGGCGCCTTGGCGTTCTCCAGAACCCGCGCCATGCGCTCGATGCCATCGACACCGAGCGAGTCTCCGCTCGCGTATCGATCGAGGGTCTCCGACGCGCGGTGGATGGTCGCGACGTCGTTTGTCTCGAGCCCTTGCAGCACGATCGAAGTGGCGGCTGCATCGTCCGGCAGGTGACTCAGGATCGAGCCGGCGGCCTCGATGCGCGTCCCGAGGTCGCGGCTCTGCAGCGTTCCCCGTAACGCCTCGAGGACGGTGTCGACGAAGGACGATGCGACATCGTAGGTCCAGATTCCCTCGCCGAGAGCCGCCGCCGCCGCACGCTGGATCGAGGGATCCTCATGACCGAGCAGCGCGATCAAGAACCGGATCGAGCCCGTGTCGCGTGCTCCCGCGATCCCGGCCGCGAGTGCTCGCCGCGACGCCTCCGGCAGACCTTCCTGCATCAAGACCTCCTTCGCAGCGGCATTTGCCGGGCCATGAAGTAGCTCCAGTGCCGAACGTGCCTCGTGCGCCAACGCTGCCTCGCCCGAAGCCGCGTGTCGCGCGAGGCGCTCGACGGCGAGATGCATCACGTCGTGATGGTGATTCCAGCGCTGACGACTGAGAAACAGGATCTGGCGAGCCGCGTCGATCTCGACTTCGAAGTCTCCGCAGTCGAGCAGAGGCTCGAAGGCCTCGACCTGGGCATTGAAGTCGGCGAGGCTGTCGATCTTCTGGGAGGAGAGGACGCTGGCGAGTCGGAGCCGCGCCGCCGGCCGAAGGTCGGCACGCCCCAGCTCCTGCGTCACGGCTTCGAGCACGACCGCTCGATTCTCGTCGTTCGCGACGAGGGCGTTCTTGACCTGGTGCCAGCTCTCGCCGTCGGCTCGAAGGAGCTCGCCAAGGAGGGACTGCACCAGCGAAGAGGCGTCGCCGCCACCGAGGACGTTCCGCAGCTTTTGGGCCGCCACCCGAAGCCCGTCGTGCTCTGCATCGAGGTTTTCGTCTGCGAGCTTCGATCCGACGGCACGCGCTTCGTCGTCCAAGCTCCGCAGGCCTGCGATCACGTTCAGGTACTCGGCGCGCAGCTCGCCAGTCGCCTGATCCATCGCGTCGGACAACAGCCGAGTCACGAGGCTCTGATCGGACGGGTGGTAGAGGCTCTTCAAACCGAAGAACGCCTCTCGGGCGAGCTCGCGGTTCTCGCTCTTGGTCAACTGGATCAGCTCTCGCAGCGCCGACTCGTGTCCAGCCTCGAGGAGCGTGATCATGTCGATGGCGCGAAGCCGCACGAAGGGATCGGGATCTTCGATCAGAGGCAAGAGCTGCGGCACGGCGGCGGCTCCAAAATCGATCAGGACCTCAGCCGGATCCTCATGGCTGAAGATGCCGAGCGCTCTCTCCTTGGCGGACTCGGCGAGCTGCTGGACCAGCCCGGCGATGTGCGCCTGCTCTTCGGACGTCGGCTCGGAGCCTTTCTCCGAAGCATTCTCCCGAAGCGCGCCGTCGATCATCGAAAAGGCCGCCTCGTCGCGAGGGTCGATCTCGAGCAGTATCATCGCGGCCTCGATCCGAACCCGGCGAATCGAATGGCTCATCGCGCCGCGAAGGATCGGCACGGCCGCCGGACCGGCGATGGTCAGCGTCTGGAGAGCTGCGGTACGCCTACGCGGATCGGCCGAGGTGATCGCCTGCTTCAAATGATCACGAGCCGCCGAATCCCCTCGAAGCTTCAACAAGGCGGCGGCACTGGCATCTCGCACCGAGGCGGCGGCGGCTTCGTCGTTCATCACTTTGGTGAAGACGGGGGCTGAAGCCGGGCCGGCCGACAGAAGACTGACCGCCGCCGGGATAGCAATGGAACGCTGAGAGATGAGCAAGTCGCCAAGGACGCGAATGGCCTCGGGATCCGTCGCGCTGCGCTGCAAGCTCAACGCCGCGGCCGAGATCCTCATCGACGGCGAATCATCCTGCAGCCCGATCCGAAGAGCCGCTTCGGCGCCGGGCGTCTTCGACAGCCCGACCAACGCGTAGGAGCGCGCCTCCGGGCTCTCGTTTTTCAGCTCTCTCTCGAGCGTCGTCCTGGCCAGCTCGTCCTCGGGCGAGATCGCCGCCAGCGCCCAGGCGAATCCCAAGGCGCTATCGCCGCCCTCACCGAGACGCTCGCGGATCGGCTGTTCGGCGGCCTGTGCCTTCGGCCCGATGGCCTGGAGGGCGAAGAGGGCTGGGCCGGCGAGTCGATCGTCATCACCAAGCATCTCTACGAGATCGGGGACGGCGTCCTCTGCGTTCGGCCCGAGCTGGCCCAAGGCGATCGTGGCGCCGATTCGGACGTTCTCGCGCTCATCATCGAGAGCGGCGCGTAGGGGGGCGACGGAGGCCCGACCGATGTTGCCGAGCGCCGCAGCGGCCAGACGGCGACCATCGGGCGGGCCATAGTAGAAAGGAATGGTCGGGTCATCGACGCGGTCGAGACACTCGATCAGTCGAGGGATGGCCTCTTCCGCCCCGGGGCCGATCTCTCCGAGGGTCGTGATCGCTCGCCGGCGCACTTCGCGTGATGAATCGTCGAGAGCACCGATCAGAGCCGGGGTCGCCGGAGCGGCCTCAGGCCCCATCTTGCCGAGGGCCCATGCGGCGCGCGAGCGAATGCGGGCATCTGAATCCCCGAGGTCCGAGGCCCACTCCAGAGCCGATCGGCCGTGAAAGTCCGAGAGTCCGATCGAGAATGTGAGCAAGAGCCACAGCATGAAGCCACTCCGGAGACAGGCAGGACTGCAATCCGATCCTGTCAGTGGGCCATCATCCTGCGCGCCTGGCAAGAGCGAGCCGATCAAGGAGAGGAGCTCTCTGTGCCCGGCGCAAATCGCTCAGAGCTTCGCGCCGCAGTGCTTGCAGTGGCGGGCGTCGGGGTCGTGGCCTTCGCCGGAGCACTCGGGGCAGGCTTGGCCGCTGACGTGGCTGCGCTTCTTGGCTTCGGACATCTCGACCGTCACGATGCCGGTCGGGACGGCAATGATGCCGTAGCCCAGGATCATGACCAAGGAGGCCAGGACCTGACCGACGATGCTCTTGGGAGCGATGTCCCCGTAGCCGACGGTCGTCATGGTCACGATCGCCCAGTAGATGCTGCGCGGGATGCTGGTGAAGCCGCTGTCCTGCTCGCTCTCGACCAGGTACATCAGCGCGCCGATGATCAGCATCAACGTCAGCACCGTCCCCAGGAACACGGCGATCTTGCGCCAGCTCGCCCGGATGGCAGACCGCAGCAGGGCGGCTTCCCCGACGAAGTGTGCCAGCTTGAGCACGCGGAACACTCGAAGCAAGCGCAGCGCGCGGATCACGATCAGGGACTGCGAGCCTGCGTAGATCACGCTGAGGTAGGTCGGCACGATCGAGAGGAGATCGACGACGCCGAAGAAGCTGAGGGCGTAGCGCATCGGCCGGCCGACGGTGAGGATCCGAAGCACGTACTCGATCGTGAACAGCACGGTCAAGGACCACTCGATGGCCTTGAGCTCTTGGCCCCAGACGGCGCGGATGGACTCCACGCTCTCCAGAATCACCGCGGTGATGCTGAGGAGGATGCAGATCATCAGGCCGACGTCGAAGGCTTTACCGGCCGGCGTGTCCGCCTCGAAGATCACCTCGTGCCACCGCGCTCGCCAGCCGCTCATTCGTCCTCCGGAAGACGATGCGGAAGAGGATCACTCACGATCGAGGCGATCGCGATCGGGACTCTCCTGTCCGCCGCTCGAGACATATCAAAGATCCCAGTCATCCATGTCGAACTGGCCCGATTCGAGCAGGGCGTTCTCGGCCGTGATGGCGATGTCCTCGTCGGAGTGGTCCATGAGCTCTCGCAAGATCTTCTCTGCCGATTCGGGACGGATGTCCGCGGCGGCTTGGATCGCGGCGATCCTCAGCCACTTCTCGGTGTTCTCCGATGCGGCGAGGGATCGGACGTGGAACCAGGCGGACGAGAGCTCCTGACTGCCGGCGGCGAGCACGGCCTGGCGGTGCACCTCGTCGTCGTCGCTCTTCAATGCCTCCTCGATCTCGGCCTCGAAGCCGGGACGGAACCTCATGCAGAAGACAGCGGTCTGCTTCCAGGAGATATCTTCGTTTGCGAAGGCATCGGCGATCGCTCGAGCATGCCAGTCCTGAGTGGCGCGAACCCCTGCCTCCAGCGCCCGGCGCCGAGTCTCGATCGGAGCGCTCTCGTCTTCGTAGACGGTTTGGAGCGTGCTCAGGATGCGATGGTAGACCTCCTCGGAGATGGGGAGATCCGGCTCGAAGAACGGGTCGATCAGCTCTTGCTCGACGTACTCGAGGATGGGACCGAGCGCGATGGCGGCGGTGCCGCGGATC
Organism: Planctomycetota bacterium; assembly: GCA_040219065.1. Taxonomy (GTDB): domain Bacteria; phylum Planctomycetota; class OFTM77; order OFTM77; family OFTM77; genus OFTM77. The sequence goes on from JAVJTD010000351.1 coordinate 15,014, forward strand.
TCGGAGGGGGTCTCCTCATCGAGAACGGTCTCGAGCAAGACCTCGGCCAGCGCGTCGTCCATCCGCTCGATGGGGCCGGCCAGCTCGGCCGCGAGGAGCCGGTCTTCGGTCGATAGGGAAGTGTCTCTGATGATCGAGGCCAGCTGGGTCGACGCGTCCGCCGGCCATTGCCAGCTCTCCATGGATTGCAACAGGTCCAGCTCGAACAAGTTCATACTCCAGAACACAGGTGACGGGATGCCCAGATTCAACGTCGTTCGCGTTCAACTCTCCAGAGGCATCTGAAGATCTTGGCGGCAGCATCGCGGCCGCGACCTCGAAGACGCCCATCGGACGGCCCGAGATCCGGGGCACCGACCGGCTCCGCCGGATCGAGCCGAACACGGGGAGGCCTCAGCTCTCGTTGACGGAGAAGGGCGGCTGCCCTAGGATTTGCCCTTCGGTCGTCGGTTCGGGACAGCGATCGGGACGCTGCCCGGAGTCACCGCGCGCTCAATCTCCAGAGAAGAGGACACGATGCGCTGGCCCTGGACGCCATACGGTCGCACCGAGCTGATCAGCTGGGGCGCCACGTCTTTCGCGATCACACTGACGACTCTCTATTTTTATCCCTGGCTGGCCATCGTACCGGCGGCCGCCTGTGCCTTCGTCCTGAACTTTTTTAGGGATCCCGACAGGCCGATCTCGAGCGAGCCGGGCGTTCTCGTCTCACCTGCCGATGGTAAGGTGACCGACATCACACGGCTTCCTGATGGGGAGTACGTGGGGGGACCGGCGATTCGCGTCGGCATCTTCCTCAACGTCTTCAACGTCCATGTCAATCGGGTGCCTTGTGCGGGCAGGGTCGACTACCTGCGGCACCGTGAAGGCAAGTTCCTGGACGCGCGCGATCCCAACTGCGCGACCGAGAACGAGCGTCAGGACCTCGGCCTGATCGCCGAGGGACCGGATGGCCAGCCCATGAAGGTGCTCGTGCGGCAGATCGCGGGCTTGATCGCCAGACGTATCGTGTGTCCCGTCACCGTCGGGCAGGAGCTCGGGCGCGGCGAGCGCTACGGCATGATCAAGTTCGGCTCCCGTACCGAGATCTACCTCCCTGTGGAGTCCGGCTTCGAGGCTCTCGTTCAGGTGGGTGATCTCGTGAAGGGCGGCGCGACCATCCTGGGGCGGATGACGGGGATCGCCGTGGATTCGAGAGTGACGACCCCGGTATCGGCCGCACGCCTGGCGACAGGCACGCCGCCGACGGCCGAGCCGGAAGCAGGCATCTCTGAAGCCAGCGCACCGGACGAGCCACTCGAGCCGAAGAAGCCGCTTCCCGAGAAGCCCGCCCAGCCGGAGAAGCAGCCGATTCCCGAGAAGCCCGCCGAGCCCGAGAAGCCGGTTCAGCCCGAGAAGAAGCCCCTGCCGGAGCAGCCGGAGCACCCGCCTCTACCCCAGCAGCCGGGTCACCCCGGGCCGCCGCCTCAGCCGGCCGAGCCCCCGGCGCCCGAGCCGCCAAAGGCCGAAGCGCGTCACGTCGACGCATCGGTCGATCCGACCGACGTCACGCCGGACCCCGCCGCAGTCGATCCGGACGAGGACGCGGTTGCCGCACCCGAGCCGCCCGCGAGCGATTATCACGAACCCTCCGCCTCCCTGCCGGCGACCGTCCAGGAATACCAAGCTCGCTCGACCTCACCGGAGCCTTCGGCCGACGAGGAAGAGTCCATCGAGGGCGGGCCCCCCGCGATGGCCGACCCCGAGCCGATCCGTGAGACCGACGCGACTGACCGGGACTTCACACGTCCCTCAACGGATGAGGCTCGACCTGGGAGCGAAGCGGACTCGCCCGACGACTCGAGAGCGGCAGCCGCCGAGACGTTCGAAGCCGGGTCCGAGGAGATGGCGGAGCCGAAAGCCGAGCCTGGCCGAGACGGCTCCGCCGCCGAGGCAGCCTCGACCGAAGCGAAGCTCAGCAAGAAGGATCGTCGTGCGCGTCGCAAGAACCAGCGTGGCACCAAGCGTAAGCAAGGCTCGCCGGAGATGGCCGGGGACGACATGAGCGACGAGGACGAGCTCGAGGATGACGAATCCTCCCACGATCACTCGCCGTCGACATCCGGAAACCAGAGCTCTTGAGACCGCTTCGCTCCGTCGCCGTCCTGCCGACGCTGATCACGCTCGGCAACGGATTCTGCGGCTTTCTGGCGATCAGCAAGATCGCAGACGCCATCGCCGCCGTTCCGGTCTTGGGACATGTCGATACCGCCAAGCTGCTCGTCGCGGGATACTTGATCTTCCTGGCGATGGTCTTCGACGCCTTCGACGGATTCGTCGCCCGCTTGACGAAGAGTGCCTCCGACTTCGGTGGCCAGCTCGACTCTCTTTGCGACGCGGTCAGCTTCGGGCTGGCACCGGCGTTCCTCGCGAAGGTGATGATCGAGCACGGCGGCGAGGGGATCCGGGACATCCATCCCAAGCTCGCCCTCTTGCTGACGGTGCCGTTCGTCCTGTGCGCGATCTTGAGGCTGGCGCGCTTCAACGTCCAGCTCGAGCACGAGGACGAAGCGCACGACGCGTTTCAAGGCTTGCCGACGCCGGCCGCGGCCGGAGCGGTCGCCGCGATCGCGTTGCTGTTCTGCGACGCGGAGGTCTCACGTCTCCTGCCGTTCTCGCCGAACTACCTCATCTACACCTTGCTCCCGCTCGCGCCGCTGCTCGCGTTCCTGATGGTGAGCAAGCTGCACTACGTGCACTTCGTCTCGAAGCTCACGCGCGGCCGGAGGTCGCTCCAGCATCTCGTCGGGATCATCGGAATGGTCGTGGTCTTCGCGTTCTATCCCGAGCTGTTCCTGGCGGTGGGGCTGGCCGTGTACGTCGCGTCCGGACCTTTGGTCCAGATTCTGGAGAAGGCGTCGGGCCGACGGTTGGTGCAGCGGGCGCCCGAAGACTTCGAGCTCAGCCCCGAAGAAGAGGCCTTGCTGGACCTCGAGCCGGAAGGCTGGGAGGTGGTCTACGTCGGCCTCGGCTCCAACGTCGGCAATCGTGCCAACCACCTGCGGCGCGCTCTCGAGATGCTCGAGCAGGACTCGGACATCCGAGTTCGAAGCGTCTCGGACTTGCTCGAGACGAAGCCTTTGGGCGGGCCGCCGCAGCGGAACTTCCTCAATGCCGTGGTCGCGATCGAGACCACTCTGGCTCCGGGTGCGCTGCTCGATCGGACCCAAGAGATCGAGGCACTCCTGGGACGTCGTCGCCTCGTGCGCTGGGGTCCCAGGACGGTGGATCTCGACATCTTGCTCTTCGGCGATCGCGTGATCGACACGGCGCGCCTGGTCGTGCCGCATCCGCGAATCACCGAGCGAGGGTTCGTGCTCGAGCCGCTCTCGGAGATGGCCGGGGAGACCGTGCATCCGGTCCTCGGTCAGACGATCCGCGAGCTCTACGACGAGGCGCGTGAGCGAGGAGCGGTCGACGAGTCGCTGCGTCGGATCCAGCGTGATCTCACGAAGGCGAGGCGCCGGTCGCGCGGCAACGAAGGTCCGACCAGCTCGGGGAGTCAATGACGATCATGTCGATCGAGATCGTGCGGACGCGGGATGCGCTGCGGGAGAAGGTCCGTTTCTGGCGCCGGGCGTCGGAGTCGATCGGATTGGTCCCGACGATGGGGGCTCTCCACGAAGGGCATCTCGATTTGATCCGGCGATCGGTGGCTCAGAACGAGCACACCATCGTCACCGTCTTCGTGAACCCGCTCCAGTTCGGTCCGAATGAGGACTTCGCAGCATATCCTCGGGATCTCGAGCGCGACACCCGCCTCGCCGAGAGCGCGGGTGCGACCGTGGTGTTCGCACCCGAGCGGGAGGAGATGTATCCCGCGAATGATGCAACCTTCGTCGAGGTGGAGCAGCTCACCGACGGATTGTGCGGGGCGAGCCGGCCGGGGCACTTCCGGGGCGTGACGACGATCGTCGCGCGGCTGTTCCTCTTGACCTCACCCGACCGCGCCTACTTCGGCCAGAAGGACGCGCAACAAGCGCGGGTGCTGCGAAGGATGACGATCGATCTCGGCTTCGATCTCGAAGTCGTCATCGTTCCGACCGTGCGCGAGCCGGACGGGCTCGCGCTCAGCTCGCGCAATCGCTACCTCACCCCCGAGGATCGGGCTCGTGCTCTGTGCTTGTCTCGGGCTCTGTTCGCGGCACGCGATGCGCACGCGCGCGGCGAAGTGTCGGCGGCCGCGTTGCTGCAGGTGGCGCGTGAGAAGATCCTCGGAGTCGAGGGCGTCGAGCTGGACTACCTCGAATTGGTCGACGATGAGACGCTCGCGCGGATCGAGAGCGTGGAGCGTCCAGCGCTGCTCGCGGTCGCGGCGCGCGTCGGATCCGCGCGACTCATCGACAATCTCGTGCTCGGACATTCCCGTCTGATCGCGCCGGAAAACGGCTTCACCCTGTAATTGCAGGCGTTTTTTCCGAGGATTCTCGAGCGCGAGACGGGCGAGGCTCAGTGCGTGGTTGCAAAGGCTCGAGGCACCCGAGTCGGCGCTTGCACAAACCCTTCGGCCCTCATAGGATCGTTCCACTTCGACGAACGAGTTTCGAGCACGACACCTTTGAGAGGAGGCAACACGACGATCTCGCACCGGTGGTCCGCCCAGCCTGCTCGAAGCAGTCGAAGCGAAGGCGGTTCAGCACGGCGCCGGGGATCGGTTCCTTTCATCTGATTGGGAGCGGATCACGCTCTTGACCCGCCAGGCTACTCGGTCGAGCGCTGCACTCGTGGCGCGCGAGTTGAGCCGACGCGATTTGGGAAACGTCTTCGTCGTCCGGGCCTTTTCCGCCTCGGGAAGAAGGGCAGGAACGGACGTTGGGGTGCGGGGGCTCAGGCGGAAAGGAGACAGGACCGTGGAGATCACGGAGGTCAGGGTCAAGCTCACCGAGGATAGCAGCGACGAGAAGCTTCGAGCGTTCTGTAGCGTGACCATCGATGACGAGTTCGTGATTCGCGATCTCAAGATCATCGGGGGAGCGAAAGGGGCGTTCGTGGCCATGCCATCCCGAAAGCTGGCCGACCGTTGTCCGAAGTGCAAGGGCAAGAATCATCTGCGTGCCCGTTACTGCAACCAATGCGGAGGGCGGTTGAATCCCGAGCGGGCCGAGCGCGACGACAAAGGGCGGCCCAAATTACATGCCGATGTGGCTCACCCCATCAACTCGGAGTGCCGGGAGCGAATCCAATCCCTCGTGCTCCAAGAGTTCGAGGCCGAGGTCGAGCGCTCGAAGCAGCACGGGTATCGGCCGCCGAGCCTCGATGACTACTACGCCGACGACTTCGACTTCGACTTCGAGATCCTCGACGACCAGAAGACCTCGGCCCCCGATTCTCCCAGACGGCCGCAAGCCAGACAGGGGGATCGTCGGAGCGACTCCGACGAAGGGGGATCGGGTGAGCACCAGGAAGGTGACGAGGAGTTCGGAGCCGGGCTCCACTGAGAGGGTCTCTGGAAGGGGCGCGACTCGATGACGCAGCCTCCTTCCGTGGCGTTCGTCGGGCCCGGTGTCGTCGGAACGACCCTCGCCCGACTCCTACACCGGTCCGGCTTTAGAATCTCGGCCCTGATCGGCCGGAGGATCGAAGCCGCCGAAGCGGCCGCCCGCGACCTGGGCGGCGCTCGCGCCGGTACTCGCCTCTCTGAGCTGCGAGGCGCCGACTGGATATTCATCACGACTCCCGATCGCACCATCCAGTCGGTGTGTCGATCCCTCGTGGACGAAGACCTGTTGGGTGGGCGACCGATCGTCGCTCACTGCAGCGGGGCACTCGATGCCCAAGCCTCGCTTGCGGGGGCTCGCGAGATCGGCTGTCCGATCGCGTCCTTCCATCCGCTGCTGAGCTTCGCGGATCCCGATCACGCCGAGGCCCACTTCGCGGGCACGACCTGTGTCATCGAAGGCGACGCCGTAGCGGTCGAAGCGCTACGCTTTGCGGCGGAGAAGTTGGGGGCACGTCCTTTGGTCCTGCGTCCGGGAGGGAAGAGGCTCTACCACGCCGGTGCGGCCATCGCCTCGAACAACCTGGTCTCGGGCACGGCGCTGGCCGTCGAGTTGTTCGGCCTCGCGGGGGTCGGGGCGGAAGACGCGCTCTTGGCGCTGCTGCCCCTCCTCAGGAGCACCCTCGACAATCTCGAAGACGTCGGGCTGCCCCGGGCATTGACCGGGCCGATCGCTCGCGGAGACTACGAGATCGTCGAAGGTCATCTGAAAGCTCTGCACGAAGCGGCTCCCCACAGGCTCGAGCCCTATCGCTCGCTCTCCCGCCTGACGCTGGAATTGGCCGAGCGAAAGGGTGGCTTGTCCGAGGAGGAAGCTCGCCGACTCCGTGAGCTCTTGGCGTCGAAGGAGGACGAGGAATGCTGCTGACGGGACCCGAGAAGCGATTGGTCGTCAGCGTGACGGGTCCCCAGGTGGACGACGTGCATGTCCAGGTTCTGGGAGCGGCCGCGGCGGGCGCGATCGCCGAGCTGCGCCTCGATCTGTGGGAGGATCCGAATCCCTCTGCATTGCTCGCGCTCGAGAGCCGTCCGCCCATGCTCGTCACCGATCGACCCGTACGTGAAGGGGGGCGGGACTCCGCCGAGGACGCGGTCCGCCTTGCGCGGCTCGCTGCGGCAGGGCGCGGTGGCGCGGAAGCGGTCGACATCGAGATCTCCGCCTGGCAAGCCGCGCGCGACCTCGACTTCGGCAAGGCCCAGCGGCTGGTCTCGCATCACATCTTCGAGCCGGGCGTGGCGGACGTCGACTCCGAGATCGCGCGCTTGAGGAGTGCCGGTGCCGACGCGATCAAGCTGGCGGTCATGCCCAGAGACATCGCCGAGTCGCTCCGCCTCCTCGAGTCGCAGCGGCTGATCGATGGTCCGGCGACGCTCATCGGGATGGGGGAGTACGGGACGATCACGCGGGTGCTGGGCGCTGCTTACGGCGCAGGGCTGATCTACGCCGCGGCGGACTCGGGAGACGCGGCGGCTCCCGGACAGGTCCCGGTTTCGGCGATGCGCGATCTCTACCGCTTCGAGCGAGTCGCTCGCGAGGGCGTCGAGGCCTGGTTCGGTGTGGTGGGCGACCCGATCTCCCACAGCCGCAGCCCCGAGCTGCACAACCTCGCCTTTGAACATTTGAAGCTTCCTTACTGTTATGTGCCTCTCCGGACACGGGACCTGGGCATCCTCCTCGAAGCGCTCGAGCCGCATCCCTGCCGGGGGCTGAGCGTGACGCTGCCTCACAAGGAGGCGGCGCTGCGTCTGGCGGCCGAGGCGGACGAGGACGCGCGGCGGATCGGCGCGGCGAACACGCTCACGCGGCGGGCGAGCGGTGGATGGCTGGCGCAGAACACCGACGCACCGGCGATCGTGGCGGCGCTCGGCGGCGCCTCTGCGTTGAGCGGCCGTCGCGCGCTCGTGCTGGGTGCCGGCGGCGTCGCGAGGGCGGCCGTCCGTGCTTTGACGGTGTCGGGCGCCGAGGTCACCGTCTGCAACCGGACGTTCGAGCGCGCCGCTTCCCTCACGCGGGACCTGGGCGGGCAGGTGGTGCGCTCGGTCGGCCCCGATGTCACCGAGTGGGACGTGATCGTCAACGCGACCTCACTGGGTATGTCGCCGAGCGTCGAGACGACGCCGCTACCGGACGGGCGGTTTCGCGCGGGGCAGGTCGTCTTCGATACCGTGTATGCGCCGGCCGAGACGAGGCTGCTGATGGAGGCGGCTTCGCAGGGAGCCACAGCGGTCCGCGGGACGGAGATGTTCCTCCAACAGGCGCGTCGGCAGCTCGAGATCTGGACGGGGCGAGAGGCACCGATGGGGGCCTGGCGCTCACGATTCTGAGAGGGCAGGATGCGGGACTCTCTGTGGCTCGTGGGATATCGTGCTTCGGGCAAGTCGACGGTGGGGCGCCGGTTGGCGCAACGGCTCGGTTGGTCGTTCTCGGACACCGACGACCTGATCGCCGAGATCGCGGGGCGCCCGGTCGGTGAGGTCTTCGAAGAGCTGGGAGAGGCGGCCTTTCGCCGAGCCGAGGTCCGAGCTCTCGAGGAGCTTCGCGAGCGGGCCGGCGACTGGGTGATCGCGACCGGCGGGGGCGTCGTGGAGTCCGAGGAGAATCGCCGCCTCCTGCGCCGAGAGCGCGTCGTGTTCTTGGACGCTCCCGCCGAGGTGCTCCAGGATCGACTCCGCCGAGCGGGCCAGGGCGCGGGAGGCCGTCCGCCGTTGACCGATCAGGGGGTCCTGGCGGAGGTGCCGGTGATCCTGGCGAGGCGAGTGCCCTGGTACCGCGAGGTGGCGACGCGGGTGGTCGATGCTGAGCTCGAAGTGGACGGGATCGTGGCGGATCTGGTGGACTGGCTGTCGACCGAGCGTGCTCGGCGCAAGAACTGAGGTATGCCTTTTGCTCAGAGCCTAAATTTCTCTGCCTCGACGGTTTATGTGCCGATAGCTCTCAGGGCGCCATGAGCCGATGCTGGAATTCCGGCCTCCGGACTCGTATACTCGGGCGCTAGACGGACAGCCCGGAGAGCTTCAAGCCGGCGAGGCTCGACAGGCGGGGGCGGAGGACGGGCGCAGAGATTACGAAGCGGAGTGAGCGTGAACCAAGCTGGCTCGAGAAGGGTCCTCAGTTTCGCGTCATTGCTCCTGTTCGTGCTCATCGGCCCCACGGGCTGGGCCCGAGATGCGCGGTGGGCCGTCCTGCACTTCCAAGAGCCGCCTTCCCAGGAAGCCTCGGAGCAGGACGAAGCCTCCACCGAGCCGGCGACCGGCGCCCAAGAGAAGCCCGAGCCAGACTGGGAGCGGCTGTTCAAGGCCTTGCTCGACCCGGCGACCGACGAGCTGCAGAAGCCGCCGATCGCGGGCAAGATCTACACCGAAGGCGGGCCCGAGGAGCGCCAGCGCCTCCGGAGCTTCCTGCACGGTCCCGAGCGTGTGTCGGCCGTCGCCAACGCGGTCCTGAACGGGCTGGCGTTCGCCGTCGAGGACCTGCGCAGTGAAGAGAATGAAGCGCTGCTGGGTGACTTCCTGACCTGTGTGGCGGCGAGGGACGACGAGAGGCTGCAGAAGGCGGCCCTCAGGCGGATCCTCGAGGAGTTCGACCATCTTCACGACTCTGGCGCCGAAGATCAGGTCGATGCCTTCGCCCTCCGGATCCGCGAAGCCATCGCATCGATGACGACCCCGATCGAGGAGCGATTCGGCGCGGCTCGCGTCGCCGCCGAACGGCGCGACCTCTCGGCGATGCCGGTGCTGCTCAGCTTCTTGGGCGACGTCGGCGAGGACGAGAGTGTCGAGACTCACGTGCGCGCGGCGCATCAGCAGCGAGTCATCGAGATCCTCCGTCAGCTCACCGGGCAGAGGCTCGCCGCGACCGCCGATGCCTGGCGCGCTTGGTGGGATAGCTTCACCTCGGGAGACCTCGAGGCGTGGCAAGAGCGCTGGCGACAGGATCGAATCGGCGAGGTGCTCCGCGCCAGTCGGGGCGCCCTCGCGCAGCGTGACTCGGTGATCATCGATCTGAAGAAGCGTCAGCTCGAGCTCTCGCCCGAGCTGCTCGTCACTCCTGGTCATGGACTCTTCGACCCGATCGATCCCGAGATCCGCCGCTACGCGGCCCAGAAGCTGGATGAGTACGCGGGCCGAAACAACGGCAACGGCACGTTGCGCTCGAAGATCGAGGCCGCCTTGCCCGCCATGCTCGAGCGTCTCGACGCCGAAGGCATCCCCGAGGTCCGACAGAGCCTGATCGACCTGCTCGGGCACTACGGCACGAAGAGCGTCGCCGTGCGCGATCTCCTGCTCGATGTCGTGCGAAAGGGGGGGCTCGAAGAGCGCTCGGTCGCCATCATGGCCCTTTCGAACTTCACGGGCCTCGACGTCTTCCGCGAGCTGGCCGCGCTGCTCGATCGGCTGGAGCAGCGCGACGAGCCCGCCCAGCTCCTGCAGGACACGCTCAAGGCCTTGCCGCGCCAGGTGGCCAACTCTCCCGACCTGCTCGACAACGGAGAGTTTCGGACCATTCGAAAGCAGGTCGGTGCGAGCCTGCTCAGCTTCCTCACCGACCCGGCGATCGAGGGTAAGGACTTCCAAAAGGAAAAGATCCTGCTGCGAACCCTGACCTCGTTCCCCGTACCGGAGGCGGGATCGGTCATCCAGAGGATCCTGGCGGACAAGCGGGACGAGCGGTGGGAAGTTCGGATCGAGGCCGTTCGATGCACCGAGCTCTGGGCGGATCTGCTCGATCTCTCCGGACGAAAGCTCGCGATCGACACCTTGCTGGGCGCTTTGAACGAGCCCTCGCCCGACGTGCGTCTCGAGTGCTTCAAGCAGCTCAAGCTCCGGCACTTCGACAAGATCCCCCCCGAGCTCGCCAGCTCGTTCCCGGCGTGGTCGAAGATCCTCGCCGACGATCTCCGTCAGTTCGGCTGGGGTGTCTGGGGGAACTACCAGCTCGAGCTCCTCGAGCAGCTCAACGACCCGCAGTCGGCGTGTCCGGCGATCGAGGCGTTGCTCGCCAGGATGGAGCCCCCCTCTCCGGGTGAAGACGCCACGAAGTTCCGCAAAGCGGCGAAGACATGCATCTCGCTTCGGGCATCGGAGCTCGAGGTGGTGCTCATCACGGCCGAGCGGCTGGCCGCGGATCACGCCTTCGCGGCAGCCATCCTGTGCGATGAGCTCACCAAGAAGATCGGCCCGGTCGACCCGATTCCGCCAAGCGAAGAGATGGCCGAAGGCAACTTGAGCTGGCGCGCAAAGGTGCAGCTCGCCCGCGCTTGGCTCGCCTGCAGGGAGAACGCCCAGCAGCGGAACGCGTTGCAGCCTCTCGAGGTCTTGATCCAGAAGCGACCCGACACAGAGCTCCGTGCACTCCAGGCGCAGGGACTGGTGGCGGCCGACAAAGCGGCAGAAGCCGTCCGGATCCTCGAGGGGCTCCTGGTCGAGCGAGAGGACAAGGACATCAAGGCGCAGTTGATCGAGACGCTGCACGTCATCGGCGACGCGCCGTCCCGCGAGCGGGCCATCGAGCTGGCGAGTGGCGACTGGAGCGACCGGGACCCCGGGGTCCTGGAGTGGGTCGCGCAGGGCCTCATCGAGAAGGGCACGCCCGAAGCCACGGAAGAAGCGATCGCGATCTACACGCAGCTCTTCTCAATGAAGGATGCGCCCGACTCCGAGGACTGGCGACGACGCGCCTTGCTGGTCGAGGTGTTGCTCACTCGAGGCACCGAGAGCAGCCTGCAGAAGGCGGCCGAGCTGATCGAGGAGAAAAAGGAGGTCCCCGAGCCCTTCGCCGAGCAGTTCCAGAAGCTCCGCGCACGGCTCGTCGCGCTACGAGAAGGCGATTCGCCGGCGCGCGAGGAAGCCGACGGTGGCGGCGACGGGTGATCCGCGAGGATTTTCGGGACGTCGGTTGACACCTCCCGGGGCGGTCCTTATACTCCGCCCCTTCGAACGACGCGGGGTGGAGCAGTCTGGTAGCTCGTCGGGCTCATAACCCGAAGGTCGCAGGTTCAAATCCTGCCCCCGCTACCAAACAATGACGAGAAGCCGAGCCGGCAACGGCTCGGCTTCTCGTCGTTTGGGGCCAGCACGACCGACCCCCACGCCAACCATGGGCTGACTTGCTGGCCTCGAGCCGGGTTGATAGAAGGGCACGAAGTCGCGCTACTTCGGCCCTCGACGAGATCGAATCCCGAATCGCGCTCGGTCGGTTCCGATTCTTCTCCTCGAGGAAACGACGTGATGGTCCCTTCGATCCTCGGATTGGTGATCTTCGTCTGTACCGGTGCGCTGCAGGATCAGCCTGTTCAGCCTCGGTGGTTGCCCGAGAAGGATCTCGACGCTTCGTTCCGGCTGGCGAGCGACCCGAGGCGACTGGTCCTCAAGCTGCAGGATGACACGGGGGCGCAGGCGGTGGACGGACGGCTCGTGCCACGGGCCGAGGTCGCGAGTGTTCGGTCGGTCTTGGCCGGTGTTTCGGGACTTCGGGTCGAGCCTTTGTTCTCGGTGCCCATAAACACCCTTCGGGACCTGCGTCGCCGCGGTGAGTCGAGGACTGGACGGGCCCTGGCCGATCTCACGCAGTACTTCGTGCTGTCGCTTCCGGCTGGGGTCGATTCCCGCGAGGTCGCGCGACGACTGCTCGCGCTTCAAGTGGTCGAGAGCGTCTCGGGCCTTCCGCTTCCGGCGCTGCCACCAGGCGACGTGCTGCCGCCGACCTCGGACTACACCGGTCAGCAGGGATACCTCGGTGCGGCGCCGTCCGGTGTCGATGCAATGCACGGCTGGACGTTGCCCGGTGGCACCGGCGCTGGCGTCACGATCGTCGACGTCGAGTACAACTGGACCTGGAGTCATGAGGACTTGCAGAACCGCGGGGGAGCCGCGTCGCACCTCGGTCCGCCGCCGACCAAGCCGGGAAGCTGGAGCCAGACCCAGTGGGACTCCGCGACGCATCACGGGAGTGCCGCCTTCGGTGTCCTCGCGGCCGACAACGACAGTGCTGGCGTGAGCGGATTGGCCTACGATGCAACGGTGCGAACCGTCGCGGCTCATACGGGCGCTGGGCTCGGTGTTGCGGATGCCATCCTTCGCGCCCTCACGGTGCTCGCGCCGGGCGATGTGATTCTCCTCGAGCAGCAGTTCAAGGAGGACATGGGCGGCCCGCTCTGGCCGGTCGAGCTGAACGACCCCGAGTTCGCCGTGATCCAGCTCGCCACCGCCTCCGGCGTTCATGTGGTCGAGGCGGCCGGGAACGGAGGTCAGGATCTCGACCAAGACCCTAGGTTCGACCTGAGTATGCGCGATTCGGGCGCGATCCTGGTCGGAGCGGGCTCGGCGGGAAGCCCCCGCTCGAGGCAGGCCTTCTCGAACTTCGGCTCGCGAGTGGATGTGCATGCGTGGGGCGAGAGTGTCGTCACGCTCGGCTACGGGGACCTCGCCGCGGTCAACGGGCCGACGGACTTCGACCAGCTTTACACGAGCACCTTCGCCGGCACATCGTCTGCCTCGGCGATCGTGGCGGGTACAGTGGCAGCCCTCGAAGGGATCCACCGACAGGCATGGGGCGGACGTCCGATGCAACCCGATTCGTTGCGGCAGCTCATGAGGAGCACGGGTGTCGAATCCGCAAACCCGAGGACCGACAAGATCGGTACGCAGCCGGACATCAGGTCCCAGGCCGAGATCCTCTTCATGGGACCCCGCCCGGGTCTCGTCGCGACCGGCGATGCGAACCAGTTCCTGGGCCGGTCGGTCTCAGGGGCGGGCGACGTGGACGGTGATGGCACGCCCGACGTCCTGTTCGGTGCGCCGGGGCTGTCGTTGCCGATTCTTCCTGGGCGAGTTCATGTCCACTCGGGGAGGACGGGGGTTCGGATTCGGACGCTCGTCACCGGGACGACCGGCGATCTGTTCGGCTACAGCATCGCGGCCTCGGGGGATGTCGACGGCGATCTGCGCTCGGACATCATCATCGGCGCTCCGAATGCCAATCAAGTCCATCTCTACTCTGGGGGGACCGGCGCACTCATCCGGACCTTCTCGGGCCTGAACCGGTCTCGCTTCGGGTGGAGCGTGGCGGGGCCGGGCGACCTCAACGGAAACGGAGCTCCCGACATCGTCGTGGGTGCTCCGGGTGACTTCTTCTTTGGGCTGCTGGGTGAAGTGCATGTCTTCGATGGAGGAACCGGGCAGTTGCTCCAGACGATACCGGCCGAGGCGCTCGGGCATGAGTTCGGGCAGGACGTCGCTGGCGTGCCGGATGTCAACGGTGACGGGCGCCCCGACTTCGTCGTCGGCGCCCGGCGGGGAAGTCCCACCGGCTCATCACCGGGCCGCGCGTATCTCTACTCCGGAGCGAGCCAGAGCCTCATCCGCACGTTCACCGGAGCGACCGACGACTTCACCTATGCGCAATGCGTGGCTGGCACAGCGGATATCGATGGGGATGGACGCGGTGACCTGCTGATCGGCACCACCAAGTCGGCGTTCGTTTACTCCGGCTCTTCGGGAGCGCAGCTGTTCCACCTGACGGATCCGTTCGGCGACCCATCCTCGAGCTTCGGAATCGACCTCGCGGGCCTCGGAGATACGAATCAGGACTCGGTGCCGGACTTCTGTGTCGGAGATCCGGGGTCTCTCGGTGCCGGGAGTGGCCTCGTTCATGTCTTCTCTGGAGCCGACGGCAGCCTTCTGGAGACCTATTTCTCGGAGCCGAGCGGTGGCGGGTTCGGCGGGGCCGTGGCCGGCCCCGGGGACTGCAATGGAGATGGCCGCGGTGACGTCTTGATGGGCGCCTATTCCGGAGGGCCCCAGAGCGGTGGCCGAGGCTATCTGTTCCTGAGCGAGGGAGCCGTCCCGAAGCTGCAGCAGAACGGCATCCCTCAGTCCGGACAGCAGGTCAGCTTCTCGGTCACCGGTGTTGACCCCTCGTTGGCGGGAGAGACCGCTCAGGTCGTCTTCAGCCTGTCGGGCATCTCCTACAGCAAGCGCTTTGGGGGAATCTTCCCGCTCGTTTGGGATCCTTACACGACCCTTGGATTGGTGTTCGGGCAGCTCTACCGAGGGACCGTCAATCCTCAGGGCAATGCTCAGACCCCGTCGTCCGCGTTTCCGCCGGCGAACCCCGGAATCCACGTCTATGCCGCCGCGGTGATCTTCGACGCGACATCCCGAATCTCCTCCACCCTGCCTCCGATCGTGTTCACAACTCAATGAGCTGAAGGCAACAGACCGAGCGGGAAGAGCATTCGGGTCGCTGTCGGATCCCAGGGCCACTCTCTCGTTGATCTCGATTGAAACGATCGTATACTTCAGTCATGCGACGTGGTGAAGTACGAGATCGGCTGCTCGAGGCGGCGCTCCGGCTGTGTGCGACGGACGGGGTCGGCGCGACCACCATTCGGGGGGTGATTCGGGAGTGCGGGGCGAACCTCAACGCGATTCACTACCACTTCGGCTCGTGGCCGAAGCTGGTGTCCGAGCTCGTCACAGCGGCCATGCAGGGGCTGAATGACGAGCGCTTCGAGCGGCTCGATGCGCTGACCGACTTGACGAGTGACGACGTCCCGGCCAGCGCGCTCGCCGTACTCGAAGCAGGCTACGCGCCGCTGTTCCGACGGGCGGCCGGGCCGGACTGGCAGTCGACGCGCGCCGGTTTGGTCATCGTGCAGCAGCTCCGATTTGACCCGAGTGGGCTCGGGCTCGATGTGCTCGATCACCACTCGGCCGAGTTCGTCCGCCGAATCGAGGCACGGCTCGGAGCGTTCTTGCCGCACCGCCCCGCTGAGCTGCGAGCCGGAATGCAGGCGTTCAACGCGGCGGCATGGGATATCGCGCTGCGGCCCGACACACTCGAGAGGACGCGAAGTGCCCAGAGCCCGGAGCGCGCCTTGAAGCGCATCACCGCTCCTCTCTTCCGCTTTGGCGTCGGTGGTCTCCTGGCAATGTCGAAAGGCATGGCGAAATGATCGGCCTCACATTACTGGGCTCGGTCCTGTCGCTCTTCGTCCTCGCTTCTCCCGATCTGACCGGGACCTGGCGCGGGACGATGACGATGGACGGACGATCGATCGAGATCGTCGGCTGGTTCGAGCCGGACGGCGAAGAGCTGTCCGCGACCCTCCACGTTCCCGCACTCGGTGCGATGAACCTGGCGTTCAGCGGCCAGCGCCAGAATCACGAAGTCGAGCTGCGCTCGCCGATGCCGGGCGGGCCGCTCGTGCTCGAGGGAACACTTCTCGAAGGCGACCGCCTGAGGGGACGATGGTCATGGACGGGCCAGAGCGGAGAGCTCTCACTCTCGCGCCGGGAGACTCACCGACTGTTCCGTGAGGAGCCGGTGTCCTTCCGCTCCTCGGACGGCACCTCGCTCGCCGGGACGGTGCTGATTCCTCAGGGCGAGGGACCGTTTCCCGCCGTCGTCTGGGTGCACGGATCCGGTGGGATCGGCCGCCGGTCCGAGGACTACATCCGTGAGCCGTATGCCCTCGCGCTGCGCGGTGTGGCCGCGATCGTTTACGACAAGAGGGGGGTGGGTGATTCGGGAGGCGATTGGCGCTCGGCCACGTTTCACGACCTGGCCCGCGACGCTCTGGCCGCCCGGAGCGCCCTGCTCGAGCGCGGAGAGATCGACGCCGATCGCGTCGGCATCGGAGGCATCAGCCAAGGCCCTTCTTGGATCGCTCCCCTGGCGTGTCATCTGGGCGCCGACTTCCGATTCGTCATCGCACTCTCCGCCGCGATCGTGACGCCCGCCGAGCAGCACCTCTACGTCGTCAGGCAAAGGATGCTCCGGGCCGGCCACGGTGAGGACGAGATCGCGAGAGCGTTGGCTCTGCATCGCCGCTTCGACGCCTGGCAGCAGGCGCCGGCAGACGGTCGCCCGAAGTCCGACGAGCTCGAGCGGGACCTGGTCGCCGCCAAAGAATTCGCCTGGGGCGAGGCGGCGCTGCTCCCGGCCACCCCACTCGTGGCGTACCCGGAGTCGGTCCGAGCCTGGATGTGGCTCGATCCGGTCCCTTGGTGGCGAGAGCTCGACGTCCGAGTGTTCGCCGCCTGGGGAGCCTCCGATGACATCACCGACCCCGAGAGTGGCCCCGAGCTGCTCGCGCCGCTGGTGGGGGATTCGCTCGAAGCTCACCGATATGAAGGTGCTGATCACGTCCTTCGGCTGATCGTCCCGCGTCCACCCGCGCCCGTGGCGCCCAGTCTTCACGACGACTTGATTCGTTGGATCGAAGTAGGCTCTCGCTGAGCGGCCGAAGCGCGGAGGGCGCCTGCAAGAATCTCCCGGCGCTTCCCCTCCCAGCCGGAAATGCCGACTCGCGATTCGCGGAATTCGGCCGTAGTGGTTACAACGACGAGCGAGCGCTCGGTGTGGTGTGGGCCTTCGGGGCGAGCTTGCCCGTCCGTTCCGAGTATGCTCGAATCCGAGCCTCCTCGACCGATTCGCGGGCAGGATGGCCTGGGCTCGGCACGACGTACACGAAACGAGGGAGACGCAATGGCGACAAGAAGCGCCTGGCTTTTGATGTTCCTACTCCTGGTCGTGGGTGGCCTCCCCGCGATCGCGGATGACGATATTCCTTCGACGGATTCGGTCGAAGGTTGGCTCTCTTGGCGCGGGCCCGACCAGAACGGCGCGTCCCACGAGACCGGCTTGATCGAGACGATCGAGCTCGACGGCAAGAATCACGCCTGGACCTACCCGGTCTCGGGACGTGGCGCTCCCGTCATCGCGGGTCACCGGCTCTACGCGCTGGGTTACCGCGGCGAGAAGGCCGAGCTGCAGGAGCTGCTTTTCTGCCTCGACGCCCGAACGGGCGAGCTGATCTGGGAGCATCGCTTCTCCGACTTCATCAACGACGCGATCTTCAACCGGTACGCGATCGGCAGCCCCACGATCGACGGCACGACCGGCAACGTCTTCTCCCTCACCTCGGCCGGTCTCCTCAACTGCTTCACTTGGGACGGACACCTCGTCTGGCAGCGAAGCCTGATGGAGGTCAACGGGCGGATGACCTTCCCGAACGGACGCATCGGCGCACCGGTCATCGACGGCGACCGTGTCATCGTCCAGGCGATCTCTTCGAGCTGGGGCGCGGAAGGACCGGCGCGAAACCGCTTCTTCGCGTTCAGCAAGTTCACGGGTGAGCAGATCTGGTCGTCCACGCCCGGCGTCGAGCCCAAGGACTCTTCGTTCTCGACGCCCGTCCTGGAGTGGCGCAACGGCCGTCGCGTGATGTACGCGGGAACGGGTTGCGGTCACGTTGTCGCCATCGATGCGCGCACCGGCGAGCCGCTCTGGCGATTCCGGATGACGATCGGTGGCGTGAACTGCTCGCCGGTCCTCTACGGCGACAAGCTGATCTCGATCCACGGCAAGGAGAACCTCGACACCTCCGAGCATGGTCGCATGGTCTGCCTGCCGCTCGGAGCCGAGCCCGCCAAAGGCCAAGAGGGACCCGTCGAGCTCGGCATGGACGCGGAGATCTGGCGCAACCATCTCATGATCTTCACCAGCTCGCCGGTCTTGGCGGGCAACCGCGTGTATCAGACCGTCCACACCGGTGAGCTCTGCTCGGTGGACGCGGACACGGGCAAGATCCTCTGGGAAGAGAAGCTCGCCCCTGAGCAGATCCATGCGTCTCCGCTCTGGGCGGACGGCAAGCTCTACGTGCCGATGAACGACGGCAAGTTCTTCATCGTGCGGCCCAAGGACTCGGGGCCCGAGCGCCTCGCCGAGGTCCAGCTCGCTGGCGACTGCCTCGGTGCGCCTTCGGTCTGGGATGGCCGAATCTTCGTCCACACGACCGAAGCGCTCTACTGCTTCACCGACACGAGTCGCCCGGCGCCGGCCGAGACCGCTCCGGTGACGCGGCTCCAGATCGTCCCCTCCGAGGTCACGGCGCGACCCGGGCAGAGGATCGGCTTCACCGTGCGCGGCCTCGACGCTCTCGGCAACATCGTCAAGGCGAACCTGCCAGGCGCGAGCATCGAGCTGCCGGGTAACCTGAAGATCTCGGTCTCCGACGAGCAAGAGCTCGTCGTCGCCCCAGACAGCGCCTACGGCGCGGGGGTGGGCAAGGTCAGCGCCGACGGCGCGACCGGCACCGTCCGATTCCGGATCGTGCCCGGTGACCACTATACTCAGAACTTCAACGCCATCCCGCTGACGGTGAAGCACTACGAGGAAGAGGGCGTGATGATGAACTTCCCGCCCTCGCACTGGTTCAGCTCACGGCCCAAGTGGGAGGTGCGCGAGCTCGAGGGCGAGAAGGTGCTGGCCAAGCGCCTCGACAACACGCTCTTCCAGCGCTCGATGGTGATGATCAGCGATCCGGACATCTCGGACTACACCGCGCAGATCGACATCATGAGCGACGGCAACCGCCGCGCGATGTCCTCCGCCGGACTCGTCCACCAACGCTACTTGATCGAGCTCAAGGGCAACGCCCGCGAGCTGGAGATCACCTCCAACGACGAGCGCATCAAGGAAGCGGTGAAGTACGTCTGGAAGCCGAAGGTCTGGTATCGCCTCAAGAGCAAGGTCGAGAACCAACCGGACGGGTCGACTTGGGTGCGCGCCAAGGTGTGGCCGCGCGATGAGGACGAGCCCGAGGCCTGGACGATCGAGTACCACCACAAGAACGGCCACCGTCACGGTTCCTTCGGCATCATCGGCTACACGCCGCAGAGCCGGAACCGAGTCTACGTCGACAACCTGATGGTGACGCCCAATGACTGATCACGCGAGGAGCCCATTCGTGTCCGTATCTCTCCAACGCTTCCGTCCGGCTCTGGGAACGCTGCTGCTCCTGACCCTCGTGGCGCTGCCCGCCGCAGCACAGGACTGGCCGCGCTGGGGTCGCACCCATCACAACAACATGGCCGCTCCTGGCGCCAAGGAACTTCCAGCGAGCTTCAAGATCGGCGACTTCGTCGGGAACACGGACGACATCGAGCTCGAGCAATGTGCGAACGTCCGCTGGATCGCCAAGCTCGGCTCGCAGAGCTACGGCAACCCCACCGTCGCCGGGGGCCGTGTCTTCGTCGGCTCCAACAACGACCAGCCTCGTGACGAGAAGTTCACGGGCGATCGCTCGCTCGTCTACTGCTTCGACGAGAAGACCGGCGAGTACCTCTGGCAGTTCAACGTCCCCAAGCTCGGGGCTGGAAAGGTCAGTGACTGGGAGTTCCTCGGCATCTGCTCGTCGCCTACCGTCGAGGGAGATCGCGTCTACCTCGTGACCAATCTGTGCGAGGTCGTCTGCCTCGACGTCAACGGATTCGCTGACGGCAATGACGGCATGAAGGAAGAAGCCGCCTACTACGGGGGTCGCGGCAACGAGCCGATCCAGCCGGGTGACAAGGATGCCGACATCATCTGGGTCTTCGACATGATCGGTGAGTGCGGCGTGTCACCGCACAACGTGACCTCGAGCTCGGTCATGGTGCTCGGTGATCAAGTTTGGGCGACGACCTCCAACGGCGTCGACTACGGTCACGTGGACATGCCCAATCCCTACGCCCCCAGCTTGATCGTGCTCGACAAGGAGACCGGCAAGCTCATCGGCGAGGAGTTCAGCGGGCTGGGCGAGCGCACCTTCCACTGCACCTGGAGCTCGCCCAGTGCGATGACGGTCGGCAAGAAGGACCTGGTCGTCTACGGGGGGCCCGACGGCTTCATCTACGGCTTCGACACCCAGCCCGTGTTCAACGAAGACGAGGAGCTGAACGTCCTCAAAGAGGTGTGGCGCTGCGATGCAAACCTCCCGTCCTACCGCACCAAGGACGGCGAGCCGATCAAGTACGGTACCCGCAACGGTCCGAACGAGTTCATCGCCTCGCCCGTCGTCTTTGATGGCAAAGTGTACGGCATCATCGGTCAGGACCCCGAGCACGGCGAAGGCGTCGGCAACCTCGTCTGCGTCGACCCGACGAAGAAGGGTGAAGACGGCAAGGTCGAGGTCCGAAAGGGCGATATCACGGACAGTGGCGTCGTCTGGCAGTACAGCGACATTCACCGCAGCATCTCGACGCCCTCGATCGTCGACGGGCTGGTCTACGTCGCCGACTACTCGGGCTTCGTGTACTGCCTCGACGCCAAGACCGGCAAGCTGTACTGGAAGTACGACACCTTCGGGCACATCTGGGGCTCGACGCTGGTCGCCGACGGCAAGGTCTACATCGGCAATGAGGACGGCTTCATCACCATCCTCGCGGCCGGCAAGGAGATGAAGAAGCTCGCCGAGATCGACATGAAGGCGCCGGTCTACTCGTCGCCCATCGTCGCCAACGGCGTCCTCTACATCGCCACCCAGACGCATCTGTTCGCGGTCGAGAAGGGGGCGGGCACGCCCTCCCGCGTGAACTGATCGCTCGGTGTTCCTGGCGACTCTTCTGCTGAGTCTCTTGGCGCCGGGATGGACGGGACCGCTCGTTCATCCCGGCCCGCCCGTCGTCCTCGAGGTCCGCATCTCCGAAGAGGAGGTCTCTTGGACGCTCCGCGGTGAGCAGGTCACCCTGCACCCGTGGCTAGGGCTCGATGGGCCGCTCGATCTGGACCGGCCTGAGAACCGTGAGCGCATCGGGACCGCGATGCTCGAGGCCCTCTCGGATCGATACCGGTTCTCACTCGATGGCGAGAGGGTGGTGCCCGAGCTCGTCGCCGTCGAGACACCCGACGCGAGCTGGTTCGACGGGGTGACGAGCACCGCGATTCGAATGCGCCTCTCGGTCGAGGCGCTGCCGCGCAGCGTCGGTGTCCTCTGGCCGGCCACATTTCAAGTTTCGGAATGGAAAGGGCAAGGCTTGCCCGTCCGCTTCATCTGCTTCGGTCGGCACGAGTTCCACCAGCTCTCCGAGGCCGAGCCCGAGTGCGCCTGGCACGTGGGCCGACTCGAGCTCCGCCGCGCGACAGAGCTCTCGCCGATCGAGGTGGACGAAGATGCTGCGGCGCGAAGTGATCTGCCGCTGACCTGGCTGTGGATCTCGGCGCCACTCTGGATCGCTGGGTCCATCGTGCTCCTCCGTTCGCGGCGTCGCGCGCGGTGGCTGATCCTGCCCGCTCTCCTCGGAATCACGGCGGGACTGTTCGCCTGGTCGATGGATCGCGCCAGTGCGGACCCACTCGCCGCGATGACACGCCGCGAGCGATTCGAGACACTGCACCGAAGGCTCTATCGCGCGTTCTCCTCGAGCGAGCCGGGCGTGGCGTACGATCGCTTGGCGGCGTCCTTGCATCCTTCGATCCTCGATGCCGAGTACCAACGCCTCTACGAGAGCCTCGTTCTGCGGGACGAGGGCGGCGTGGTCTGCGAGGTGGAGCGCGTCGAGGTCTTGGACGGCGAAGTCGCCTCGGATCGGCCGCCGCCAGACGAGCCACCGAGCGATGCCGCCGAAGGGTACTGGGTCGACTGGCACTGGCGAGTGTACGGGCAGGTGGCTCACTGGGGCCACGAGCACCATCGCACTCTCGAGTATCGGGCGAGCTATTGGGTGTGCCGGACGGACATGGGATGGCGAATCGCCAAGACGATCATCCTCGAGCAGAAGCGGTTGGGATAACGGCTGGGGGCGCTGTCACTCGAAAGGGCCACATCCTCATCCCAACCATGACTGGCACCGGCTCCCGTCTCCGGCGAACATGTCTGGCTCGCTCCTCCACCCGGACGAGGAGGGACGAACCGAGACGACTGCGATGAGAGGACGAGATTCGATGGCCCGGACGGGACTCTTTGCGGGAGTCTTCCTGGTGGCGCTGGGCGTCCTCTTGTTCCAGGTCGCCTTGACTCGCGTCTTCTCCCTGATGATGTGGTTCCACCTCGCCTACTTAGTGGTGTCCTTGGCGCTGCTGGGCTTCGGCGCGGCGGGTAGCTTCCTGACGCGCTTCGGGGAGGCGGAGCGCGAGGACGATCCGTATCCACGCCTGGCGTTGTTCGCTTCGGGATTCGGAGTCACCCTGATCCTCGCCTTTCTCTCGGTCACGCTCCTGCGGCTGGATGCCCTGGCGGTCCGCATCGATGCGGCACCCTTCGTCGCGCTGCTGATCTCCTTCCTCGCCCTGTCGGCGCCCTTCTTCTTCGGCGGCTTGGCGATCGGCTCCGCGCTGACCCGCTTTCGCGCGCAGGTGGGCCGCGTCTACTTCGTCGACCTGCTCGGGTCGGCCGCGGGCGGTCTCCTCTCGGTGCTCGCCCTCGCCGCCTTCGGTCCGACGAAGACGATCGTCCTCGCGGGCTGTGCCGGTCTCCTGGCCGGGGCGTGCTTCTCTTGGCACACGCGATTTCGGACGGCGCTCCTGCACCACGTGCTGCTCGCCAGTGGACTGATCCTCGCAACCGGATTCTTCGGCGGTGGCTTCGGGATTCCGGCGATCGACTGGCGCATCCCGTACGCGCCGGACAAGGAGGTCAAGGTCGGCGCGATCGAGGGACGCCCGGCCGCGATCCTGGAGAGCGCCACTGCCCAGGTCGAGATCGGTCACGAGCAGCACCAGCCGAACACGATGTTCGGTGAGTTCGGGCGGTTGGGTCAGGAAGAGATCTGGGTGCGCCTGGTCACTCAAGACGGCACGGCACCGACGGCCTTGTACGCGGACGCCGGGGACGTCGCGCGCTTCGACTTCCTCGACCATGCCCAGCAGATGTCCGGATACACGGCGCTCGCCGCGCAGCCCCATGCGCTCGAGCGCGTCTTGGTGATCGGCGTGGGCGGCGGCGTCGACGTGATGATGGCTCTGCGCCAGGGCGCCGAATCGGTGCGCGGCGTGGAGATCAACCGCGCGATGGTGCGCGCCGTCTCCGAGGACTTCAAGAGCTACATCGGCGCTCTGTTCGACGATCCGAGAGTCGAATTGATCAACGCCGAAGGCCGAGCGTATCTGCGCCGCGACGATTCCCGCTACGACTTGATCCAGCTCACGGGCGTCGATACGTACTCGGCGCTGGCCTCGGGCGCCTACACCTTGAGCGAGAGCTACCTCTACACGCTCGAGGCGATTCGAGACTTCTACCGTCACTTGCAGGATGACGGTTTGATCAATTGCTCACGGTTCTTCCAGGGCGTGCCCAGAACACCGCGTGAGACGATTCGCTACGCGAACCTGGTCCGGGAAGCGCTCGCCCGCGAGGGTGTCCGGGAGCCATGGCGCCAGATCGTCGTCTTCCAGGGCTATCACTGGGCCTCGACGCTCGTGAAGCGCGGTCCCTTCACGGAAGCGGAGTGTCAGGCGCTGAGGGAGCTCGCGCGCGCCGAGGGCTTCATGGGCATGATCCACGATCCGTGTCTTCCGACCGGAGCACCGGGGTCCGAGGGGTTCGGCTGGGCGAGGCTGCGATTGGAAGAGGCGGCCGGCGTGATCCCGAAGCTCCGAGAGCTCCGGCCCCGCGCAATCGCGGCGCTCGAGGACGGGCTCGTCGTCCGCGAGCTGGAGCAAGCCCTCGCCGAAGCGGCGAACGGCCGATCGGCGGCAGCGGCCGAGAGACGTCATGGGCTGATCGAGCGCGCCGATCCCTCCGTCCGGGACGAGGTCTCCGAGGGGATCGAGGCGTGGTGGGTCGAGGCCACCGATCGAATCGCGCGCTCCCGGGCCAAGCTGGGCCAAGTTCAGCGCGACTTCGAAACCATGCTGCGAAGCTCGGACGAAGCGCGTGAGCGCTTCATCGAAGACTACCCCTTCGACCTCAGAACACCGACGGACGACGCGCCGTTCTTCTTCAACTACTTCCGTCTGTCCAAGCTCGGGGCAGCGCGCGAGGAGGAGGCCGCCGGGAACTACCTCTACCTCCCGAACATCCCGGTCGGGCACCTGGTGCTCTTCGGCTCTTTGGCCCAGGTCACGCTCCTCGGTGCCATCTTCATTCTCTGGCCTCTGAGGCGTCTGCGCGCGGCTGGAGCCCATCGGGCCCTCCGGCTCCGGACCTTCGGTTACTTCTCGGCGCTCGGCATCGGATACATGTTCATCGAGATCGCGGCGATGCAGAAGCTCGTGCTCTTCCTCGGCCACCCGACGCACTCGCTCTCGATCGTGCTGCCGACGCTCTTGGCAGCGACCGGACTGGGCGCGCTCGCATCATCCCGCGTCCGCGAGCCGTCACCCGGCATCTTCGCCCGCCTGTTGCTCGCGATCGTCCTCGCCGTCGGCTTCCTCGTCGCCGGAGTGACCTTCGGACTCGAGCCGCTGCTGGGGCTGCCGTTCTTGCTGAGAGCCGGAGTCACCGCCTTGCTCCTCGCACCGATCGGTTTTCTCCTGGGCTTTCCCTTTCCGCTCGGGCTGCGGCGTCTCGATGCCGTGGCGCCAGGTCTGGTGCCCTGGGCCTGGGCGATCAACGGGTTCCTCTCGGTCTTCAGCGCGACCTTTGCTACGGTTCTGGCCATGAGCTTCGGCTTCACCGTCGTACTGGGGCTGGCTGCTCTGGTCTACGCCCTCGGGCTTCCCTGCCTGGCGAAGAGCCGAGCCGAGCCCGAATGACCCAGTTCCGTCCGGCGACGCCTTCTGACTGGGAATCGGCTCGCGCTCGAGGGATGCTGACCTCGTATTCCGTCAGAAAGGCGCGCGAGGCTCGAAAGAACCTCTCCTCGCGATTGTCTGCTCCAGGTCGTGCCGATCGATCGGCTCTGGCGGCTCCCTTCCCCCTCCGGCTCCCAAAGCAAGGCATGTCGAAGAGAAAACGCTGGGTCCTCGTCTTGTTGCTCGTCATCGTCGGTGGAGCGATCACCGCTGGCGTCATTTTCAGTGGCAAAGAGCGGCCGAAGGTCGTCCAGACTGGAACGATCTCGAAGATGGCCGAGCTCCGCTCGATCGTCTCGGCATCGGGAACGGTGGAAGCCAAGGAGTCGGTCGACATCCAAGCCGAGATCGCCGGCGTGATCGTCGATCTACCGGTCGAGGAGGGGGATTGGGTCAAGAAGGACCAGGTCCTCGTCAAGATCGACCCCACCCAGACCGAGACGGAGCTGGCGGCGTTCCGGGCGCAGCTCGCGGCTTCCGAGGCGGACTCGAAGGGGCAAGAGGTCTCGGTCGCGACCGCCGAAGCCAACCTCGCCCGCGACATCGCTCAGAAGAAGAGCGCTGAGGCGGACCTTCTTCAGGCCGAGGCGCGGCAGGAGCTCGCCCAGCGGCAGTTCGACCGGAACAACGGCCTCGCGCAGTCGGGTGTCGTCAGCCAGGAGGTCGTCGACTCGGCCCAGTCCGAGCTGCGCTCGGCGAAGGCTCAGGTCGAGGCGATCAAGGCCCGCATCACCCAGCACGAAGCGCAGGCCAAGGCGACGAAGCTGATGATCGAGCAAGCGAAAGCCGGCTTCGAGGCGACCACGCAGAGAGCCCTCGCCGCCCGCGCCAACATGGAGCGCTCCGAAGACAGCCTGAGGAAGACCACCATCTACTCGCCGTTGCCGGGGCTCCTGACGCATCGGCAGGTCGAAAAGGGCGAGCGGGCGGTGCCGGGCAACCTCTCGAGCCCGCAGGCGACCCTGATGACCATCGCCGACATGTCCGTCCTCGAGGCGCACCTGCTCGTCGACGAGACCGATATCATCCGGACCGAGATCGGCCAGCTCGTCGAGGTGCGCGTCGATGCGCTGCCCGACCTCCCGATTCGCGGCGAGGTCACCGAGATCGGCAACGCTCCGATCGAGCAGCAGGGCTCGAATGAGGGCAAGGACTTCCTGGTCAAGGTGCGCCTCGAGGATCCGCCGAAGAGCTTGCGGCCCGGCATGTCCTGCGAGGGCGAGATCACGACCGCGGTGAAGCACGACGTCTTGGTCGTGCCGATCCAAGCGCTGGCGCGCCGTGACCTGCCGGTCGACGAGAATGGCGAGCCCTTGTCCGAGCCCGAGGTCGAGACGCCGCTTCCCAGCAACGGCGCCGCGGCCGCCAGCGAGCCCTCGCCGAGCGAGCCCGATCCTGTGGTGGAGAAGAAGGAGTTCGAGGGCGTCTATCTCCTCGAGCCCGATCTCCGGGTCCGATTCCAGGTCGTCGAGACCGGGATCGCCGGCGAGATGGAGCTCGAAGTGCTGTCGGGACTGAGCGGTGGCGAGGAGATCGTCATCGGCCCTTTCAAGGTCCTTCGAGAGCTCGCCCCGGGCGACCTGGTTCGCAAGGAGACCGAGGCAGAGAAGGCGAAGCAAGGCAAATGAGCGAAGCGGGCGCGACGCTGATCGAGGTCCAGGGTCTCGAGAAGTCCTACCAGATGGGCGCGACGACCGTGCGCGCCCTGCGGGGCGTCGACGTCCGCATCGACCGCAACGAGTACGTGGCGATCATGGGACCCTCGGGCTCGGGCAAGTCGACGCTCATGAACCTGCTGGGCTGCCTCGACACGCCGACGTCGGGGAAGTTCTGGCTCAACGGTCGCAACGTCGCCGAGCTCGACGAGGATCAGCTCGCGGCCATCCGCAACGAGGAGATCGGGTTCGTCTTCCAGAGCTTCCATCTGCTCGCCCGGGCGACCGCGATCCAGAACGTCGAGCTTCCGCTGATCTACCGCGGTATGCCGAGCGAGGAGCGACATCGCCGCGCGCTCGAGGCACTCGCCCATGTGGACCTCGCCGATCGCGGCACCCATCGCCCCAACGAGATGTCGGGCGGTCAGAGGCAGCGGGTCGCCATCGCGCGGGCCCTCGTGACCCAGCCCAGCCTCCTCCTCGCCGATGAGCCGACCGGCAACCTGGACTCGAAGGTCAGTGAAGAGATCATGGATCTCTTCGATCGGCTGCATGCCGATGGAAACACGATCGTGATCGTGACGCATGAGCGCGACATCGCGGCGCGGACCAAGCGAATCCTCTTCCTGCGCGATGGGCAGCTCGAGGTCGACGCATCGACCTCGAGCGAGGAGTTCCGCGCAGTCGTCTCGGGCTGAGGGGGGCGCGATGAGCCTGATCGAAGCGTTTCGCGTCGCCTGCTGGTCCTTGATCGCGAATCCTTTGCGATCGTTCTTGACCTTGCTCGGCATCATCATGGGCATCACGGCGATCATCGCGGTGGTGTCGGTGATCGAAGGGCTGGATCTCTACGTCGAGGAGAACCTGAGCAACCTCGGCCCGGGTGTGTTCGTCGTCCAGCGCTTCGGGATCATCACGAATCGCGAGGACTTCCTGAAGGCGATCCGGCGCAACCCGGACCTGACACTCGCCGACGCGCGAGCCGTGCGCGAGCGCGTGGAGGAGGCCGAAGTCGTGGCCGCGGAGATTCACGCCAACAGCGCGATCGTCGGCCAGGGCAAGACGGTGGAGGCGGTGGATATCGGCGGCCTGAACGCCGACGTGCTCGAGATCGAGCCCTACGATGTCGCCTTTGGCCGTGTCATCACGAGGTCCGAGGAAAGGCGAGCAGCCGCGGTCACGTTCCTCGGGTGGGAGATCTACGAGAAGCTCTTCATCGGACAGGACCCCATTGGCAAGAAGGTCCGGATCAAGGGGCGGCGGTTCGAGGTGATCGGTGTCGCGGCCAAGCGCGGCTCGGTGTTCGGCGTCTCTCGCGACGCCTTCGCGAAGATCCCGATCACGACGTTCCAGAAGATGTTCGGCTCGCGCGGCTCGGTGAACATCAGCGTGAAGGTCGGAGACAAGCGGCGCATGACCGAGGTCACCGATCAGGTGCGCGTCGTGCTGAGGGCGCGGCATCACCTCGACTTCCACGACCCGGATGACTTCGGCATCGTCAGCTCCGACGGCCTGAATCAGCTCTGGGAGAACCTGACCGCGATCATCTTCAAGGTCACGATCTTCGTGGTCGGGCTCTCGCTCGTGGTCGGTGGCATCGTGATCATGAACATCATGCTCGTCTCGGTGATCGAGCGCCGCTCCGAGATCGGGATTCGCAAAGCGGTCGGGGCGCGGCCGCGCGACATTCGCCGGCAGTTCCTGATCGAGTCGATCGTGCTGTCGAGCGTCGGCGGGGTCTTGGGCGTGTCGCTCGCCTATGGCTTCGCCTGGATGATCCGAACGTTCACGCCGTTGCCTGCGTCGTTTCCGCTCTGGGCGCCGGTCCTCTCGTTCTCCATCTGCGCCTTGATCGGCATCTTCTTCGGCCTGCAGCCGGCCAGCAAGGCCGCTCGCCTGGACCCGATCGAGGCACTGCAAGGAGGCGAAGGATGAGGTTCACGATGCTGATCGAGAACGCCAAGCTCGCGATCGACACGCTCAAGAGCCAGAAGACGCGCAGCCTGCTGACGATCCTCGGTGTCTTCATCGGCTCGGCGATCATCGTGTGCGTCGCCTCGGTCCTGAACGGCTTCCGGCAGAGCGTCATCGATCAGGTCGAGGAGTTCGGCACCAACAATATCTACATCTACCGCTACCCGTTCGTGCGCACCGGGCACCTCGCGCCCGAGGTGCGGAATCGAAAGCCGCTGCAGATGGAGGACGCGCTCGCGATCGGCGAGCAATGCCCGGCGGTCGAGACGGTCATCGCCGGCGTCCAGGCGCGCAATGCCAATCTGACCGCGCGCTACCGCGGCGAGGAGATGCAAGGCCCCGGGCTGAGGGGCTCCTTTCCCGAGGCGGAGCGCATCGGCAACCTGACCCTCGAGGAGGGGCGTTTCTTCACCGACTCGGAGAACCGTCATCGCTCGGCGGTTTGCGTGATCGCCCACAACGTCGTCCAGGCACTGTTCCCGAACACCAGCGCGCTGGGAAAGCACATCCGGGTGGGCGGAACGCGCTTCCAGGTCGTCGGCGTCATCCAGAAGCTCAAGGAAGGCCCCTTCGGCTCGGCGAATCAGGAAGACAACAACATTCACGTCCCGTACTACACCTTCCGCAAGATCTACCCGGAGCAAGACGACCATTTCATCTCGGCTCGCGCATACACCGGAAAGCTCGACACGGCGATCGACCAGATCGAGGAGGTCCTGCGTCGGCGCCGAAAGGTGAAGTGGACCGAAGAGAACAACTTCGAGATCGGCACGGCGGATTCGATCATCGCTTCATTTGATCAGATCGTCTTCGGGGTCCTGGCCGTGATGTTCCTGCTCTCGACGGTCGCGTTCCTCGTCGGCGGCGTGGGAGTGATGAACATCATGCTGGTGTCGGTCAAAGAGAGGACGCGGGAGATCGGCTTGCGCAAAGCGCTCGGTGCCAAGCGCAAGGACATCACCTGGCAGTTTCTCGTCGAGGCGATGATCTTGACCGGCATCGGGGGGCTGTTCGGAGTGCTGGTGGGGGAGGGGCTGATGATGGCCGTCTCATCGCTCGTCGAGGGATTGCCGAGCGCCACTCCGACCTGGGCCCGCGTCTTCGGCTTCGGCGGCTCCGCCAGCGTCGGCCTCATCTTCGGAATCTGGCCCGCGCTGCAGGCAGCCCGTCTCGATCCGATCGAGGCGCTGCGTTACGAGTGAGCGACCGCCTCGGGAATGCTCAGCGACCAGCCGGAGCATTCATCGGTGGTGGCTCGGGCTTGGTGAGGCGAAGGTCCGAGAACCCAGCGTCCTTTCCCCACGAGTAGCGCGCGTCCCGCAGCCAGATCGGCCATGCCTCTTCGGCGGCCGGCTCGACGTAGGGGTAGCGGTAGAAGACGCGGAATGCTCGGTAGGCGAGGGTGTCTCGGATCTCGTTCAGGCGAGGGTCGCTCGAGTTCCTCGAGACCGATTCGGTCCCTGTTACTGAGCCATCGAGCACGTCGACGCGCGATCGGTAGATGCGGTCCTCGTCGCGGGCGACGTGCTCCCACTGCCACGGAACGGCGGCGACCGGAAAGGCGGAGGACTCCAAGGGCGCGACGCCTTGGCTCTTCAGCTCCTCATCGCCGATCCCGTTGGCCATCCGCCCGAGACCGAAGAGCAGCACCAGGTGAAGGGCCATCGCGCCCAAAGCCACGCGGGCGGTGAGCGGCTGACTCGCGCCACCTCGAAGCCTGATGGCGAGGACCGCCAGCAGTCCGCCCAGCCAGACGAGCTGGACCGCCAGGCCAGCCCGATCGGTGAGAAAGACGACGAGGCTCATGCCGATCGCGACCAACACCCAGAATGCATCGCCGATGGACGAACGATCCTGGACCCAGGCGCCGGCGGTCAAGAGCATGAGCCAGATCCAAGGATCGATGATGTAGGCGATGTCGCCGTAGAACCACCGGTCGTCGAACGGCAGGAGCAGTCGGATCCCGTAGGTGTTGATCCAGTCGAGGAAGAGATGGCTCGAGAGCCCCAAGGCCGCGGCGATCATCAACCCGCGCAGCTTTGGCGGGTCGCCGCGCCAGGCGAGGCGCCTCCGCAAAAAGCCGTCGACCAGCCACACCAACGCCGGAAACAAGAGCGCCAGGATCGCCATGCCGAAGAACGAGTGCGACACCCCGCGATGCTGCAGCAGGTAGCTACCGGGACCGAGGTCGGGCTGGAAGAACATCTCGGCATCGGGCAAGTTGGCGGTCACGATCAGGATGACCGTCGCGCCCTTGGAGAGGCGATCGCCACCGGCCCGGGCGAGGGCGAGCCCGGTCAGGCTGTGAGTGATGTTGTCCATCGCTCAGCGGCGCTTGCCGCGAGTGCGCGACGACTGGAACCCTCGCCGTCCCGGTCGATACCCCACCGAGCGCGAGGGTGGCTCGTCCGAAGTCGCCGGCTCGCCGTCGCGCTGTCCCGTGAAGGCGTCCCAGTCCTCCGCGGCTTGCTGGGCCCGGCTGCGCCGCTCGGACAAGGCCTCTTTAGGTGGTTTTGAAGGGATGAGGCATTGAGGGCCGCCACCGATCAGGTCGCGGCGCCCGGCCCGGATCAGGGCGTCCCGCACCTCGAACCAGTTCTCCGGCTTGAAGAACTGCATGAGCGCGCGCTGGAGCTTTCGGTCCTTGATGTTCTTCGCGACCGGCACCGGCTTCAATGTCGAAGGATCGAGGCCCGTGTAATACATCGCCGTGGCGACATCCATCGGCGCGGGGATGAAGTCCTGCACCTGACGCGGCTTGTAGCCCTGGCCCTTGAGGTAGACGGCGAGCTCGATCATGTCCTCGATGTCGCTGCCCGGGTGCGAGGCGATGAAGTAAGGGACGAGGTATTGCTCCTTGCCCACCTTCTGGCTCGCCTCCTGGAAGGCCTCGCGGAAGCCTTGGTAGTCGTCGATGCGCGGCTTCTTCATGAGATCGAGCACGCGCTTCGAGACGTGCTCGGGCGCGACCTTGAGATGACCCCCGACGTGGTGCCCGGCCAGCTCCTCGAGATACTCGGGGTCGCGCTGGGCGAGGTCCATCCGAACGCCGCTGGCGACATGGACCTTGCGGATGCCCTTTTGCTCTCGGGCCTCGCGCATCAGCTCCTTCAGCGGTCCGTGATCGGTGCCGAGCAGCTTGCAGATCGTCGGATGCACGCAGGAAGGCCGCCGGCAGATCGCCTCGACCTCGGGCTTGGTGCAGCGCATGTGGTACATGTTCGCCGTCGGGCCGCCGATGTCCGAGACGATCCCCTTCGATTCGGGATCTTCGCCCAGCTCCCGGATCTCGGCGAGGACGGATTCCTGGGAGCGGGATTGGATGATGCGGCCCTGGTGCGTCGTGATGGAGCAAAAGGTACAGCCACCGAAGCAGCCGCGCATCAGAGTCACGCTCGTGCGCATCATCTCGAAGGATGGGATCTTCTCGCTGTAGCTCGGGTGCGGAGAGCGCGCGTAGGGCAGATCGTAGATCGCGTCCATCTCGGCGGTCGAAAGCGGGAGCGCCGGAGGGTTCTGGACGAGCGTGCGATCGCCGTGACGCTGGATCAAGCGGCGAGCATTGAATGGATTCGACTCGCGGTGCACCAGGTGCGTCGCCCGGGCAAAGGCGATCTTGTCGTCACGGACCTCTTCGAAGGAAGGCATTTCGAGAGTGTCGTCCGCTGGCGTCGAGCTTAGCCGCATGCTCTGCGGGAACGGAGCCAGCTCTTCTTTGGCTCCGAGCAGGTACGCGACGCCACGCAAATCGCGTAGCTCGGAGACCGATTGGCCGGCCTCGAAGCGGCGAGCGATCTCGACGATCAGCGCTTCACCCATGCCGTACACGACCAGGTCCGCCTTGCTGCTGAGCAGGATCGACGGCTTGACCGTGTCCGACCAGTAATCGTAGTGAGCGACTCGCCGAAGCGACGCCTCGACGCCGCCAGCGATGACGGGAATCCCCTTGAAGGCCTCGCGGCAGCGCTGAGCGTAGACGTTGGTCGCACGATCCGGGCGTCGTCCGGAGCGCCCACCCGGCGAGTAGGCGTCGTCGGAGCGCAGCCGCCGGTTCGCCGTGTAGTGGTTGAGCATCGAGTCCATGTTGCCCGCACTCACGGCCCAGAAGAGGCGAGGGGGTCCGAGCGCTTGGAACGGCTCCTTCGACTGCCAATCCGGCTGCGAGAGGATCGCCACCCGATACCCGTTCGCTTCCAGCACTCGCCCGAGGATCGCCATCGCGAAGGACGGATGGTCGACATAGGCGTCGCCGGTGACGAAGACGACATCAGCCTGATCCCAGCCGCGCTCGTCCATCTCGGCACGAGTCATCGGAAGGTGGGGGGAGCGAGTTGGGCGCTTCTGAGTGACGGTCATCGAATGCCGGGAGAGCGAGGGGAGGCCGGTGACGCTCGGCCGATTCGAAGCGCTGATACTAGCACGGACCCTTCGGGCGCACGCGACTGTCCTGACCGCAACCACCGGGAGCCAGGGCGTCCCGCAACCACCAGGAGCGCGGGCGTCCCGCAACCACCAGGAACGCGGGCGTCCCGCAACCACTGGGAACGCGGGCGTCCCGCCCGCTAACGATCAACGCTGCGACCTGATTTCCACGGCTACGGTTCAGGCTGGGAGTTACCATGGCGACTCGCAGTCGAAGTCGGGATTCAGGCGAGGAGACGCATGGCGGGATACTCAGGCACCCCTCTGGCGAAGAAGCTCGGTGTGAAAGAGGGAGGGCGCGTCGTCTTGCTGGGTGCTCCAGGAGGCTTCGAAGAAACGCTCGAGCCGTTGCCACCGGGCGTCCAGGTCATGCGCCGGGCGGTCGGCGCGATCGACGTCGCCGTTCTGTTCGTGAAGCGGGGGGCCGATCTCCAGAAGCGCTTCGAGAAGGTCGCTGCACTGCTCACCCCGGCGGGCGGTCTCTGGATCGCCTGGCCCAAGAAGTCGTCGGGTGTCGCCACGGACCTGAGCTTCGAGCTGGTACAAAGCGTGGGGCTGGCGGCCGGCCTCGTCGACAACAAGGTCTGCGCCATCGACGACGTCTGGTCTGGTCTTCGCTTCGTGCGCCGCAAAGCAGATCGCTGAGGCATCCGACCGATTCGACACGCTACGATGGTGGCCGATCATCGGCTGACCGCGAAACGAATCGCTCTCCCGGGAATCTCGAGCGGCCGATCGGCATTCTCGCGCCCGTCACGCAACCACGTCTTGAAGGAGCTTCGCGCATGTTCGTCGCCTGGATCTTCGCTCTCGTGCTGGGATGGGTCGCTGCCGTCACTCCGGCCCAGGAGCCGAAGGCGACAGAATTCGGTGAGGTCGATCACTCCGAGTGGGACGCGATCTTGCGCGAGGTCGTTCGAGATGAGCGCGTCGACTACCTGGCCGTCCGCACCGCGCACTGGAAGGCGCTGGAGAGCTATCTCGACCGGATGGCGAAGATCGACGTCTCCGATCTCGACGAGAAGGAGCGGCTCGCCTTCTACATCAACCTCTACAACGCGACGATGGTGCACACGATCGCGAAGCGGTGGGAGCCCGGCTACAGCGTCTCCGAGAAGGACTTCGGCGTCTTCAAGGAGCCGCTCGTGCGCTTGAAGACCGGCAAGATCACGCTCGATCATCTCGAGCACGAGATCCTCCGGCCGAAGTTCCAGGACGCACGGATCCACGTCGCCATCGTCTGTGGCGCACGCTCCTGTCCGCCGCTCATCCCCAGAGCCTACTCGCCAGTCGATCTCTCCGAAGTGCTCGAGGCGAACTTCCGCCGCTTCCTCCACGATTCGTTTCGCAACGAGGTCGACGAGAAGAAAGGCGTGCTGCGGCTCTCGAAGATCTTCGAGTGGTTCGCAGACGACTTCGGAGGCGCCGAGGAGCTTCCACACTATCTGGCGCACTATCACCCGGGCATCACCGACGAGCAGAAGATCACCTTCAAAGAATACGACTGGAGCCTGAACATCGCCGAGCCGAAGGAGGGCCGCTTCGTGGTCCTGACCCAGGCAGCGAGCGTCTTCGGAGCGCCGAGCGGCGGAGATGACCTCGGTCAGGCGAGCTCGAAAGAGGTCGTCGAAGTGATCGGCGAAGAAGGAGATCGGCTCCACGTGCGTCGGCCGCTGGGCCGAGGAGAAGGCTGGATCCCCAAGTCGGCGACCAAGGCCTACGAGAGGTAGGGGAAGCCTTCAAGAACCGGCCGTTGGCCGGCCCGGCTGA
>JAVJTD010000352.1:0-6212 GCA_040219065.1 Planctomycetota bacterium
GCTTCAGTCGGGTTGTGTCCCTGGCTTCAGCCGGGTCGTATCCCCCGGCTTTAGCCGGGTTGGGTCCCCGGCTTCAGCCGGGATGGGATCCCGAACAGCCGGCGCTGCCGGCTGTTCGCCCCTTATCCGTGTCCACCGACCGCACGTGAGGGATCGGTCTCGAGCTCCGAATTCGTGATTCCAACGAACAGGATTGACCGGCTACGATGCTGCGAAGCACACGGTTTGGATCGATCCTTGGTCTCGGAGGTGACGATGCTTCGCTTGGCCGGTCGTGTCTCGAGACATTTTTCTCTCCTCTTCCTCCTCCTCTCGCTCGCACCGAGCCTCTTCGCCAGCGAGCCGGGCCTTCACGAGCGGACGATGGCGTCTGCGGAGAAGACGCGGGAGTATCTCCTCCACATCCCGCGGAGCTACGAGAAGTCGAAGAAGGACGTGCCGCTCGTGCTGATGCTCCACGGTCGGACGAGCAACGGCAAAGCAGCGGCGAGCGACTACTACGGCTGGACGAAGCTCGC
Organism: Planctomycetota bacterium; assembly: GCA_040219065.1. Lineage (GTDB taxonomy): Bacteria > Planctomycetota > OFTM77 > OFTM77 > OFTM77 > OFTM77. The sequence goes on from JAVJTD010000352.1 coordinate 519, forward strand.
GGAGAAGGAAGGCTTCGTCGTCGCCTTCCCGACGGCGCTCGGTACGCCGACGAGCTGGGAAGGTGCTTGGCTCGGGAAGCCGACCCATGACTCGATCTTCTTGGCCGAGCTGATCGACTCACTCTTGAAGGAGCTTCGCATCGACGAGGCGCGCATCTTCATGACCGGCCACAGTAGCGGCGGATTCATGAGCTACTCGTTCGCGACGACGCACTCGGACAAGATCGCGGCCATCGGTCCGGTCGCCGGCCTCCGGCTAGGGCTGGGGGAGCCGAGTGCTCCCGTCTCGGTGATCTCTTTCCACGGAATGGCCGATCGCGTCGTCGCCTATGACGACGAGCGCGGCAAGAACGCCGCCTTCAAGGGCATGCCGTCCGCTGTGGACTCGGCGGCGTTCTTCGCGAAGCACAATGGCTGCGGAAAGAAGAAGCGCGAGGACGCTGCCAAGGGAAAGGTCCACGTCGATCGCTGGCCGCAAGGCAAAGCCGACTCCGAGGTGGTCCTCTACAGCATCGAGGATGGCGATCACGGCTGGCCGAAGAAGTCGTCACACGGCGTCGAAGCGACGGAGCTCATCTGGAAGTTCTTCAAGGCCCACCCCAGGGCGACCGACCGCAAACGTTGAGGCCTCTACCTCAGATGAAACCGGCCATCTCGGCGATCCTCCTCCTGATCGTCGTGGTCTCAGGACTGTTCGTCACCTTGGAGCTGTTCTCCGAGCGCACCGTCGGAATCGAGCGCCCTGGCTCGGCCGATTCGCCAGAGGTGATGCGCAGGCTCGAGGCGCTCGAGGCGAGCCAAAGGTCTTTGTTCGAGCGCCTGGACCGCCTCGAGAATCCACCCCTCGAGCGCCTCGATCGAGCGGAGCCTCGCCAGGTCTCCTCCGACGATCACCGGGCGCTGCTCGAGGAGCGGATGCGAGATCTCGAGTCGCGGATCTCGGTCTTGGAAGGAGCTGCCACTTTCACCCGAGACGAACAGCCCATCCGGGAAGAGAAGGCCGATCTCGAGGATCACGTCGCGCGGGCACTCGAGACGATTCGGCGAGACGAAAAGCTGGTTCGAGCGCGCGCCGAGCTCGAGAAGCGGTCAGAGGACCTGGAGCCGACGGTGCAAGCCTGGTCGAGCTGGCTCCGCCTCGACGAGCTCCAACGTGTCCGGCTCAGCGATCAACTGAGGGACCGTGTGGCGAGGGAGCGCGAGCTGCTCGAAGCCTGGGACGTCGATGAAGACCCGGAGCGAATCGACCGAAGACGCCGTGAGATCGAGCGTGACTTCATTCGAAGTGTGAGAGGCATCCTCTCTCCCGACCAGGTCGAGACCCTGAGCCAGAAGTTCGGAGAGGATGCCGAGGGCGACCGCTGATAGGCACACCGTCGCCCCGAGCTCTCTATTCAGGTGCGAGGAGTGTCGTGAGAGGATGAGCGGGAATCCGGATCCACGGCGAATCTCTCGATCAGCGAGGACCTTTATGGCTCGGGTGATCCTCTGGGCAATCTTCGGCGGGCTCTTCGCCGAGGGATTGTCAGCGCAGCCCAACATCGTCCTCATCCTCGCCGACGATCTCGGGTACGGAGACGTCGGTTGCTACAACGAGCAAGCGAAGGTGCCGACTCCGAGCCTCGATCGGCTGGCGGCGCAGGGCATGCGCTTCACCGACGCGCACAGTCCGTCCACCGTGTGCACACCTTCTCGATATTCCCTGCTGACGGGCCGCATGTGCTTTCGAACGGGTTACCGCGGTGTCTTCAGCGGAGTCGGTGGCCCTTCGCTCATCGAGGAGGACCGGCTGACACTTCCGCAGATGCTGCGCGATCGCGGCTACGCGACGGCCTGCATCGGCAAATGGCACCTGGGTCTGACCTTCTTCACCCAAGCCGGTGAGCCTGCGTACGCCGCCAGCGTCTCGAGCGACCAGCCCGAGGACTGGCGGTCGGGTGGCCCGGCTCTCGAGCGGGTGCGCCTGGTCGATTTCGACCGGCCGATCCCCGACGGGCCGACCCACCGCGGCTTCGACCGATTCTTCGGGACGGCGTGCTGCCCGACGACCGACTGGCTCTACGCCTTCATCGATCAAGACCGCGTCCCCGTGCCGCCGACCCATCAGCTCGATCGCTCGCCGCTGCCGAACCACCCTTATGCCGCCGACAACCGAGAAGGCCTGATCGCACCGGGCTTCGATCTCGAGCGCGTCGACCTGACGTTTTTGAAGAAGAGCCAGGAGTTCCTCGAGCAGCACGTCAAGGAGAAGCCGGATCAGCCGTTCTTTCTCTTTCATTCGATGCAGGCCGTCCATCTGCCATCCTTTCCGGCACCCAAGTTCCACGGCAAGACCGAGGCTGGTCCTCATGGTGACTTCCTGTTCGAGATGGACTTCATCGTCGGCGAGCTCTTGAAGACGCTCGATCGCCTGGAAGTCGCAGATGACACATTGGTGCTCTTCGCCAGCGACAACGGGCCCGAGGTTACCAGCGTCGTGAACATGCGCGCCGATCATGATCACGACGGGGCCAGACCATGGCGCGGCATGAAGCGCGACCAATGGGAGGGCGGTCACCGAACGCCTTTCCTCGTGAGATGGCCCGGCCGGGTGGAGGCCGGCTCGACCTCGGACCAGCTCGTCAGCCTCACCGACATCATGGCCACCTGCGCCTCGATCGTCGGGGCGTATCTGCCGAATGATGCCGCTGAGGACAGCTTCGATTTGCTACCCGTCCTGGAGGGGACCGCCGATGGTCCTGTCCGACCCTACCTGCTGGAGCAGACGATCAGTCTGGCACTGTCGATCCGGAAGGGTCCGTGGAAGTACCTCGATCACCAGGGATCCGGCGGCAACCGCTACGACCGCGCGCCTCTCGAGCAGTACGCCCTGCCCGAGAGAGCTCCCGACGCTCCGGGGCAGCTCTATCATCTCGGTCGCGATCCAGGTGAGACGAAGAACCTCTACGGCGAACACCCGGCCGTCGTCCGGGAGCTGCGCGCTCAGCTCGAGGAGTCGAAGGCGAGTGGACGCAGCGCGGCCCGGCGGTGAGCCAGTCAGCGGATTCGTCGTCCGAGCTTTCGCTGCAGAATAGGTCGCCCCTCGAGTCGTAGCTGCCCGCTCGATAGTGAATGACGTGGAGATCCGGAACCGATGGAGGAGATTGCGATGGCGATTTGGCGCAGCTTGGCAGGGATGATCGTGATCGGTTGGGGCTGTGCGGCCGCTGCGCTCGCCAGTCCGCAGGACTCGGAGAAAGCTCGGCCGCGCAGCGTCTGCTTTTACGTCGTCGACACGTGCCGGCGCGATCGAATGAGCTTCGATGGATACGACCGGGAGACGACACCCTTCCTCGAGTGGCTCGCCGAGCGCTCGGTCGTTTTCGAGTCTTGCTACAGCCAAGCACCTTGGACCAAGCCATCGATGGCGTCGCTGCTCAGCTCTCGGTATCCGAATCAAACGAAGATGTATCGCATGCAGGACCGGCTGCCTGACGAGGTGCTCACCTGGCCCGAGCTTTTGCAGCAGAGCGGCCGCACGACGGCCGGCTTCTCGGCGAACATCGTCATGGGCAATCTGCTCTCGAATTTCGCGCAAGGCTTCGACCACTTCACCGAGTCCACGAACATCAATCGCGGTGACCCGATTCGCTTCGCGAGTGGCTCGGCCAAGAAGCTGAACGAGCACGTGTTTCGCTGGCTGAACACGAACGAGGCGTGGCCCGTCTTGCTCTACTTGCACTCGGTCGATCCGCACGAGGAGTACGAGCCCGAGCCAGAGTACCTCGCCCAGTTCGCCGATCCCGATCGTCACGAGCGGTTTCGCCAGGAGTGGAAGAAGCTGTTGGCGAGCCGGCCGCCGGTCCCAGGGCTTTATGTGACCCAGGACAACTTCGACCGCACACGGATCGACTCGGAGTCCTTCATCGCTCATGGTAGCGATCTCTACGACGCGGACGTCCGAGCCAACGATGATCAGATGAAGGCTCTCTGGGACGAGCTGCAATCCGAGGGCTGGGGCGAGGACTTCATCTTCGTCTTCACCTCGGACCACGGTGAAGAGTTCTTCGAGCACGGGGGCACCAGCCACGGTTACAGCCTCTACGAGGAGATGACACGCGTCCCGTTGATGATCTACGCGCCCGGATTGCTGCCGGCCGGGCGGAGGATCGAGTCGCCGGTTCGCTCGATCGACATCTTCCCGACGCTCTGCGAGCTGCTCGAGATCGAGATCCCCGACAGCGTCCAGGGAGAAAGCCTCCTTCCTCTCATTCGCGGCGAAGAGACCGGCAGCCGGGCCGTCTTCTCGGAGCATCGCGAGGATCCGATCCTTCGCGGGATCGGCGTGGGTTCGGGCGTGCTGTCCAGCTTGCGCAGCGGTCGCTGGAAGTTGATCGTCAACGAGGTGAGCTCGCAGTTGGTCCAAAGGCCCCACTACGAGCTCTATGACCTCGAGGTCGACCCCGGCGAGCGAAAGAACATCGCCGCAGACCATCCCGACATCGTGCAACGGCTCGAGAAGGAGATGGGTGCCGCCCGCGGTCAGACGCAGGGAGACGCGACGGCCTCGACCGATTCTGCGATGGATCCCGAGGTGCTCGAGCAGCTCCGAGCGCTCGGCTACGTTGGCGACGAGAAGGCGACCGAAGCAAAGACCGAGGGCCCCGATCTCTGGGTTGTGCTGGAGTCCGGCGACATCGGGCGAGTGCGGCAACGGCTGCGCCAAGGGGCCAATGTCGAGCAGATGCACTCCGGGCGTGGTGTCCGTCCACTGTATCACTGCGCCGCAACGGGCCAGCTCCGACTCGCGCAGGTCTTGGTCAACGGCGGTGCCGATCTCGATGGTCGAAACCGCGAAGGTTCGACGGCCCTGCACGGAGCGGCCTTCTTCGGGCGCTTTGATGTGCTCGCCTGGCTCCTCGAGAAGGGCGCCAAGCCTGATCTCGAGAATGCGGCGGGTGACACACCGCTCGAGCTGATGGAAAGCTCCTGGACCGCGACGACGGCATTGGCGGAGTGGCTGGGAATCGAGGTGGACCGCGAGAACATCGAGGCCGGAAGAAAGCGGTGTGCCCTTTTGCTGGAGACATCGAGTGCGGGCTTGGCCGATCCCACGGCGGCCCTGTTCGAGGCGATCGGGATTGATGATCGGCAGGCCGTCGCGCGTTGCCTCGAAGTAGGCGCCCGGCTCAAGGACTGGAACGAGGCCACCGGCTGGACGCCGCTCTCGACGGCCGTCTACCTGGGACGCGTCGAGATTGCGAAGCTGCTGCTCGAGAAGGGAGCAAGCGTCCATACGCGCAACCGGGACATGGGGCCAACGATCCACGGCGCAGTGGCCATGGATCATGCTGGCTTGATCGACTTGCTCATCGAGCATGGGGCCGATGTCGACGCGCGGAACTCCAACGGAACAACGCCGCTCCACGTCGCCGCCTTCTTCGGGCGCGTGACCGCGACCGAGCACTTGCTGGCCGCGGGTGCCGATCGGTCCATGAAGGATCTGCTCGGACAGATTCCTCGAGACGTCACCGGATCCGACTGGGCGCTGACCGAGGCCGTGATCCAGATGCTCCAGCTCCCGCTCACCCGCGAAGAGGTCGAGAAGGGCCGTCTCGAAGTCGTGAAGCTCCTCGATGCGGAGTGAGCCGTGCTCAGGTGCTCAGGTGGCAAGGTGACCAGGTGCTCAGGTGACCAGGTGCTCAGGTGCTCAGG
>JAVJTD010000354.1:0-7339 GCA_040219065.1 Planctomycetota bacterium
GGATCCCGACGTCGTGGCGATGACTCCCACCGAGCAAGGGCTGCGCCTCGAAGTCCGACCGGGCTTTCCAGTCATCCGGATCGACAACCTGCTCACCGATCCTCATCTCGATCCGGACGGCGTTGAAGTCGTCGAAGGAGAGCAGGTTGTCGATCCGGATGACTGGAAAGCCCGGTCGGACTTCGAGGCGCAGCCCTTGCTCGGTGGGAGTCATCGCCACGACGTCGGGATCCGGCTGCCACTCGCCGGCCGGCGCCGAGCCCGTGAAGTCCCACTTCCGAAACAGCTCGGGCTCCCCACTCAGGCCTTCCAAGAGCTGCTCCCGTGCCCGATCGCTCGGCTCGAGGGCCTCGATCGCAGCGATGGTCTGGCAGAACTCGGGGGTGACCAGCTTTCGCCAGGGCCGGATCCAAAGAACGGCAGCCAGGATTCCCAAGACCAGGATCACGGCGATCAGCTTGCGGGACATTCTTCCTCGACCTCGCGGGAGAGAGTAAGTTTCGGGTGACCAACACCGAGCTCGTCTACGGAGGCCATCCGTGAGAGCGCGGCTCCTGACTCCACCTTCGGATCGATCCCGACACGAGCGTCCGATCATAATCGACTCGAGCCACCGGCGCAGCGAAAGGTGTGCGTCGAATCGGGTCGGATCTCACATGGCTCGGACTTTGACGACTTTGGAGCTTCTCATGACATTCCGCGTCAATCTGGATTCCTGGCTGGGCTTGGAGATCGACGACGACGCCCTCGCCGACTTGAGCTGGAAGGACTTCGGGAACGGGTCCTCGATGGCCAAGCTGCACCGAGACGGCGAGTCCGGGCTGGTTCTCTACCGCATCGCGGCGGACGCCGACGGAGACTCCTTCGAGCCGCATGAGCACGTCGGCGGAGAGATGTACCTCGTCCTGCGTGGCGCGATCATCGACGAGACCGGCCGCTACGAGAAGGGTGAGATCGTGTATCTCCCACCCGGCTCGAAGCACTGCCCGCGGGGCGACGGCGAGACCCTGGTCCTGGTGCTCTGGCCCGCCGGCGTCCGAGTGGGGACCTGAAGATTCGGTAAACGGCACGATCGGAGCGCCGGCTTTCGGAGCACCGGCTTCAGCCGGTCTCCGTGTCCCCTTTCGCAGCAGGACGACAGACACCCTTGCTCGGTTGTTCTCGCCGAGCAACGTCGATCGACGCTCCAAAGCGATCGACCGACGGGGCGCGTCTCAACTTTCGGCCGCGCGGGCTCTGGTTGGACGGCCGCGCAGGCGCTGGTCCTGCCTCACTGCGCCAGTTGGAACGCGGCGAGGGATTCTCGTGCACCGAGGACGATCAGGTCTTCGTCGCGCGCGAGCTGCTCGGTCGCCTTGGGAGGACGGCGCGTCTCATTGCCTTCGGCATCGGTCACGACGATGGCGACCACGTTGACGCCGAAACGGCCACGAATGTCGACCTGCCCGAGGGTACGTCCCGCCATCCAGGCCGGGACCGCGACGCGCTGGATCTCCTGTCCCTCGGGGAGCTCGACGTAGTCGGTGTGCCTCTGCCCTTGCTGGTCTCTCCAGCCGAAGCGCGCGACGAGCATGTCGCGCCGGAGGATCTCGCGATCGATGGCACCCAACAGGTCGCGCCGAGTGACGACGCCTTGGAAGTGCCCTTTCGAGACCACGGGAAGCTCGCCGTTGTCGATGAGCCACAGGCGCTCATTGAGGAGCGCGAGGGTCGCGTCGGGCTCCACCGCCGGCGTCGGCTGGACGAGCTCCGACGCGATGAGGAGTGAGCCGAGCTCGCTCGCCTCGAGGATGCCCTTCACCGCGTGCAGATCGATCGCGCCGAGGTACTGCCCGCTCTGGTCGACGACGTAGATCACGCGCACCCGTGTCGCGCTGAAGCGATCGACGAGCTTCTGGTAAGGGGTGTTCGCAGATATGGGCTCGACGTCGGAGCGCATGATGTCCTGGGCACGCAGCGTCTGCAGCAGCCTTTGCTCGGGGCTGCCTTCCCAGGCGATGCCGCGCCGGCGCAGCTCGGCGGTGTAGATCGAATCCCGCTGGCAGACGCGAGCCACGAGCGTCGCGATCCCGCACGACAGGAGCAGCGGCAGGACGATCTCGTAGTCGCCCGTCATCTCGGTGACCATCACCGCCCCGGTCAGCGGGGCGTGCGTCGTCGAACCGATCATCGCGGCCATTCCGACGAGTGCGTACGCCCCCACCGACGCCGAAGACTCCTCGAGCCAAGCATTCGACAAGAGGCCCAGCGTGGCACCGAGCGCGGCGCCGAGCACCAACGTCGGCGTGAACACACCGCCAGGGCTCCCCGAAGAGACCGTGCAGGTCGTCGCGACCAGCTTGCCCACGAAGAGCACGACCAACGCCAACAATGCCGGGCTCGCATCGTTGAGGATCCGGTCGACGACCGGGTAACCGTTGCCCCACACCTCCGGGAGTCCCAGTGCAATCGCTCCGACCGCCAGACCGCCGATGGCGGTTCGGAGCGGAAACCACAGGCGAACGCTTTCGACGAACTTTGCGGTTCGGGACAGAGACGCGAGGAACAGTGGACCGGCAAGTCCGGCGGCCAGGCCGAGCGCCGCGTAGAAGCAGAGCTCCCACGACGAGACGAAATGAAAGGCGGGAACGGCGTAGAGCGGTCCGGCATGGAACGAGGTGACCACGACCGACGCGGCGACCGAGGCGATGATGATCGGTCCGAGCATCTCGACGGCGAGCACGCCGGCCACGATCTCCAGCACGAAGAGCACCGCGGCGATCGGCGTGCGATAGGCGCCGGCGAGGCCGGCCGCGACGCCGCAAGCGACCAAGATCCGAACGCGGAACTCGCTGAGCCGACGGAGCTGACCGATCTTCGAGCCTGCCGCGGCGCTGAGCTGGATGATCGGCCCCTCGCGTCCGACCGAGCCGCCCGTCGCGATCGCCGACAAGGAGGCCGCTGCCTTGATGGCGGTGTTGCGGAAGCTGAGCAGCCCCTTGCGGAGCGTGACGGCCTCCATGATCGTCGCCATCGAGACCTGGCTTCCCGAGCGCCGCTTCGCCCAGAGCATGAACAGACCCGCGCCGAATCCCCCTGCCGCGGGTGCCGACAGCCGGAACCAGGGCGGCAGATTCTCGGCGATCTCGATGATCGACCCTTCTCGCCGGAAGATCAGCTCGGAGACCCACTCGGTCAGCTTCGTGAAGCCGACGGCGAACAAGCCGCCGAGGATGCCTACACTGAGCGCGAAGAGCAGGAAGATCGTCTGCTCGCTGCGCAGGTAGGCGAGGAACGGCCGCTCGGCCGGTCTCTCGGGATGCACGGACTCGATGCCCGACTCGGTCATTCGTCACGATGCTCGGAAAGAGGTTCCAGGGCACGGCACCCAGGCGCTGTGCCCTTTCCGGCTCGAGCCGCACCTGTCCTGTCGGGCGGTCGATTCTCCGAGCGGCCGAGCATAGCATACGGCGTCGTCACCTCCCACGAGCCCGCACTGTCCCCCGAAAGGAGCCTGCGTTGAAAGCCCACACCGAGTACCTGACCTTCGAGACGCCGGAGCGATTCCGACTCGTCCGCATCACCGACGAGGTCGCGCAGATCGTCGCGCGCAGCGGTGTGGTCGACGGCTTCGCGCTCGTCTCGGCGATGCACATCACCGCCTCGGTCTTCGTCAACGACGACGAGTCCGGTCTTCATGAAGACATGCGCGAGTGGCTCGACCGGCTCGCTCCATTCAAGGAGGACTATCGACACCACCGAACCGGCGAGGACAACGGCGACGCGCACCTCAAGCGCTCGATCCTGGGCCAGCAAGTGACGCTGCCGATCACGAATGGCGCGCTGGATCTCGGGACGTGGGAGCAGGTCTTCTACGGCGAGTTCGATGGGCGACGCCCCAAGCGCGTCATCGTCAAGGTGATGGGGCTGACCGCCTGATCATGGGCGAGCGCGACACGAAGTCCGAGCGGTACAAGAAGATCTTCGCCGTCGTCCGCCGCATCCCCAAAGGCCGCGTCGCCACCTACGGCCAGATCGCCACCCTCGCCGGCCTCCCACGCCACGCCCGCCTCGTCGGCTACGCGCTGCATTCGCTCGAAGAAGGGAGCAAGCTGCCGTGGCATCGGGTGGTCGGAGCCCCCGGACGGATCTCGCTGCCCGAAGGCAGCGAGAGTCATTACGAGCAGAGGGCCAGGTTGACGGCCGAAGGCATCGACGTCGATGTGGATGGCAGGCTCAGCTTGAGGCGCCATCAATGGAAGCCGCGGGTTTGATCGCAGCCTGAGCGGGTCCCGGGAGTCCGATTCTCTCTCACCGCACGACCAGCGTCGGCTCCTCGCCGGGCACGACATCGACCGGGAGTGACGAGTGATACTGGCCGGGTTGGGCGATGCCGATTCGAGCGCCGGACGCCGGGAGTGAGTGGATCGTGAAGCGACCGCTCTCGTCGCTTTGGACGGCGGTCTGCTTTATCAAGAAATGCTCGAAGACCGTGCAGACCGTGGCGCCCTCGACGGGTCGTCCTTCGCTGTCGACCACGCGTCCCGAGACGCGCGAGCCCGTATCGAGGCGCACGATCAGCTCGCGCTCACCTTCGTCGCCCGGGCCGATCTCCATACGGCCCATTGCAGGCGCGAAGCCAGACGCGCCACACGTCACCGTGTACTCACCCGGCACCGCCTGGATCTCGCTGACGCCTTCGGAATCGGCCCAACCGAACGACGTGCGTCCATGGACACTGACATAGGCATCGGCAGGACCGAGCGGCGCCCCGTCGGCGGCCGAGACGACGCGGATCTTCAGAGTCACCTTCGCGGTGGGAAGCCGAATCTCGACGTCCGTCTCGCCCGCTTGATGTACCGACAGCTCCGACTCCGCAAACGCGCTGTCGTTGGCCTTCAGTGCGTATGCACCCTCGGAGAGGCCAGTCAGCTCGAAGCGGCCCTCCTCGTCCGAGAAGTCCATCGCGAAGCCGTCGCCTTCTTGGCGATCCGCTCGAACGGTGGCGCGCCGAACCGGCTCTCCGCTCTCGGACAGGACGCGCCCTGTGATCGCGAGACCGCTACCCTCGAAGTGGATCTCGACCTCGCTCGATCCGTCCGCTTTCACCTCGACATCGCGGAGGTGGCTCGCCGGGTAGGGATGGAGATGCGCAGTCACCGTGTAAGTCTCGGGAATGATGTCCTCGAATACGAAGCGGCCTTGCTCGTCGGTCTCCACGTTCGCAGGTGCCGAGACCGGCGCGTTGTAGGCGTGAACGGAGGCCCCCACCGCCGGCCGCCCGTCGTGGAGCAGCACGCGGCCTCGCAAGGTCGTCGCGGCCGGCAACACGAGGACGACCTCGGCTCGTCCATTCTCGAACTGGAGCGGCTTCGAGAGCTTGCCGCCATATCCCTCAGCCGCGCCGAACACCACGATCGGGACCGTCGGCATGGGCTCGAGTCGAAACCGGCCCTCGGAATCGGACTTCCTGATCCGCCCTTGGTCCAGTGAGATCCGCCGGTCGCTGGAGATGTAAGCGGACAGGGCGAGGGCGACGGCGAGCCGCGCTCCCGCGATGGGCCGTCCCAGCTCGTCCTCGACGCGGCCTACGAGGACGCCGCTCCAAGGATGAGCGAGCTCGAGGGCATCGGTCTCATTTGTACCGACATCGACGGTCCCGACGACGAGATACTCGGAGGGATCCGACATCAGCGTGTTCGGAACCCAGGCTTGGACTTCGACGAGTCCAGGTGACACGAGTCGATCGCCTCGAAATCGGCCGTCGTGGTCGGTATCGGCCAACGCGGCCATGCCGTGTTCTTCATGCTTGCTGATCAGTGAAGTGATCCCGATCGGTCGATCGCTGCCATCCGCCACGAGCCGACCGGACAACCGGAAGCGGGCCGTGACCTCGAGGGACTGGGACGACGAGGCTCCAGGAACCAGCTCCAGGACGTCACTCGCCTCGATCTCGACCGAGTCGGTGGAGACGGCGGTCGCCTGAAACACCTCATCGCGCGGAAGCTCCAGCGAGAGCTCACCGCCGAGACCGCTGACCATCATCCGGCGGTCACCGGGATCGCTCTGACTGGTGATCTCCACCGACACGCCACGCAGTGTACGCTCGGTCCCGGCCTGAACGACCCGAAAGATGACCGTCGCCGAGCTGGCCGTCATTCGAGGAGCTTCACGCGCGCTGGCCTTCGGCAGCGAGGACAGCACCTTGGATGGGACCGACGTCGATTCGCCGCGCTCCGAGGACCTCGACGGTGACGCCTCGAGATCGACGACGTCTCGGGTGTCGCGAGAGGAATCTGCGACTTCGTTACCGGAAGCCGGTGCGAGCTCGTCGGTGAGCAGCCACCAGGCCGGAATCAGTGCCGCGATCACGCTGGCGGTGATGAGGATCGGCTTCAAGGACACGAGCATGCCTCCGATCAGAGAGCACAGTCCGGCAATGGAGACCATGGTGGCTGTTTGAGCCGGCAGGCTCTCGAGCACGCGCGAGGTGAAGTCCTTGTGCGGTCGCAAGACAGCGATCGCGGAGAGAAGCTTCGGATCGAGACGATCCCGCAACTTCTGCCGCGCTCTCTCGAGGCGCTTGCGAACCGCGGCCGGCGTGGCGCCGAGGCGCTCGGCGACGACCTCGGTCGATTGCCCCTCGAAGTAGTAAAGGACCAGCGGCTCCCCGAGATCGGGGGGCAGGCTGGCCACGGCCCGTTGCACGATCGCGGCGGCTTCCTCACGCTCCACGTCGGTTCCTCCGGACGGGGAAACATCGAGCGCGCCCGCCTTGGGCACACTCCCGGGAAGGTCTCCTCGTCCGAGCTGCCGCTCGGCCCGCGCTGCGAGGCGCCGGCTCTGCCTCGTCTTCTGCCGATGGAATCGCGAGACATGTCGGCGCAGGATGCCCGTCAGCCATGGCTGCCACAGCGCCGCATCCTTCAGCCGCCGCAGATCTCGCCAGGCGATGAGGAACACCTCCTGGGTCAGATCATCGGCGTCGGCCGGATTCCGCGTGCGAGCCACGGCGAGTGCGAACAAGGCACCGGCGTGCCGCTCGACCAGAGCCGCGAATGCCGCGCGATCACCCTCTCTCGCCAGGGCGACGAGTCGGGCATCACTGGATTCATGAAGGGCGGAAGACATCGAGGTTCAAGAGCTCCTGACGAAGAGACGGTACAGGAGCCAGTTCCCGCCCGGGAGATGGTGTGACGGAAAAAAGCGGAGTCGAGCTCAGCAGCGGCTCACCGACAGACTCGGCCTCAGACTCGCTCGACTTGGGCACTCCTACATCGGTGGGCCGCTGCTGAGCTCGACTCCGCTTTTTTCCGTCACACCATCTCCCGGGCGGGAACTGGCTCCTGTACCGTCTCTT
>JAVJTD010000355.1:0-1815 GCA_040219065.1 Planctomycetota bacterium
CCGGTGACTCACGCTCGGCGAGCTTTTTTGCCAGCGTCTGCCCCTTGACCAGCTTCATGGCGAAGAACGGCTTGCCGGCGACCATGCCCAGGTCGTAGACGGGCACGATGCCCGGGTGCTGGAGCTGCCCGCCGATCTGCGCCTCTTCGACGAAGCGGTGCAGGACCTCGGGCTGGTCCTTGTACTTGTCGTGCAGGAACTTCATCGCGACGTCGCGACCGAGGTCCTGGTCGTGCCCGCGGTGCACGGTGCCGACGCCGCCGCGACCGAGCTCGCCCTGCACGACGTACTTGCCGGCCTCGACGCGGTCGTCGGGTCCGAGCGGCTTCAACATCGGCGTGTCGCCGGCGGACTCGTCGCGCAAGAGCACGCGCGGCATCGAGCCGGAGACCTCGCCGATGCGCTCGATCACGCTGGGCGCGCCATCGGCCTGCGAGTCCTCGCCATAGGCGTAGGCGAGGCCCTCATCGAGGGCATCGGAGGGCTCGATCTCGTCGCCCGGTCTTTCGTCTTTATGGGTCATCTTGAAAGACCTTCCGGGCTCCCTCCATTCTCATCACGACAATCTCAAAAAGAAGTCACGGACCTCCGCGCAAGGCGGCGAGGACCTTCCGACACTCCGAGTCGAGATCGGCTCCGGCGGGCTGGTGGAAGGCGACGATCTCGCGCAGGCAACTGTAGAACTCGGTCCGAGCCTTCCGGTAGGCGTTGTGGACCTCCTGCGCGGGCACTCCCCAATCGGCCGCGATGTCGCGGATTGCCTGGTCGTCTCCAAAGCGCCGCTCGAGCAGCTCCAGGCGTCGCTGTCCCGCCATTCCGTCCGCTCGAGCGCGTTCACGGTGAAGGCGCTTGCTCTGGCGCATCAGGGCGCGAGCCCAATTCTGATCGAACAGTGACGCTTGGCCCGGCTCGTCAGAGGCGATCTGCTGCAACCAGGCGCTGTCCTCCGGACGCAGGCGACCCCGCTCGAGAGCTCGCTCCTCGAAACGGCGCGCGACGTTGCGGGTGACACCGAACAACAGCGCGCGGAACTCTCCGAGCGCCGGGTCGGCCCGGTCGAGGGCGCCGCCTGCTTTCAAGCACTCCAGGAAGACCTCTTGTCTCGCGTCCTCTACTTCCCCCGCCAGTATGCGGCCTCGCCAGCGGGCGTTGAGATACCCGCGGATCGTTTCGGCGTATGAGCGCGAGAACGCCTGGCGTGCCTCGGCGTCACCCTTCGAGGCAGCGCGTAGGACCGTCCAGCAAGTGTCAGCAGGATCGTGCAGCATGACCGGATTGTATTGTAAGGACCGCTCGAGCGCTTGGTTCTGAAAACGGCAAGCGACAGCGGACCCACCTCTTGGCTTCTCATCGGCTCGATCCCCAAGGGGAGAGAGCTCTTCATCACCGGCCGTCGACCGCCGGACCCGACAGGCCCTCCCATCGAAGCGGCCACGGACCCCACCCGTCGATAATCGGAGCGACGGGAGCGCCCGAGAGCACCATCACTCGGGAGGCAGAATGGAATGGCCCATCCCGCTCAACCTTCCTATCCCGTAAGCTGATCCATCCCGAGCCGTCTCCGGACCGATCGCATTCGTCTGCTCGGCCCCAACCGGGACACACGCCCGGCTCTCGTTGGAACGACCATTCGGCTTCGCTGGAATACCCACATGCCCCTCTCCGCCGGTCAGGCCCTCTCCTTCTACGAGATCCTCGGCCCCCTCGGCGTCGGGGGCATGGGCGAGGTCTACCTGGCCCGCGACACGCGCCTCGATCGTGAGGTGGCCATCAAGGTGCTGCCCGAAGAGTTCGCGGACGACGAGGAGCGGCTGC
>JAVJTD010000357.1:0-5954 GCA_040219065.1 Planctomycetota bacterium
CCCTCTCCTTCTACGAGATCCTCGGCCCCCTCGGCGTCGGGGGCATGGGCGAGGTCTACCTGGCCCGCGACACGCGCCTCGATCGTGAGGTGGCCATCAAGGTGCTGCCCGAAGAGTTCGCGGACGACGAGGAGCGGCTGCGTCGCTTCGAGCGCGAGGCCAAGACGCTGGCGTCGCTCAACCACCCGAACGTCGCCGGGATCCATGGCATCGATCAGGTGGACGACACATGCTTCCTGGCCATGGAGCTCGTTCCCGGTGAAGACCTCGAGGAGCGGCTGAAGCGCGGAGCACTGCCGCTCGACGAAGCAATCGACGTGTGCCGGCAGATCGCTGAAGGCCTCGAGGCCGCGCATGAGGCCGGTGTCATCCACCGCGACCTGAAGCCCGCCAACGTGCGCATCACGCCCGAGGGCGCCGTCAAGATCCTCGACTTCGGGCTCGCCAAGCCGATTCGACCCGAAGCGTCGAAGAGCGGTTCGACGAGTGCTCAGTCGGACAGCTTCCTCGTGACCTCCGAGGGCATGATCCTCGGCACGCCGACCTACATGAGCCCGGAGCAAGCGCGCGGCAAGCCCGTCGATCGGAGCACCGACATCTGGGCCTTCGGCTGCGTGCTCTACGAGTGCTTGACGGGGAAGCGCGCCTTCGCGGGCGATGCCTTCGGCGACCTGATCGCGGCGATCCTCGAGCGCGAGCCCGCCCTCGACGCGCTGCCGCCCAAGACGCCGCCGCGCCTGCGGCGCCTGATTGCGCGCTGCTTGATCAAAGACCCGACGCGGCGAATCCGCGATATCGGGGACGTGGGGCTCGAGCTCGACGAGGTCCTGTCCGGCGATCCGACGGAATCGACGCAGGAGGAGGAGGCGCGGCGGCCGGCCTCGCTGCTGCGCCTCGCAGGCGCTGCCGTGATCGGTGTTGCGCTCGGCGCGTTGCTGTGGAACGCGATCGGAAATCTCCCGTCGGACGAGACACCAGACGATCCGCAGCGGATGCAGCTCGCAATCCAGCTCGCGAGAAGCCAAGAGTTGCTGACCGATAGCACACTTCTCGCCTTTGCTCCCGACGGCGGGAGCCTCGTCTTTGCCGGGGTGGAGAACGGACGGAGGATGCTCTTTCGCCGCGACCTGGAGGATCCCCGGGCGATCCCGATAGCCGGCACCGAGAACGGCAGGCAACCCTTCTTCTCGCCCGACGGTCGCTGGATTGGTTACTCCACCACGAGCGGCGCGTTGATGAGGGTCCCCGTCGAGGGAGGGCGACCGTTTCAGGTCGGCGAATCGCGCGGCGCTGGCGGTGCCGCGTGGATGAGCGAGAACACGATCGTCTTCGCCCCGATCTATTCGGACGGGCTCTTTCGCATTTCGACCGAAGGCGGCTCAACGGAGCGCTTGACGACCCCGGACCGCGCGGGCGGTGAGCTCGGACACTGGTGGCCCAAGCCTCTTCCCGGAGGGCGCTACATCCTCTTCACCGGATTCCGCACCCCTGTGGATCGCTCTCGAGTCGGCGTCCTGGATCTGCAGACCGGTGAGACTCGATGGATCGTCGATGGAGGGTTCTACGGGCAGTTCGTCTCGAGCGGACATCTGCTGTACATCAAAGGGGCCCGCTTGTATGCCCAGCCGTTCGACTCGGAGACCGCCCTGGCGACCGGTGCGGCGGTGGCGGTCCTCGACGATCTCATGGTGACTCAGCCCAACGCCACCGCAATGGTCTGCGTGTCGAGCCGCGGTACGCTTGCCTATGTGACGGCGTCGCTCGGAGATCCGCCGCGCGAGCTGATCTGGCTGGACCGCAAAGGAATCGCGAGCCCGGCCACAGCGGAGCTTCACCGCTACAAGAGCGTCAGCCTGTCCCCCGACGATCAGCAGGCGGTACTCACGATCCAGATGGAGAGCCTGGACCTCTGGACCTGCTCGTTCGAGCGCGGCACGTTGTCACGTCTGACCAGCGGTGCGGACACCGAGAGAGATGCGGTCTGGTCGTGTGACGGTCGAGAGATCTTCTACATCTTTGATCGGCCGCCGTACGAGCTGCATCGTATCCGCGTGGGCGATCCTGACTCCGGCCGGCCGATCTGGGACGAACTCTCGGAGCTCGACTCCTTCCACATCACCGTCTCGCCGGACTGCCGCACGATCGCGTTCGGGACCACCGAAGAGCAAACGGGGAACAACCTCTACACTCGCGTTCTCGATGGTAGCGAGCCCCAAAAGACGATCCGTGACGGTCACGGTGAGGAGACTTTTCCGTCGTTTTCACCGGACGGTCACTGGATCGTGTACCAGTCGACGGAGACCGGCCGTCCGGAAATCTACGTCGAGGCGGTCCCGGGTCCGGGCCAGCGAGTTCAGGTCACGGCCGACGGAGGCAACGAACCGCTGTGGGCCCGGAACGGCGAGATCTTCTACCGTCACGATGACGAGCTCCATGTCGTCTCGACTCGTCTCGGGGAGAGCTTCGAGTTCGATCCGCCGCAGATGCTGTGCTCCTTCCCTGTGGCGAACAGCACTCTTTCCCGAAGCTTTGATGTGACGGCCGAAGGCACACGCATCCTCACGGTGATCACTCCCCCGGAGAGCCGGCCTCGGCAGATCGAAGTCGTGCCCGGGTGGACGCAGGCGTTGGAGCGTCTTCTCTCGAAATAGAAGCGTTCTCGCGCGGTCGTAACGCTCTTCCGCGCGAGCACCCGAATCGGAGGGGTCGGCGCTGAGGCCCCACCCGTAGACTCCGACGCCCACGATGCCCCTCACGCCGGGTCAGTCCCTCTCTATCTATGAAGTCCTTCGTCCCCTGGGCGCCGGCGGCTTCCTCGACTTCGGGCTGGATGACGCGTTGTCTCGCAATCACGCCTGGCGACGCCCGAGGGAAGGAGCTCGAGCTCGCCGGGCGATCGCTTCCGCGAGCTCGAGCCTGAAACCCACGACCCTGGGCAAGGGAAAGGAGAAGCCCATCCCGTTGAACCGTCAGATCCCGTAAGCTGTCCCACCCAGCGCCGTCCCCGGACCGATCGATTCGTCGGAATCACATCGCTCGGCTTCCGTCGGAGCACACGCTCGGCTTCCGTTGGGACACCGTTCGGTTTCGCTGGATTGACCCACATGCCCCTCACCGCCGGTCAGGCCCTCTCCTTCTACGAGATCCTCGGTCCCCTCGGGGCCGGAGGGATGGGCGAAGTCTACCTGGCCCGTGACACGCGCCTCGACCGTGAGGTGGCGATCAAGGTGCTGCCCGAAGAGTTCGCGGACGACGAGGAGCGGCTGCGTCGCTTCGAGCGCGAGGCCAAAACGCTGGCCTCGCTCAACCACCCGAACGTCGCCGGGATCCACGGCATCGACCAGGTGGACGACACGTGCTTCCTGGCCATGGAGCTCGTCTCCGGCGAAGACCTCGAAGAGCGGCTGAAGCGCGGAGCGCTGCCGCTCGACGAAGCGCTCGATATTTGCCGGCAGATCGCCGAAGGCCTCGAGGCCGCGCACGAGGCGGGTGTCATCCACCGCGACCTCAAGCCCGCCAACGTGCGCATCACCCCCGAGGGCAACGTCAAGATCCTCGACTTCGGGCTCGCCAAGCCGATTCGACCCGAAGCCTCGAAGAGCGGTACGACGAGCGCCCAGTCGGACAGCTTCCTCGTGACCTCCGAGGGCATGATCCTGGGCACGCCCACCTACATGAGCCCGGAGCAAGCGCGCGGCAAGCCCGTCGATCGGCGCACCGACATCTGGGCCTTCGGCTGCGTGCTCTTCGAGTGCCTGACCGGCAGGCGCGCCTTCGAGGGCGATGCCTTCGGCGACTTGATCGTGGCGATCCTCGAGCACGACGTGGCCCTCGACGCGCTGCCGAACACGACACCGGCACACGTGCGCGAGCTGATCAGGCGCTGCCTGATCAAGGACCCGCGCGAGCGCTTGCGCGACATCGGCGAGGCGCGCCTTTCGCTCGCCAAGCGTGACGAGCCCGATCTCGCCGGGTCACGTCAGCGCGGCTCCCAACGCGTCGGCCTGTGGCTGGCCGCAGGGATCGCCCTCGGGATCGGCGTCGGTGGGTTGCTCGGGTTCTTCGTGCCCGGCAGCTCGTTCACCGAACGGAACGCCACATCGACGTCCGTGCACATTCCGGCCGACCGTTTCATTCGATCGGGTAGCAGTGCGGTCATGGCCTTTTCCCCGGACGGTCGCACGCTCGCCTGGGTCGGTGGCACCGAGGGGGCCCTCTTCGTACGTTCGCTCGATTCCTTCGAGATACGGTCGCTGCCGGCGACCGAGAATGCGGTCAGTCCCTTCTTCTCCCCGGATTCCCAGCGCCTGGGCTTTTGGAAGGACGGCGCGTTGATGTCGATCGCACTCAGCGGCGGCACGCCCGCCAAGATCGCCGACGTGCCGGCCAAGCCGCTTCACATGCGCGGCGCGAGCTGGGGCGATGACGGGACGATCGTCTTCTCACCGGGTATCGGGGGTGGCCTCTTTCGGGTGGCGGCCGTAGGAGGTGAAGTCGAGGCCCTCACGAGCATCGAGCCTGGATCCGACGTACGTACCCATCGCTTCCCGCAGGTGCTGCCCGGATCCGAAGTGGTGCTCTTCACTCGAGACGACAAGCGAACGCCGGACTTCCACGATGACGCCACCATCATCGCTCGTTCGCTGGTGACGGGTGAGGAGGTGACGGTCGTCGAAGGGGCCGGACAGGCACGCTTCGCAGCCGGCCAAGTGGTCTTCGTGCGGGACGCCGAGCTCCATGCGCTCGCCTTCGATCCCGAGACGCTCGGTGTAACCGGAGCACCTCGCAAGATCGTCTCCGGCGTGGAGTGCCAGACGATGAACGGCTGGGCGAACTTCGATCTGGCGCTGGATGGAACACTGGCGTACCAGCCGGGTTTCGATCGGGCCAATTCGAAGCAGATTGCATGGCGTCGTCCTGGGAGTCCCCCGGACCTGTTCGATTTGCCGCCGGGCAGCTATGAGGCCCCGCGCGTTTCGCCTGACGGCCGGTACGTTTCGTACATCACGCAAGGCCCGGACCTGACCGAGCTCTGGCTGTACTCCACCGAATCCCAGGCTGCTCGCCGGTTGCTGCGACGATCGGACATCCTCACGCCGGCCTGGTCCCCGGCTTCCGATCGGCTCTACATCGGCTCCGGTCTCTCGGGCGATCCGGTGCTGCACGAACTGATGATCCAGGGTGCGGAGACGCCGCGAGTCCTCTTCGAAGGCGAGCCGGGGTGCTTCATCACTCCCTCGGCGGTCACGCTCGATGGCCGGACGATCGTCGCAGTCGTCGACGACAAGCTCGGTCGTGTGGACATCATTCGAGTCGATGTCGAGGCGGGAGAAGCGCGCGACGTGATCGCGACGACCGCCATCGAAACCCAGCCCGCGCTCGACCCGAACGGGAAGTGGCTGGCGTTCGCTCGGCGACGCGAAGGGCAGTTCCAGGTCTACCTGACGACCCTGGAGGCTGGCGGGCCGTTGCTCCAGGTATCCCATCAGCCCGGCAAAGACCCGCGGTGGGCCGCCGATGGGAAGTCGATCTACTATCTCCGGGATGGAACGCGTCAACTCTGGACCGTGGATGTCGAGCTGTCAGACCAACCGACGCTGGGGACGCCGCGCCTCTTGCTCGATGATTTCTATTGGGACACCAACAAGCACTACCATTACGACGTGGCTGCCGACGGCCGCATCTTGACCTTGGTCGACATCGGTGGCTCGGAGCTCGGTCGCGAGCTGCGCGTGCAGTCGACCTGGCTCGATGAGGCTGGTAGTCGCCGCGACTAGGCTCTGAGCTCCACATGCCACTCACCCCTGGCCAATCCCTCTCCTTCTACGAGATCCTCGGCCCCCTCGGCGTCGGGGGCATGGGCGAGGTCTACCTGGCCCGCGACACGCGCCTCGATCGTGAGGTGGCCATCAAGGTGCTGCCCGAAGAGTTCGCGGACGACGAGGAGCGGCTGC
>JAVJTD010000358.1:0-10392 GCA_040219065.1 Planctomycetota bacterium
TCGATCCCCTGTCCCAAAAGGAGTTCTACCAGCTCTTCGCCTTCTTCAATCAGGTCGATGAGCGCGGCATGGGCAACGACCCGGTGGTTCGTGCACCAAGTGAGGAGCAGCGAGAGGCGCTGGCGAGTCTCGAGCAGGAGATCGCCGAGACGACCGATGCGCTGAGTGAAGACCTGCCGAAGGCCGAGGCTGCGCGCCGCGAGTGGCAAGCCTCGCTCGCCGCAGACAGCGGTGTCGCCTGGACCGTGCTCGAGCCACTCGCCACGCATTCTTCGGGTGGGAGCACCTTCACGCATCTCGAAGATCACTCGTTGCTCGTCTCTGGAGCCAACCCTAGCCGGGACGTCTACGAGGTCACCTATCGGCTGCCGCCGGGTGACTGGCGTGCGCTGCGGCTCGAGGCGCTCACGCACGAGAGCTTGCCGCACCGGGGACCTGGCCGGCACCAGAATGCCAACTTCGTCCTGAGCGAGCTGGAGGCAGAGTGGACGGATGGCCAGGGCAATACTCAGCCCGTGCGCATCGCCGCAGCTTGGGCGGACTACTCCCAGTCGGGGTACGAGATCGCCAAAGCCGTCGACGGTACGACCGCGGGCAACAACGGTTGGGCGGTCGATGGACCCACGCGGCGTGAGGACCGTGTCGCCTGGCTCTTATTGCGCGAGCCGATCCCAGAAGCCGGTGAGCTGCGCATCCGATTACGCCACGAGGCTGGCTTCGCCACGCACGGCATCGGGCGCTTCCGCATCGCCGCTGGACGAGCCCGGTTCGCAGACAGCGCCGTATGGAGTGCCTGGGAGAGCGCGGGCCCGTTCGTCGCCGAGGACTTCGAGTCGTCGTTGCGGACCGACACCCGTGCGCTCGCGACCGAAGCGGGATGGACGGCACACTCCGACTGGACGGACGGCCGGGTTCATGCGCTCGAGGGCGATGGCGTCGCTTCGACCCTCCTCCGCCGCACGATCGAGACCGAGCACCCTCGCACCTGGACCTTGTTCCTAGGAAGTGATGATGCTTTGAGGATCCGGGTCAACGGCGAGCTGCTCTTGGATCGGCCCGTCCGGCGCGGCGTGGCTCCGGATCAGGATCAGCGCACGCTGGTCTTGCCGGCCGGCACTCACGAGCTGCTCCTCGAGGTGATCAACGCCGGCGGCGGTTACGGCTTCTTCTTCGACGCTGCCCTGCACCCAGGGACGGCGGCGCTCGATGTCGGCGAGCTGGCGGCCTTGCCTGATGTGCCTTCGAACCCGCAAAGGCAGGCGCGCCTTCGTGAGTATCACCTCGATCACGCCTCGCCGCCCGACTATCGGCGGTTGGTCCGATGGCGAGCGGCGCTCGAGAAGGAGAGGGCCGAGCTGGAGATGAGCTTCCCGGCCACGCTCGTGATGAGGGACCGTGAGGCGCCGCGCCAGACCTTCGTGCTCGAGCGCGGCCAGTACGATCGCCCAGCCGAGGAGGTGAATGCCGCCGTGCCGACCCGCCTCACGATCGAGGGGCTCGACGTCACCCCGAACCGGCTGGGGCTCGCGCGCTGGCTCGTGCATCCCAGGCATCCTCTGATGGCGCGGGTCACGGTGAATCGGTTCTGGCATCACTACTTCGGGACCGGCCTGGTCGAGACGCTCGAGGACTTCGGGCACCAGGGGAGCTGGCCGTCGCATCCACAGCTCCTCGATTGGCTAGCGGTCGACTTCATCGAGAGCGGCTGGGACGTGAAGCGCCTGCAGAAGCTGATCGTGACGTCGGAGACTTACCAGCAGTCCTCGAAGCTCTCCCCGGAGTTGCGCGAGCGCGATCCTGCCAACCGGCTGCTGGCACGCGGACCTCGCCGGCGCCTCTCGGCCGAGACGATTCGCGATGCGGCGCTCGCGATGAGCGGCCTGCTCGTGCGGACGATCGGCGGACCCAGCGTCTATCCCTATCAACCGGCGGGCCTGTGGATGGAGCTCAACAACCGACCGGGCTACTCGCGTGCGTATCCGGGAGACAGCGGCGACGACCTCTATCGGCGCAGCTTGTACACGTTTTGGAAGCGGACGGTCCCGCACCCGGCGATGCGAACCTTCGATGCGCCCGAGCGAGAGACCTGCGTCGTGCGGCGCTCCCGCACGAACACGCCGCTGCAGGCCCTCGTCCTCCTCCATGATCCCGAGTTCGTCGAGGCGGCTCGTGGCCTCGCCGGAAGGCTCCTGCGCGAAAGCCACGCCTCGGATCCCGCGCGACTCGTCTCGGGATTTCGTTGGGCCGTCGGGCGTCGGCCGAGCGATCGCGAGCTGGGTATCCTGCGGCGACTGCTCGAGCGTCGGAGGCAGAACTTCGCGCAGAGCCCGGAAGCTGCGATGAAGCTTCTGGCCGTCGGTGAGCATCCCGTCGATCCGGACCAGGATCCTGCCGAGCTGGCGGCTTGGACCGAAGTGGCACGCGCCCTCTTGAACCTGGACGAGACAATCACGAATGGATGACTCGGTGGACCGTTCGAAGCGCGTCGAAGCAGCCCTCAGCCGGCGAGCATTCCTGCGGAGCACGGGTGTCGGACTGGGGACGATGGCGCTCACCTCGCTGCTCGGCCGCGACCTTCTCGCGGGCGGACCGCCCGAAGACCTCGTGCGTCGTCCTCACTTCGCGCCCCGGGCGAAGCGGGTGATCTACCTCTTCCAATCGGGTGCGCCGTCCCAGATGGAGCTCTTCGACCACAAGCCGAAGCTGGCCGAGATGCACGGGCAAGAGCTGCCGGATTCCGTCCGAGACGGTCAGCGGCTCACGGGCATGACGTCGGGCCAGGCGAGCTTTCCGCTCGTCAACCCGATGTTCCGCTTTGCTCGTCACGGTGAGTCGGGCGCGTGGGTGAGCGAGCTCTTTCCCTACACCGCGCAGGTCGTGGACAAGATCTGTCTGATCCGCTCGATGCACACCGAGGCGATCAACCACGACCCCGCGATCACTTTCTTCCAGACGGGGCATCAGCAGCCCGGTCGCCCCAGCATGGGCGCCTGGCTCAGCTACGGGCTGGGCAGCGACAACCGGGACCTGCCCGACTTCGTGGTGCTGCTCTCGAAGAACACCTACGCTCAAGCACAGCCGACCTATGCGCGGCTCTGGGGCAGCGGCTTCCTACCTTCAAACCATCAAGGTGTCAAGTTCCGCTCCCAGGGCGACCCGGTGCTCTACCTCCGAGACCCGAGCGGCGCGCCGCGTGAGTCCGAGCGTTCCCTGCTCGATGCCGTCTCGGAGCTCAACGCGATTCGAGAGGCCGAGGTCGGGGATCCCGAGATCGCCACCCGCATCCGGGCCTACGAGATGGCGTTCCGCATGCAGGCCTCCGTTCCCGAGCTCACCGATCTGTCCGATGAGCCCGAGAGCACCTTCCGTCTGTACGGCGAGGACGCGCGCATTCCGGGCACCCATGCCGCCAACTGCCTCCTCGCCCGCCGCCTCGCCGAGCGCAACGTGCGCTTCATCCAGCTCTACCACCGCGGGTGGGATCACCACAGCAACTTGCCCAAGGAGATCCGCCGCGTCGCGAAGGAGACCGATCAGGGCTCGGCGGCGCTGATCTTGGACCTCGAGCAGCGCGGGCTCTTGGACGACACGCTCGTCATCTGGGGCGGTGAGTTCGGACGGACCGTGTACTCGCAGGGCCAGTTGACTCAGACCAACTACGGCCGCGACCACCACCCGCGCTGCTTCACGATGTGGCTCGCCGGCGGCGGCATCCGGCCGGGACTGCAGTACGGAGAGACCGACGACTTCTGCTACAACATCGTCCGCGATCCGGTCCACGTGCACGACCTCCACGCCACGGTCCTGCACTGCCTCGGCCTCGACCACGAGCGGCTGACCTACCGCTTCCAAGGCCGCGACTACCGACTGACCGACGTTCACGGGAAGATCGTCGACGGGATCTTGGCTTAGATCTGAGACCACTGGGAACGCGGGCGTCCCGCCCGCTTGGATCGCGGAACAGGCTTGCTGATCCAGTAGGTACACGACGACCCCGGCCCAAGCTCGCTCGTACGAGCTCTCATCGAGAGACTCGGTCTTTGGCTCGCTCGACTTGGGCACTCCAAGAGGTCGCATTCGGACCGCCGGCTTCAGTCCACGGGCGGCTCGGGGCGAGGGGATTCCGTCCGACTTCGTGGTCTCCGCTCGCTTGATCCCGACTCCCTTGGCTTGATACCGTCCACGCTTCTCGATCCACAGCCTCTGCGCCGAGGAATGAACATGTGCCTCTCGATTCGACTCCGGAGGGTCAGCGCGCTGCTGGCCTCGCTCAGTCTGCTCAGCGGAGTGACGCTCGGCTCCGAAGATGTCGACTTCAATCGCGACATCCGCCCGATCCTCTCGGATCGCTGCTTTCCGTGTCACGGTCCCGATGAACGGAATCGGGAGGCCGACCTGCGCTTGGACCTGCCCGACGATGAGCTCGGCGCTTACCGAACGCGCGACGAGGTGACGGTGATCCGTCCGGGCGACGTGGAGGGGAGCGAGCTGTGGCACCGAATCACGAGTGACGACGCGTTCTACGCGATGCCGCCCTCGAGCTCGCACAAGAAGCGCCTGAGTGCCGAGCAGATCGCGCTCTTCAAGAAGTGGATCGAGTCCGGCGCCAAGTACGACCGATTCTGGGCCTTCGTGCCGCCGCGGGAGAAGACGCCGCCGGAGGTAGACCACGCGAGCTGGCGAGAAGGTCTGGTCGATCCTTGGGTGATGGCGAAGCTCGAGGCGAAGGGCCTCGAGCCGAAGCCGGAGGCGGATCGGCGCACGCTCATTCGCCGGTTGAGCTTCGATCTGACCGGACTTCCGCCGACGCCAGGCGAGATCCAGCGCTTCCTCGAGGACGACTCGCCTTCGGCCTACGAGCGGCTGGTGGATCGCTTGCTCGCCAAGCCGGCCTTCGGTGAGCACGTCGCCCGGTACTGGGCCGACCTGGTGCGCCTGGCCGACACGGCCGGGATGCACAAGGACTTCCCACGCGACTTCTCGGAGTACCGCGCTTGGTTGATCCGGTCCTTCAACGACAATCTTCCCTACGACGACTTCGTTCGCTACCAGCTCGCGGGCGACCTGTTCGACGACCCCACGCAGGACCAGCTCGTCGCCTCGGGCTTCAATCGGCTTCATTTGATCATCGACAAGGGCACGGCATTGCCCGAGGAGAGCTTCCACAAGAACGTGCTCGACCGCGTCCAAGCGTTCGGCACGGCCTTCCTCGGTCTCACCGTCCAGTGCGCGCAGTGCCACGATCACAAGTTCGACCCGATCCGGCAACGCGACTTCTACCGGTTCTACGCCTTCTTCAACAACTTCGACGGAGAGCCCGAGACCGACGGCTCGCCGCCGCGCGGGATGCAGCCGCCCTTCATCTACCTCGCCGATGAGAAGCAGGAAGCCGAGCGCGCCAAGCTGCGAGAGCAGGAGGCCAAGCTCGCCGAGGCGCTCGCCGTGCTCCAAGCGGAGGCCGATGCGCAACGCGCCGAAGATCTGAAGAAGCGTCTGGAAGGAGCTCGAAGCGAGCGAAGCCGTTTCGAGGGGACCCTCCCGGTGGCGATGGTGATGAAGGAACGGCCCGACGTTCGGGAGACGCACCTCCTGATTCGCGGCGCGTACGATGCGCCGGGTGAGGTCGTCGAGCGTGGGACACCTTCATTCCTTCCTCCCATGCCGGAGAAGGACGGGGCGCCCACGCGCCGGGATCTCGCCGAGTGGCTCGTCGCCCCCGGGCATCCTTTGACGGCGCGCGTCGCGGTGAACCGGTTCTGGCAGCAGCTCATAGGGGTCGGCTTGGTCAAGACGTCGGAGGACTTCGGCGCGCAGGGTGAGTGGCCGAGCCATCCCGAATTGCTCGATGCGTTGGCGGTCCGCTTCATCGACTCGGGTTGGAATGTGAAGCAGCTCTTCCGGGATATCGTCTGCTCGAAGACCTACCGGCAGAGCTCGAACGCCACCCCGGCCGAGCATGCCCGCGATCCCGAGAACCGCCTGCTCGCGCGCGGCTCGCGTTACCGGCTGGATGCCGAGGTCCTCCGGGATCAGATCCTCTTCGTGAGTGGCCTGTTGAACCGGGAGATGTACGGACGCAGCGTGAAGCCACCGCAGCCGCCGGGGCTGTGGGAGGCCGTCAGCATGGCGCATCCGTTGACCTACGTCGCCGATGAGGGCGAGGCGATCTACCGGAGGAGCTTCTACAGCTACTGGCGCCGGGCGATCCCACCGCCGCAGATGACGATCTTGAACGCGCCGTCGCGCGAGTACTGCACCGCGCGAAGAGAGCGGACGAACACGCCGCTCCAGGCGCTCTTGCTCATGAACGAGCCCGAGTGGCTCCAGGCGACGCGGAGCTGTGCCCAGGCCACGCTCGCCGAGACCGGCGGGGACGAGAGCCGTACGCTGAGCCGCCTCTTCGAGAAGATCACGTCACAGCGTCTGGACTCGGCCGAGGAGAAGCTGCTCGAGCGGTCACTCCAGGAGTTTCGGCTGCTCTACGGCGCGATGCCGGAGGAGGCCGAGGCGCTGACGCGGGGCCTCGATGCTCAAACCGCCGAAGAGCGCGTCGAGCTCGCGGCCTGGACGATGATCACCCACTCCTTGTTGAACACCGAGCTGGCGAAGGTGAGACGATGAACGAGCTCTTGAAGCGCTTCTGCGAGCTGCAGAACCGCCGGCAATTCCTCATCGGAGCTGGCATGGGCTTGGGCGCGATGGCTGCCGCGAGTATCGCGGGACGCACGGCCGCCGCGCAGCCACGTCAGGCATCGTCCGTCGAGCGCGGACCGCATCATGCTCCCAAGGCCAAGCGCGTGATCTTCCTCTTCATGGCCGGCGCACCCAGCCAGATCGACCTCTTCGATCCCAAGCCCCAGCTCGAGAAGCTGCACGGTCAGCCCTTGCCGAAGGAGATCAGCAAAGGCCAGCGGGTGACGACGATGACGCGGGGCCGGGCGCACAACGTCTGCGCGTCGATCTTCCGATTCGCGCCGCAAGGGGAGAGCGGGCTCGTGATGAGCGAGCTGCTGCCGCATCTGTCCACCCAGGCGGACAAGATCGCGATGATCAAGTCCACCTACACCGAATCGATCAACCACGACCCGGGCAAGACGTTCTTCTGCACCGGCTCGGAGATCCCGGGCAAGCCCAGCATGGGCTCCTGGCTCAGCTACGGCCTGGGCACGATGAACGAGGACCTGCCCGACTTCATCGTCCTCACCTCGGCGTTCTGGTCGGGCAAGGTCAACGTGCAGGCGCTCTATACGCGGCTCTGGGGCGCGGGCTTCCTACCTTCAAAGCATCAGGGTGTGGCGCTGCAATCGGTCGGAGACCCGGTGCTCTTCCTCTCGAACCCGGACGGTGTGAATCGAGAGACGCGGCGTAAGATGCTCGATCTCGTCGGCGCCTTGAATCGCGAAGAAGCCCAGCGGAGCGGCGACCCCGAGATCCAGACGGCCCTCGCCCAGCAGGAGATGGCCTTCCGGATGCAGACGTCGGTGCCGGAGCTGACCGATCTCGGCCAGGAGCCCGAAGAGACGCTGGAGATGTACGGGCCCGAGGTCCACAAGACCGGGTCCTTCGCGCGGAACTGCCTCCTGGCGCGGCGCATGGCGGAGCGAAACGTCCGGTTCATCCAGCTCTTCCATCGCGGTTGGGACCACCACTCGAGCCTGCCCGACAACCTGCGTGGTCAGGCGAGGGATGTGGACCAGCCGATCGCGGCATTGATGACCGACCTGGAGCGGCGGGGTCTTCTCGACGACACCTTGATCGTGTTCGCCGGCGAGTTCGGGCGCACGGTCTACGGCCAAGGCAGCATCGAGAACCGCAACGTCTACGGTCGCGATCACCATCCTCGCTGCTTCACGACTTGGATGGCCGGCGGCGGTGTGAAGGGGGGCCTGAGCTACGGCGAGACCGACGACTTCTGTTACAACATCGTGCGCGATCCGGTGCACCTGCGAGATCTCCACGCGACCATCCTGCACCAGCTCGGCATCGACCATGAGCGCCTGAGCGTCCCCTACCAAGGCCTCGACCAGAAGCTCACCGGTGTCGAAGAAGCGCGCGTCGTGCACCAGATCCTGGCGTAGGGGAGAGTCCCTGAGCGGGCCCCTCTGAGAGGGGCCGTCGCGCGGGTGACCTGGCCGATGTCAGGGGTCCAGCAGGACCAGATCCTGGATCCTTGGAAATCCGGCCAACTCGAGGTGCTGCTCGGGAGTGAGGCTGCCGTCCTCTCCGACGCGCAAGCTGTAGAGATCCCATAAGGAAGTTCCCAAGTACAGCCAGCCAGTGCGCGATCGCTGGATGTACTCAGGAGGCCAGCCCAGCCAGAACGGTGAACCGGGCAGCTCTTCTAGAATTCCGTCGGCCCGAAGCTGGAATCCGGTGATGTCGTACGTGCTGCGGTTGACGACGTAGAGGTAACGATCGTCCGTAGTGAGAGCCGCGTCCATCGATTCGTAGGCATGCCGATAGTCCCAGCCTCGGAATGGGCTGCCTGGAACTTGCTGCCACGTCGTGGTGTCGTGGACGAGGACGCCGATGAAGGTCGCGTAGTCGACAGTGAGCAGGTGCTTCTGTCCATGGGCAAAGGCCGACGCCATGGTCCCGCCGTGATAACCCTCGAGGTGCTGGGCGTGTCTGAAATCGCCGTCGGAGTCGATTTCGTGGATCTCTACGAAACCGGCCGCCCCATTGACCAGGAATCGGGAGTCCGGACTGGAAGTCAGTGACTGCCCATCACCTTCTACCGATCGAGACGGTAGCCGCTGCCTGAGCGAGCCATTGGGACTGATCTCGAAGGTCGACAAGTAGCCATCTTGATGGGACTCCCCGTGTGACATCACGAAGAGAAAGCGGCCATCCGAGGACAGCTCACAGTTCTGTATGTACTGGCCTCGAGACTCGCCTTGGAACGGGGAGCCCGGGATCTCGTGTAAGGATCCGTCCGGGAGGATCTCCAGCACCTGAATGGTCGGACCCCAGCCCGCGACGAAGACGAATCGCCGGCCGACCGTGCGAGTGGGTCCGACGGCAATGCGCCTCGCATACACTGTGAGTGCGGTGACGTCCGGATCTTCGAGCATGCGGCCCTCGGAGTCGAGTGCCACGCTGAGGATGAGCGACCGATCAGAGTCTCCTTTCACTAGAGCGAAGAGGCGGCGAGGGAGGTCGCGTGCCCCGGTCCTGAAGCTCCAAGAGAAGTCTCCGTCGAGCTCGTCTCCGGATTCAGAGGGGATCTTGCCGGATGCAGTGACATGGTATTCGCGACTCCACTCGAGCTGAGGAATGGGACGCAGCTCGACCCGCTGGTCATGAGCCGAGAGCTCGAAAGGGACCGCCGCCCCCAGCCCGTCCGTCAAGTCGAGGTGCTCTTTGGTCAGGCTCGAAGAATCGAGGCTCTCTGAGAACTCGAGCGCGATCGAGTCGTAGGGATCGATCTCGTCGCTCCGGTCCTCGGGGAACACCTCCACGATGAAGAACGGGCTGCCGATCTCGAACGAATACTCGTAGTCATCGCCGAGTGGATGGCCGTCGAGGGACCTGACCGACTCGCGGATAGCGATGATCGCCTCGGACCGATGGGGCAGATCGACTATTGGGCGAAACACCAATGTCTCGGCAGCGACCGAGAGCTCACCTCGAACCGCGCCTTCAGCACCGATCAATTGCAGGCTGTCGGAGGTGATGGAGTTGGCGTCGATCGGCGCCGTGAATCCGATGCGGATCTCCGGGCGCGGGGAATGGACCCGCTCGCCAGGTGACGGCTCGCGGCTGGAGATCGCGAAGGGCGGGCGAGTGTGGAATGCGATCCGGGCAGCTTGGGTGAGCGAGATGCCAGCACGGCTCTGAATGTCCCGGGTGAGGATCAGGCTCACCTGACGACCGGCAGGCAGCGGCTCCTTTGGACGCAGCCAGACGACGCGACCCTGCACGTCCCGGGCACAAGAGAGCGGATCCCCTGCCAGCTCGAGGCGAAGTGAGCCGGCATCGACGCTCTTCGGATCCAATTCCTGGGACAGCTCGATCCGAATGGACAGGTCCAAAGGGAGCTCCCGAGAGCCCGGCCTCGGATCCGTTCTGACCAGCGCGAGACCGACTTCGGCTGAAGCGCCGATTGGCGCCGAGCTGGAGCCGGAGCACGCCCAAATGACTAGCGCCAATGCGGTGGCTACCGCGAGTCCGCTCTTCATGTTTCACTCCACTCATCCCCAGAGCTGGAAAGCGAGACTCGAGGTATCTCCAAAACCGAGCTCGGATGCCACCCTCAATTCTTGTATTTCGATACGGTCGCGATCACCATCCTCGCTGCTTCACGACTTGGATGGCCGGCGGCGGTGTGAAGGGGGGCCTGAGCTACGGCGAGACCGACGACTTCTGTTACAACATCGTGCGCGATCCGGT
>JAVJTD010000370.1:0-14365 GCA_040219065.1 Planctomycetota bacterium
GATCGAGGCGGCCCTGGCGAGCCGCAACACCATCGTCGTGTGCAGCATCGACGCCGGCTCGCCCGAGGTCTACGCGGCCAAGAAAAAGGCCGACGTGCTGGGCAAGGTCCTCGAGAACAACAAGCGCTACGCAAAGGCTGCCCGGACCGGCCGCATCTTCTTCAAGTACATCATGGACGTCGACAACTGCGCCCCCGAGGAGGTGCTCCGCTTCGTCGAGCACACCTACCACGCCGGCGTCAAGTCCGTCGTCCAGGACGTCAACTCCTACAACGACTTCGTCACCGACGAGATGATCGAGTCGATGGCCTTGATGTCTCGAGAGCTCGCCAAGCTGGGTATCGCGTCATTCATCGGCGGCTGCGGCGTGTACGGCTACCCCGAGCTCGCCATCCACACGCGGCTGCAAGATGCCCTCGAGGCGAGCGGCACGATGACGGCTGAAGAGGTGCGGCGTCGCGTCTACGGCGCTTGAGCCGTCCTTGGATCAGCGCCCACTTTTCGCGCCGGCGTGTGTCGGGTACGTTTGCCTGCTCTCCAAGGTGAACGAGGACAGCACATGGCCAGACGGCTCTCGATCGATCAGTACGTCGACGGTGTGACGAACGGGGATCGCACCCTGCTCGCGCGGGCGATCACGTTGATCGAGAGCCGCCTCGACGAGGACCAGAAGCTCGCGCAAGAGGTGCTGACGCGAGTACTCCCGAAGACGGGCGGAGCGCACCGCGTCGGAATCTCCGGCGTGCCCGGTGTCGGCAAGAGCACCTTGATCGAGGCACTCGGCGCTCGCCTCGTCGAAACCGAGCATCGCGTCGCGGTCCTCGCCGTCGACCCCTCGAGCCGTCTGAGTGGCGGCAGCATCCTCGGCGACAAGAGCCGCATGGATCGACTCGCGCAGCTCGAAGGGGCCTTCATCCGTCCTTCACCGAGTGCTGCGACCTTGGGCGGTGTCGCGCGCCGGACGCGGGAGACGATGCTGCTCTGCGAAGCGGCCGGCTTCGATGTCGTCATCGTGGAGACCGTCGGCGTCGGGCAATCCGAGACCGTCGTCGCCGACATGGTCGACTGCTTCGTCTTGCTGCTCCTGCCCGGTGCCGGCGACGAGCTGCAGGGCATCAAGCGAGGCATCCTCGAGATCGCTGATCTGCTCGCGATCAACAAGGCCGACGGCGATCGCTTGCCCCTCGCCCGCGAGGCTGCGCGTGAGTACGGCGCGGCGCTGCGCTACCTGAGGCCGCGCCTCGAGTCCTGGAAACCCAAGACGCTGCTGGTCAGTGCGAAGACCGGCGACGGGATGGCCGAGCTCTGGGCGGAGGTGGAAGCCCATCATCAGGCGCTGCGGGCGAGCGGTGAGCTCGAGAACCACCGCCGCGCGCAGCTCCGGCGCTGGATGTGGTCGCTGATCGACGAGTCGCTGCTCCACATATTTCGGCGCAATCCCAAGATCGCCGAGCTCCTGCCTCGCCTCGAGCTCGAGGTGATCGAAGGACACCTCCCTCCGACCAAAGCCGTTCAGACGCTTCTCGCGGCTTTCGAAGGGAATGCGTGAGATCGCTTCCAGCGGAGCAGAGGCGTTGATAGATCTCCTCGATCCGATGTTCGTGGTCAGCAGGCGGGCGGATCGCCCGCCTCGGGCCCCCTCATTCCCAATCCGGCACGTCGCGCGGATCCTTCGACCACGTCTCGACGATTTGCCACCACTCGTGGACCGCTCGTTCGTCAGTCAGGTCCTCGGGCCGGTGAAAGCTGGCTTCGACGGCGAGGGATCGGAGGACGGGGTCGGAATGAGAGAGCAGCTCAAAGAATGGGCGATCGAGCCCGTACGGAGCGAGCTGATCGAGAAAAGTGCCGGCGATTTCTGGTGGCACCTCTCCTATCGCTCCGAAGCCACACCGGACGCCGATCGAGATTCCGAATACATTTCGAAGGACCGCGTGGCCGCTCGAGCTCCAGCGATGATCATGCTCCGCTCCCACGTTCTGTTGGTACCAGCGGTTCCAGTCGCTAACCTCGTCGGAGATCGAGACCCACGCGCGGTACTCGAAGAGGCGCGTCTCGTGACCATATCGGCCGCAGATGGAGCAGAAGACCCACGAGGTTTGGAAGACCTCGATACGGGCGATGACCAGCAGAGCGGGGATCGCGAGCCAGAGCAGAGCCCGTCGCCAACGCCGCCGCGCGAGCGCGTCGCGCCGGTCGAAGAGGTCTCGAGCGTGTCTGCCCATCTTTACTTCCAGGATGGCTTCTGGCCCAAGAGCGCCCAGGCCGAGGTGTCTTGCCACCACTGCTGCACCGCGGCTTCGTCCGTCATGTCGGTCGGCCGGTACCCGTAGCTCTGGACGGCAATGCTCCGAATGTTCGCCTCGCGATGGGAGAGCAGTCTGAAATAGGGAAGATCCAGGTCATTAAGGGCGAGCTCGTCGAGAAGCTTGCCCGCAGTGTCCTGGAGCGCCGCAGACGGCTCCGACGGAGGGGTACGTGTTTCATGGTCTAAGGTGCCGAAGAGACTTCGCCATTGGACAGGGTCAAGAAGGCTCCATCGGTGTCGGTGGTTGCCGCGAATGTTCTCGCGATACCACCGATTCCAATCGGTGGGGTGCTCGGTCTCCAGGATCGAATAGGGAATCTTGACGACGCGCGTCTCGGACGTGGCGAGGCCACAGATCGAGCAGAAGTGCGAGTAGCTGCAAAACATGGGCACCATGAGCGTGACGAGCAGAGCCGGAGGCGCCATGAAAAGGAGCAGGCGACGCCAGCGGCGTCGCGTTCGCACGTCGCGCCGTTTGATCAGCTCCCGAGTGTTTCCGCGAATAGTCGGCACGATAGCATTCGCCGTCAAATAGCTCGTTGCGCCAATCCCAGCGTCGGGGGGAGACCGCGCGTCCGTTGTGTCTCACGTTAGACGATCGCTGACCCGAGTCGATCCGTCAACCTGGGGTGGGGGGCCGGCTGAAGCCGGGGAAACGACCTGGCTGAAGCCAGGGGATACGAAGACCGGGAAGTCGATCAGCTCGCCTCGAGCCGATCCATCAGCTCCTCGGCGGCAATCGGGATGACCGTGCCAGGTCCGAAGATCAGGGCGGCGCCGGCCTTCTTCAGGGCTTCGTAATCCTGGGGTGGGATGACGCCGCCGACGACGATCAGGATGTCCTTGCGTCCCAGCTTCAGAAGCTCCTGCTTCAGGGCCGGTACCAGCGTCAGGTGGCCCGCCGCCAGCGAGCTGACGCCGACGACGTGGACGTCGTTCTCGACGGCTTGCTTGGCAGTCTCTTCGGGCGTTTGGAAAAGAGAGCCGATGTCGACGTCGAAGCCGAGGTCGGCGAAGGCCGTCGCGATGACCTTCTGGCCGCGGTCGTGACCGTCCTGGCCCATCTTGGCGATCAAGATCCTGGGGCGTCGGCCTTCCTTCTCCTCGAACCGCTGGGCGCGCTCGCGCACGCGATCGACGTCCTCGTTCATCGCTCCCGCTTCTCCCCGGTACACGCCGCTGATCGTGTGGACCTCGGCGCGGTGGCGGCCGAAGACCTTCTCGAGTGCGTCGCTGATCTCCCCGACCGTCGCCTGCGCCCTGGCCGCGTCGATCGCGAGCGCCAGTAGATTGCCCTCGCCGGTCTCCGCGCACCGCGTGAGCGCGTTCAGGGTCGCTGTCGTTTTGGACCCGTCCCGTTCGGCGCGCAGCTTCTTCAACCGATTGATCTGTGTCTCTCGCACCTTGGCGTTGTCGACCGACAGGACATCGATCTCGGCTTCCTCGCGGGTGCGCTCGCAGTTCACGCCGATGATCGGCTGCTGCCGCGAATCGATCCTCGCCTGCGTGCGCGCGGCGGCCTCCTCGATGCGCAGCTTCGGGATGCCCTTCTCGATGGCCTTGGTCATGCCGCCCAGGGACTCGATCTCGTCCACGTGCTGCTGCGCGCGCCGCTCGAGCTCGCAGGTGAGCTGCTCGACGTAGTGGCTACCTCCGAGAAGATCGACCGTGCGGCACAGCCCCGACTCCTGCTGGATCTGGAGCTGGGTGTTGCGGGCGATGCGCGCCGAGAAGTCGGTCGGGAGCGCGAGTGCCTCGTCGAGCGAGTTCGTGTGCAGCGACTGGGTGTGCCCGAGTGCCGCGGCCAGAGCCTCGAGCCCGGTGCGGACAATGTTGTTGTAGACATCCTGCGCGGTGAGGGACCAACCCGATGTCTGGCAGTGAGTGCGCAGCATCATCGACTTCTGATTCTTTGGCGCGAAGGGCGCGATCAGCTTCGCCCAGAGCCGGCGAGCGGCGCGAAGCTTGGCAATCTCCATGAAGCAGTCCATGCCGATCGCGAAGAAGAAGGACAGCCTCGGCGCGAAGGCGTCGATGTCGAGGCCGCTCTCGATGCCGGTCCGCACGTACTCGAGGCCATCGGCCAGGGTGTAGGCGAGCTCGATGTCGGCGGTCGCGCCGGCCTCCTGCATGTGGTAGCCCGAGATCGAGATGCTGTTGAACTTGGGCATCCGCTCGGAGGTGTAGCGAAAGATGTCGGCGACGATCCGCATCGAGGGCGCGGGCGGATAGATGTAGGTGTTCCGCACCATGAACTCTTTGAGGATGTCGTTCTGGATCGTGCCGGCCAGCTTCTCGGGCGGCACGCCTTGCTCTTCGGCAGCGACCACGTAGAGCGCCAGGATCGGCAGGACCGCGCCGTTCATCGTCATCGACACGCTCATCTGATCGAGCGGGATGCCGTCGAACAAGACGCGCATGTCGAGGATCGAGTCGATCGCGACGCCCGCCATCCCGACATCGCCGACGACGCGCGGGTGATCGGAGTCGTAGCCGCGGTGCGTCGCGAGATCGAAGGCGATCGAGAGACCCTTCTGGCCCGCGGCGAGGTTGCGGCGGTAGAAAGCGTTCGACTCCTCGGCGGTCGAGAAGCCGGCATACTGGCGCACGGTCCAAGGGCGCCGCACGTACATCGTCGAGTACGGTCCGCGAACGAAGGGCGGGAAGCCGGGATAGCCGGGAGAAGGGGCCGAGTCTTCCGCGTAGACGCTCTCGATATCGATGCCTTCGGGCGTCTGGGAAGGTGTCTCTTGCGAGAGGGTTTCGGCAGGCACCTCGATGTCGTCGAAGCCCAGCGCCGCGATGTCCGGAATGCTCATCACTTCACTCCTTCCTTCGTGCGCCCGGTCGCCTCGAGTAGTTTCTTCAAAAGGGCGAGCACGTCACCTCCGGCGAAGCAGAAGTCGGTGACGCCGAGCGCTCGCAGTTCGGACTCCCTCTCACCCGGCCTTCCGGCCCAAACCAACTCGAGAGGCGCCAGCTCGGCGAGGGCGCGAACGGCTGCCGAGCCATGGGTCGCTTGCCGCTCGTCGCTCGCACAGAGGCAGAGGACCCTCGCGCCACTCTGCTTCGCAGCCGCTGCCAGCTCGCCGGCCGCCTCCTCGGGCGATCGATCGCCCGTGCCTTCGTGCACCTTTACCTCGAAGCCGCCCGCCAAGAGCAAGTTGTGCGTCCAGCTCGAGCGGGGGCCGTGCTCGGCACGGGGGCCAAGTGTCGCCAAGAACGCGAGGAGCGGATCGCCTTGCGCCGCATCGCGCAGCGCTTCGAAGAGCCCTGCGTCCGCGCGCAGCACGAACGGTGCGAGCACGGTCGAGGGTGAGCTCGTGGTCTCTGTCCTCTTCTCTCGCCTCGGAAGCTTCTCTCCAGTGAGCGGGAACTCGCTGACTCCCGTGATCGGCTCGCGGCGGCTGGCGATCCTCTTGGCGCGCTCTTCGTGAGCCCGATCGATCCGCTCGCGAAGGCTTCCCGAGCGAAGCGCGTCCTCCAGACCGCCCTCCTCCTCGATCTCTTGGAACAGTGCCCACGCTCGCCGGGCGAGGGTGTCGGTCAGGGACTCGATGGCGAAGGCGCCGCGCGCCGGATCCCGCACGCGATCGAGGTGTCCTTCCTTCGCGAGGACGAGCTGGGTGTTCCGAGCCAGGCGCAGCGCCTGGGCTGACGGCTCACCAAGACGTTCGTCGTAGGGACGACAGAGGATCGAGTCGGCGCCCGCGACCATGGCCGCGAAGACGGCGTTCGTCCCGCGCAAGACGTTCACCCACGGATCGTAGCGCGTGAGCATGCGCCGCGACGTATTGGCGTGGAGGACGGTGCTCACATCGCGCTTCCAAGCGCTGAGCAGCTTGGCGATCGACACACGGGCTGCCCGGAGCTTGGCGATCTCGAGCGCGACGTTCTTGCCGACCTCGAAGGAGACCTCGATCGGGACGTTCGAATCGCCCTCGGGCAGGTGCATCAGATAGGCATGCAGCGTGGAGAGCGCGATCGCGAGCTCTTGGACGCCATCGGCGCCGGCATCGTGGTAGGGGCCCGTGTCGACGCGAAGCGCGCAGACCGTGTCGACGCCTGAGAGCTCGGGCAGCTCGGACCATTCGCCGGCAAGCTCGGCGAGGGGGCCCTCGTCTACACCATGTCTGGCGAGGGCTCCGAGCGGGTCGATGCCTAGCCGCAGCTCTTGCAGCGTCAGCGGCTCACACGGTCGCAACATCTCGAGCGCAGTCGACATTCGGGCCCGCCCCGGGAGCGACAAGCCGACCACTCCGGAAGGCAGGCTCTCGAGAGCCGCCTCACCCTCGAGCGCCACGAAGGCCGGCTCCTCACCGAGCGCCACACCCAAACGACTCGCCGAGCGAGGCTCCCACGTCCGCGAACGAGTGCCCCCGAGTGGAACGACGCACTCCGGAGCCGAGTCATAAAGCGGCGCGAGATCGATGCCTTCCAAGAGCCGCGTCACGAGCGCCCGGTCGAAGTCCTGCCCCTTCAGCTCGTCCTCGACCTGCCGTCGCCAGGTCGCCGAATCGATCGAGGGGAATGATTGCTCACGGTCGATCAAAGACTTCATCTCCAGCCATTCGTGTCCAACGCTGCCGTCAGGTCGAGCTCGAGTTGTCGAAATGCGCTCAGTGAGCGCAAGGGCGAAAAATCCTGGATGAGCTCCGCCGTACGGTGAACCGCTTGGGCTTCTCGCGATTTGAATTTCTTGAGTCGGCGTCCTTCGAACTCGCTTGCTTTTCTCAGGAGCTCCTTCGGTTTCGATTTAGGATCCGGGAGCTTTTCCAGCTTCGAGATCCGCGGAAGAGGCAACGGAGTCCGCGGCGAAGGATTGCCCGCAGCGTGCCGGATCGCGCACTCTGAGATCAAGAGCCAGGCCTCGGTCATCCTCACCGGGACGAGACGAACGGCAGGTGTCGTCAGCTCCGTCGCGGCGACGGCACTCTCGATCTCCCGTCGACGGTCTCCGGCGGGCTGGCCCTCGGCATCGCGATGGACGATCAGTCGCTCACATGGAAATGCGTGAAGACTCTCGCAAATGCGGCGAGACAAAGAGGCGCTCGCTCTGTCTCCAACCTGGCTGTGGGCGTTGTAGTACGACAAGTCGGCCCAGGTTCCTTCGAAAGGCCGCTCCGAGATCTGGGTGAGCAGCCAACGAACCGGATGGAGCAACACCCGGTCAGAGGATCCGTCGGTAAGCAGCGTCCAACGAACGGGCTTCATGAAGTCTCAGTCGCCAAAGAGTCGAAGCTGACGCCGTACATGGGAGACCACGTCCCTTCTTCTCTCGTCGATCTCCGCCGTCGAAATGGGCCTGAGCCCCAGGCCGCTGGAGCCCTCGAGGTAGGAGAGGATCGAGCCTGGCGCCACTGCCTCGGCGAAGCCTGCATCGGTTCGCCAGGTGGGATCGAGAGCCTGAAGAACGGCACCGTGGACCTGTCGTCCGTTCGTGACGAAAGGACGGATGCGTGCAAAGAGCAGAGCGTCTTCCGGCATGATGGCGGCAAAAGACGGTGAGTGCGTATTGACCAGAATCTGCCGAAGCGGGTTGTCGACATCGACAGGTAGCTGGGTGTCACACGCCATGTCTTCGAGCAACCTGAGCATGGCGATGAGTCGCCCGGGGTGAATTCCGTTCTCCGGCTCCTCGAGGCACACGAGTCCTGTCACCTCCGGATCGTTCTCCAAGATGACGAGCGCCAAGAACCGCAGCGTGCCATCGGAGAGAGCGCTGGCGGCGACATCGTGGCCCTGTGTGTCGCGGAGCATCAGGGTCAACAGCTTGCGGGAATCGTCTCGCTCGACTCTCAGGCTCTGCACCCCTTCGACCAGCTCTGCGAGTCGATTGGCGACGCGCGCCAACAGACGATCCGCACTCTCGGCCTGGCGCGGATCCTGGCAAAGGCGTTGCAAGGTGCCGGGTAAATGTTCGCCCTTTTCAGAGATCGCCTCGGGATTCTTGTAGGTGTCCGGACCGTGGAGCGCGCTTGGCTCGAGGCCGAGGATTCGCCAATTGCGCATCTCGCGGCGAACCAGGACCGCCGTACCGGACTCACTGGCATTCTGGGCCGACGAGAGCACCGTGCGAGGCAGATTCTCGGCCGGAAAGCTCGAGTGTCGGTCTCCACGACGATCATCGTCTTGACGCTCCTGGAGCAGCCTGACGACTCGCTTCCCACCGGACTCCTCGGTGGTGATCAGGTCCTGGCCGTGCTGGATCGAAAGACCGAAGATCGAATCGAGCCACTCTGGAGAATGCTCGAATCGAAGCCGTTGGACGGCTTCCGTCTTCGATAGGATTCGCAACGTTTCCGAGACCAGCCGAATGCGTTGCTCGCTCGGCTCGACGAGCTCGAGGGAAAGCTCGTATCGGAGGTAGCGGGCGACAGCGGTCGCCTCTTGCCCGAAGTCATCGACGCCCGACTCCGGAATGAGCATCTCCGCCGCGAGCTCGATCCGGTTCGAGCCGCCCCAGGTGAAGAGGCTCTCGAGCTCATCGCTGCCGCGGCGCACTTCCGAGAACGCATCGACGATCGACCGATTCGCGAGCTCCCTCATGAGCTTGATCGCATCGAAGAGGTTCGACTTACCGACGGCATTCGGACCCGCGATACAGGTCATCGGACCCAGGTGCAAATCGACGTCGACCAGGTTCTTGAAGCCTCGGACTTCGAATCGGGTGAGCACGTTCGTCGCCTGTCTTCACATGTTCCTGCGATATTGGCCGCCGACCTCGTAGAGGGCGTTCGAGATCTGGCCGAGGCTGCAGACCTGGCAGACCTCCATCAGGGCTTCGAAGAGGTTGCCGTTCTCGATGGCCGTGCGTTGGAGGTTCTTCAAGGCCTCGGCGCTGGCCTTTGCATTGCGCTCTTGGAAGGCGTTCTTCGAGGCGATCGCGTACTGCTTCTCCTCGGTCGTCGATCGAATGACCTCGCCGGGGACGATCGTCGGCGAGCCGCTGTTGTCGAGGAAGGTGTTCACGCCGACGATCGGCAGCTCGCCGGTGTGCTTGAGCGACTCGTAGTGGAGCGACTCCTCTTGGATCTTGCTGCGCTGGTACATGCGCTCCATCGCGCCGAGGACGCCGCCGCGCTCGGAGAGGCTCCGAAACTCCTTGAGGACCGCCTGCTCGACCAGGTCGGTCAGCTCCTCGATGATGAAGGCACCCTGGAGCGTGTTCTCGTTCTTCGCCAGCCCGTGCTCTTTGTTGATGATGAGCTGAATCGCGAGGGCGCGGCGGACGCTCGCCTCGGTGGGCGTAGTGATCGCTTCGTCGTAGGCGTTCGTATGGAGTGAGTTGCAGTTGTCGTAGAGCGCCGTCAGTGCCTGGAGCGTCGTTCGGATGTCGTTGAAGGCGATCTCCTGCGCGTGCAAGCTGCGGCCCGACGTCTGGATGTGGTACTTGAGCTTCTGCGAGCGCGAGTTGCCACCGTAGAGCCGCTTCATCGCCTTCGCCCAGATGCGGCGCGCGACGCGACCGATGACCGAATACTCGGGGTCCATCCCGTTCGAGAAGAAGAACGAGAGGTTCGGTGCAAAGGCGTCGATCGGCATCCCGCGCGAGAGGTAGTACTCGACGTAGGTGAAGCCGTTGGCGAGGGTGAGGGCGAGCTGAGTGATCGGGTTGGCGCCGGCTTCGGCGATGTGGTAGCCCGAGATCGAGACCGAGTAGAAGTTCCGCACATCCTCGTCGGTGAAGTATTGCTGGATGTCGCCCATCATGCGCAGAGCGAACTCGGTCGAGAAGATGCAGGTGTTCTGCGCCTGATCTTCTTTGAGGATGTCCGCCTGCACGGTGCCGCGCACTTTCGTCAGCGTGTCGGCCTTGATCTTCTCGTAGGTCTCGCGCGGCAGCACCTCGTGGCCGCTCACGCCCAGGAGCAGGAGGCCCAGCCCCTCACTGCCGCGCGGCAGGTCGCCTTGGTACTTCGGCCTCTCGATGCCGCGCTCGCGGTAGAGCGACTCGATCTGCCGCGTGACCGCGTCGGCCTGGCCTTGCTCGCGCAGATAGCGCTCGCACTGCTGGTCGATCGCGGCATTGAGGAAGAAGCCGAGCAGCATCGGCGCGGGACCGTTGATCGTCATCGAGACCGAGGTTTTCGGATCGGCCAAGTCGAAGCCTGAGTAAAGCTTCTTCGCATCATCGACCGTGCAGATGCTCACGCCCGAGTTGCCGATCTTGCCGTAGATGTCCGGCCGCTCATCGGGATCCTCGCCGTAGAGCGTCACCGAGTCGAAGGCCGTAGACAGGCGCTTGGCCGGCATCCCTTCCGAGAGGTAGTGAAAGCGCTTGTTGGTGCGCTCGGGGCCGCCTTCACCCGCGAACATCCGAGCGGGATCCTCGCCTTGGCGCTTCAAGGGGAAGACGCCGGCCGTGAAGGGGAAATGGCCGGGCGTGTTCTCGCGCAAGAGCCAGACCAGGACGTCGCCCCAGCACTCGTAACGGGGGAGGGCGACTTTGGGGATCGAGAGACCCGAGAGCGTCTTGGTGTGGAGGTCCTGCTCGATGACCTTGTCGCGTACCTCGAAGCGGTACTTGTCGGCGCGGTAGCGGCGCTGGGTCTCGGGCCAGTCTTGCAGCAGGCGGCGACACTCGGGGTCGAGACGCTCCTCGAGATCGTTGTACAGGTCGACCAGCTCTTCGAGATAGTCGGGCTCGCCCGAGACGTGCTCTTTGACGTGCACGACCGAGTCGTCATCGGTCTCGACGACCTCGAGCTCGCGGCGACCGATGCGGCTCCGAAGCAATTCGATCGTGCCGTGGAGCTGATACAGCCGCCTCGCGATCGCACTCTGGTCCAACGCCCACTGGTCGTAGTGCTCGCAGCTCTCGGAGATCTCCTCGAGGTAGCGCACCCTTTGCGGCGGAATGATGCTCTGCTTGGAACCTTCCTCGGCCGAAGCTTCGTAGGTCGACTCGAGGGGCGCACCCGT
Source organism: Planctomycetota bacterium (assembly GCA_040219065.1). Classification (GTDB taxonomy): domain Bacteria; phylum Planctomycetota; class OFTM77; order OFTM77; family OFTM77; genus OFTM77. The sequence goes on from JAVJTD010000370.1 coordinate 11,234, forward strand.
GCGCTCGGCGATCCGATCGATGACCGCACGGTACAGGCGATTGGTGCCGGGGTCGTTGAACTGGGAAGCGATCGTGCCGAAGACCGGCAGGATCTCGGGATCGGCGTCGAAGAGCTGACGGTTGCGCTGGTACTGCTTGCGCACGTCGCGCAGCGCGTCGAGGGAGCCGCGCTTGTCGAACTTGTTGATCGCCACCAGGTCGGCGAAGTCGAGCATGTCGATCTTCTCGAGCTGGGTCGCCGCGCCGTACTCAGCGGTCATCACGTAGAGCGAGACATCGCTGTGCTCAGTGATCTCGGTGTCGGACTGACCGATGCCCGAGGTCTCCACGATGATCAGGTCGAAGCTCGCGGCCTTGCAGATGTCGATCGCGCTCTGGACCTCTTGGCTCAAGGCGAGGTTCGCCTGGCGCGTGGCGAGGGAGCGCATGTAGACCCTGGGGTTGTGGATCGAGTTCATGCGGATGCGGTCGCCCAGCAGCGCGCCGCCGGTGCGCCGCTTCGAGGGGTCGACGGAGATGACCGCGATCGTCTTGTCGTCGAAGTCGAGCAAGAAGCGCCGGACGAGCTCGTCGACGAGGGACGACTTGCCCGAGCCGCCCGTTCCCGTGATGCCGAGCACCGGGACGACCTGGCCGTCGATCGTGCTCCGGACACTCGTGAGCAGGTCCTTCGACTCCTCGGGGAAGTTCTCACTGAGGGAGACGAGGTGCGCGATCGTCTTCGGGTCCCGGCGCGTCACGCTCTCGACTGCGCCCTCGAGGGGCGGCGTGGCCGCGGGAAAGTCGCAATGCTCGAGGAGATCGTTGATCATCCCCTGCAGGCCCATCGAGCGGCCGTCGTCCGGCGTGTAGATCCGCGTGATCCCGTAGCCGTGCAGCTCCTCGACCTCCTGAGGGAGGATCGTGCCGCCGCCGCCGCCGAAGAGCTTGATGTGAGCGCCGCGCTCCTCGAGCAGGTCGTGCATGTACTTGAAGAACTCGACGTGGCCGCCCTGGTACGAGGTGATTGCGATGCCCTGGGCGTCCTCTTGGATGGCGCAGTCGACGATCTCGGCCGCCGATCGATTGTGTCCGAGGTGGATGACCTCGGCGCCCGACGCCTGCAGGATCCGGCGCATGATGTTGATCGCCGCGTCGTGACCGTCGAACAGGGCCGCGGCCGTCACGATGCGAATCGGGTGCTTCGGTCGGTAAGACTCGGTGGCTTGGGACTTGGGGTCTCGAGCGGTCTGGGACCGCTTCGCGGTGTCACTGGAGATCATGTCGCGGGGTCCCTTGCGGGGAACGCTACGGAGAGCGGCGAACGGGATTGGACGAAGGCCTCGGAACGGCAGGCGCCGCCAGCGCGAACTTCTCAATCAGCCGGCATTTACGCAGATCGGTCTCGGAAGTCGAACAGACCCGTAGGATAGCGATCCCGGCCCGTTCTTTCCAGAGCGGGGCATCGAGCGCGGGCTACCAGCCCGCAAGCACCAGGAACGCGGGCTTCCCATCGCCAACCACTGGGAGCGCGGGCGTCCCGCCAGGAACGCGGGCGTCCCGCCCCAACCACCAGGACCGCGGGCGTCCCGCCAGGAACGCGGGCGTCCCGCCCCAACCACTGGGAACGCGGGCGTCCCGCCCGCCCAGATCAACGGAGCGACATGCCCTTCGGCTGTGGCGCTCGAGGACCGGAGAGCCCGTGTCACCCGAACGCGGCGAGGAGCTCTTCGAAGATCCGTTGCCGAGGAACGATCGCGGGGTCCGGCTGGCCGCTTCCTTTTCGCAAAGCCGTCTTGACCTCGCGCGCGAAGCGGCTCACCAGGCGCTCCATCGGGTCGGGCATCGGAATGGAGCGTCCCTCGGCATCGCGCAACGTCATCGCATAGGTGCCCGGCTCGACCTCGCGGTCGGCTCGCTTTCCGTCGATACCATAGGCCGCGGGCTTGGGCTGCTCGATCTGCGTGCGGGTGTGGATCGTCGCCCGGACTCGGGCCGCATCGGTCACCCAATCGAAGTCGCAGCGCAGCGAGCGCGCATCCGGCTCTGTGTACGAGATCACCTCGACGTGCGCTCCTTCACCCGGAACGATCGCTTGCAAGAGGCTGATGGGATGAGAATAGCTGTCGATGATCATCGGCCGGCCGCCTTCGTGAGGGCTCAGCCACATCTCGAAGGTCTCCGGCGTGCGGCCAATCATCTCGGGAAACAGCTCGAGGTAGCTGGGCCATGTCTCGGGCCACTGCACGTTCTCCATCAAGAGCAGTCCGCGCTCTTTGCAGCCCTGGACGATGCCTTCGCAAGTCGACATCGGGTCCTTCACCCCGGTGACGAAGGGCTTTTCGCAGTAGACGTGCAGGCCCAGCTCGAGGGCCTCCTTCAAGTACCCGGCGTGTGTCGCGGGCGGTGAGGCGATCACGGCGCCGTGCAGCCGGTGCCGGATGTGCGCTGCGGCGAGGCTGGTGAAGCCTTCCACCTCGAGCCCGGCGCGCTCCCGCATCTCGCGCTCGCCGCCTTCGAGGGTCTCGGGTCGGTGACCGACGATGGCCGGTACCTCACAACCTGCACGGGCGAAGAACTTCGCCAGGAACGGACCCAGACCTTGCTTGCTGCGCCGCGGGCCGATCAGGGCGAGCCTTGGCTTGTCAGTCATCGAGCGAGACGGCGCTGACGCCCAGCCGGCGATACCGATCGCGCAGCTTCGATGGTAGCTCGTGCACGAAGAGATCGAGCTGAGGGAGGTAGCCGATCTGATCGGCGAGGCGCAGCAAGGCGACCTCGGTCTTCATGTCGGGGATGCGTCCGTCGCGGCACGCCGCGATCGCCTCGTCGAGCTCGAAGATCACGGCGCGGGAGCCCTCCTCCATCGGTGTGCCGTCGCCCGTCGCCTCACCGCCCACGAGACCGGGCACGCGCACCGAGCCGAAGTAGACCTTCTCGTCGGAGGTGCCGGGGCTGGCGAAGAGCTCGCCGCCGAGCACGTGCACGTCGCCCGTCATGAAGCCCGCGAGGAGACCGGCTTCGACATCGAGCCGGGCGACGTGCACGTGCTCGGCGGCGAGCTCTTCGCCAGCCCCGGCACCTCCGACGAGAAGGTCTACTTCGGCTCGGTGCGCGTGCCCGGTCTCGTGGGCGGTGAGGCGACGGGCGAC
>JAVJTD010000372.1:0-6864 GCA_040219065.1 Planctomycetota bacterium
TGTGATGATTGTTAGTGGTGTTGGTTGTTGGGTTTTGGTGTGCGCGTAGACCGTCTCGATGATGGCGTCGGCCAATCCGGACAGCTCGGCCTGGGTCGTCGCGATGTTCGCCTTGCCCTGGATGTCCCGGATCCCGATGCGCAGCAGCTCCACCGCGCGAAAGTCCTCGATCGCCGCGTCGACGTCTTCGCCGGCCGTGATCCTCTCCTCGAGCGCCTCGCGCCGCGCTTCCTGACCCTGAGTATCGGTCGCGAGCGCATCGAACAGGGGGTCGAGCAGCTCGGGCCTGGCGAAGAGCCGGTTGCAGAGGAACTGGCTGTGAGCGGAGAGGTCTATCAAGACTTGCCGGAGCGCGGGCTTCTCGATGAGGAGCTGGAAGAGGACGTCCTTCGCCCCGTAGCGACCGGCGAGGCGCTCGAGGTTGGTGAGCGCCCGATCGGGGTCGGGCGTGCGGGAGGCGGCGTCGAGGAGCGGCGGTAAGAGAGTGGTGAGAAGATCGAGCGTGCGCGGCGAGGTCTTCAGAAAGCGCGAGGAGGGCCGGAGCAGGGCGAGCACGCTGGCGGCAGCCGAGGCCGTGGATTCGAATCCGAACGGCGCGAGGAGCTGGGCGAGCTGCTCGGCATCCGGCACAGGGCGGCGGAGCTGGTCCACGACGGCGGCCGCCGGTCCGTCGCCCGAGAGCCGATCCTGATAGAGCTGGTCGAAGACGGTGCGAACGGCGGTGCGATACGCGCTGAGATCCTCTTCGAGGCTGGCGAGCGCTTGCTCGGCGGTGCCCGGGTAGTCGAGGCGCCGGGCGAGTGCCGCGCGCTCATCCGGCTTGGCCGGTAGCCGGTGCGTCTGCAAGTCGTGCAGGAGCTGCAAGCGGTGCTCGACCTTGCGGAGGAAGAGGTATGCGGAGCGGAGCGTGCGATGCTCGGAGCCGGTCAAGATGCCGGCGCCGCGCAGCCGATCGAGCGCCTCGAGTGTCGCCGGATGGCGCAGATGTGGGTCGTCGCCGCCGTGCAGGAGCTGGAGGAGCTGCACCACGGCCTCGACATCGCGAATGCCGCCTGGTCCCGACTTCACCTCGTCGTCCGCGTCGCCGCTGCCCTTGGCGAGCTGCTCGCTCGTCGCCTTGAGCTCCTTCAGGCGGCTGATGTGATCGACGGTCAAGAGTCGCCCGTACACGAACGGGGCGATGCGCCGAAGGAACGAGCCACCGAGGCGCAAGTCACCCGCGACCGGCCGGGCCTTGATGAGCGCTTGGCGCTCCCAAGGGCGTCCGACGCTCTGGTAGTAATCGAGCGTCTCGCGGAGAGGCAGCGCGATCCGGCCGAGCCCGCCTTCGGGGCGGAGGCGGAGATCGACGCGGTAGACGCTGCCTTGATCCGTGGCGCGCGAGAGCAGGTGGACCAGGCGCTCGGACAGCCGATGGAAATAGTCCTGGCGCCGCAAGGGGCCGCCAGTCCCTTCGTCGCGATACACCAGGACGAGGTCGATGTCGCTCGAGTAGTTGAGCTCCTGGCCGCCGAGCTTGCCGAAGCCCAGCACGCAGAGCTGACTCCAGGACCCCTTCAAGTCGTCGAATCGCCCCGAGCTCTCGATGTCCTCGGCCGCCTGCTCCAGCGCGACTTGGACCAAGGCATCCGCGAGGTCGGAGATCTCGGCGATGACGTCGGCGACCGAGGCGCCTTCGATCAGGTCGTGATACCCGATGCGAAGCGACTCCTTCGCCTTGAACCTCCGCAGCACGATCGCCGGCTCCTCTTCGCCCGCCCCGAGCTCGTGATGCAGCTCTTCGAGAAGCTTCTGCTTCCCCTTGCGAAGCGGCCTCGAGACGACCCAGCCCAGCAGCGTCGGGACGCGGACCAAGAGATCGGCGAACGGCTGACTCGCGCCTCCCAGGCGTGCGGCGGCGGTGCGCAGGCGCGGAGAGCGTCCGAGGACCGAGGCGAGCTCGGTGGGCGTCGGGTGCCGCGCGATGAGGCGCTCGACGTTGGTGAGCGCCATGTCGGGATCGCCGGCGGATGCGCAGTCGGCGAGGAACTGAGCGGCGAGCTCGGCACCGTGCTGCGCGAGGTCTTTAACGTCGCGAATGACGCGAGGCAGCTCCCGGTAGCCCAGCTCCCGCAGGCCTTCCTGGCAGACGTCGAGATCGCCGCGGTCCGCGAGGATCGTCGCGACGAGCGACCGCGGGGAGCCGATCATCGGCCGCGCTCGAGGACGCGCTCGCAAGCGTCGAGGACGCGCTTCGTCGTGATCTCGGTGACGCATATCGGCTCTTGGCACTTGCGGAGGCGGCAGGGGCGGCAGAGCACGTCGTCTTCGGTCAGCACTTCGAAGGTGCCGCCGTGGGGTCCGTAGACGAGGTGGTCCTTCGGCCCGAAGATCGCCACGCGTGGTGTATCGAGTAGACCGGCCAGGTGGAGCGGACCGGTGTCGCCGGAGACGAGGAGCTGGCTGTCCCCGAGGAAGCGTGCGAAGCCGAGCAAGGAGAGCGGGCGGTCGAACGTGAGCGCGCCGGGAATGGCGGCCGTGATCGAGCGCGCCTCGTCCTCTTCGCCTGGTCCCCACGAGATCACGACGCGCGTGTCCGGGCGCCCCGCGAGCTGCTTCGCCAGCTCGACGAAGCGCTCGTTCGGCCAGCGCTTGAAGGCACCGAAGGGGCTGGTGAAGGGATGAAGGACGAGGACATCATGTCCCTCGAGACCTAGCCGAAGGCGCATCGAGCGTGACTCCTCGATGTGCTCGGGGCCGATCGGCAGACGTCCCTTGGCGCCTTCGGTGTCGATGCCAAGCGCCTCGAGGACGCGCAGCGGCCGGTCGACGCGGTGGGGACGGCTCGGGTCGGGCGGCACCTGCAAATCGAGGATCCAGTGCGCCTTGTCGTGAGTGAAGGTGGCATCGTAGCCGACGCGGCGCTCGGCCTTGGGGCCGGCGAGGAGCTGGACGACGCTCTTCAAGTTGGCTTGGAAATCGAGGACCAGATCGTAGCGCTGGCGCCGGAGCTCTCGGAGATAAGCGGCGCCTCGGACGAGGAGCTTCGGCCAGAGCCAAGGACGCTTCGCCTGAGCGCTGAGCTCCTTGCGCGGATAGACGTAGACGTGGTCGAGCTGTGGGTGCCCGCGCAGCAGCCCGGCGGTGCGATCCTCGCAGAGCCAGTCGATGCGCGCGTGCGGGAAGGTGCGTCTCAGGGCATCCAGGGCCGGGAGCGTGAAGAGGATGTCGCCGAGGGCGCTGAAGCGGACGATGAGAATGCGATCGGCCACGAGAGAGCGCTTCGCGCTTGCAAGGAGTGAATCGGGCCGTTTGAATGACCGCGATTTCGGGGAGCCGGTCGCTTCCGACCGGACGGAGTTCGGCATGATCGGTCCCAAGGACACCATCGAGGTCGAAGGCCGCCGAGTCGGCTGCCACCGAGAGCTCGGATTATCCGTGCGCTCCTGGGTCAATGCAATGCTGGCCGGGGAGGGGTCGTGATCGACACCACAACGCCATCGGCGATTGACACGCTCGCCGGCGCCTTCTGGCTCGCTCGTCGCGGTGCCGCCAAGCTGTGGCTGCGCCGCGACGTGGCGGCCGAGCTGCGCGAGGCGGACCTGTGGTCGCTCGAGCGCTTCTTCGAGGAGGACTCGCCCTTCGAAGGACGCGGCGGAACGGCGGCCGCGGAGCTGAAGGGCGGCCGCCGCATCGTCGTGTGTCCGTACCGGCACGGCGGACTCTTGCGAGCGTTGACGGGCGAGTGCTTCAAGAGCAGCCGGCGCCTGGAGTCCGAGCTCGCCGTGTCGTGGCATCTGGAGCAGGCGGGCCTCCACGTGCCGCGGGCACTGGGAGGACGGGCGCTCCACCTGGGGCCTTGGCGATGGAAGCTTCATCTGATCACCGAGCGGATTCCGGACGCCCGGGACTTCAAGGGCGTGCTCGAAGAGCTACCGCCGCGCCGCGGCAAGGGGCTCGGCGAGTGGCGCGCCGCCGTACGTGAGGCCGGCGAGCAGGTGCGCGCGGTGCACGACGCCGATGTCGATCACACCGATCTCCACGTGAAGAACCTCCTGCTCGGCCCGGGCGGCCGCGCCTGGGTCATCGACCTCGACAACGCTCGCCGCGGCGCCAACGGGGCAAGGCGCACCGCCGCTTTGGCCAAGCTCTACCGCTCCGGTCAGAAGCTCCGCGCCGGCCAAAGACCGACTCGCACCGAATGCGCCCGCTTCGCCCGGGCCTACTACGGTGAATCTTGGAAACAAGGATGGAATGAAGTCCGTCGCCACTACGACCGCGGCCTGATCCTCCACCGCCTCGGCTGGCGCCTCGAGCGTCTCTATCGACGTTGAGGATCAGAGCCCGCGCGGAAGTCGATCAGAGCCCGCGCGACCGAAACGGAAAGCGTCGGTGGAGCGATGAGCTGCTGGATCGATGGCGCCACCCTACGAGCCGAGAGGGCCCGAGCAAGGGGCACCAGAGCCCTCACAAACAGGATGGGGAGAGCCGCAAGCGCAGCGACCGGTCCAGACTGAGTCCGGAGTGGGTCCCTGCCGCCAGGTCGGAGACGAAGACCGTCCAGCGACTTAAGGAACCTTCGAGCGCAGCGAGACTTTTTTAGAAAAGGCTCGCTACGCTTCGCAGTTCTTCAAGACGGCGATGAAGCGCCCGAACCCTCCCCGAGACTCTACCAGCAATGACCCTCCACGGACTCGGCGAGGACCGGTCGCTACGCTCACGGCTCTCACCCCGATGCCAGTCGAGGGCCCTCCACGTTCGGCGCTCCGCGGGGCGAGTCGGCAGGGCGGAGATCGAGGTCGACTTGGGCACTCCAGCACGAAACCGAACCGCCTGTTAGAATCTCCGCCCGTCCAGAACCCACGGAGATCTCGTTGAACGCAATACCTTCGCGCAGAGCGATCGTCCTCGTCGCTCTGCTCTCGCTCACCCTCGGCTGCTCGCAGGAGCCCGATCAGCCGAGCGTCCTGCTCGTCACCATCGACACGCTGCGGGCCGATCGGCTCGGCTGTTACGGGTACGAGGGGGCAGACACTCCCAACCTGGATGCGCTGGCGGAGCGCGGCGTGCAGTTCCTCTCGGCGATGTCTCAATCTCAGACGACGCTGCCGTCCCACACCACGATCCTGACGGGTGCCTTGCCGCCGTATCACGGAGTACGGGCGAACGGTCTCTACGTGCTCGAGCCCGATGTCGAGACCCTCGCCGAGCGCTTCCGCGCCAAGGGATACCGGACCGGCGCCATCGTCGCTTCGGTCGTACTCGACAAGTCGTACGGGCTCGATCAGGGGTTCGAGAGCTACGACGACGCGATCGTCGATCCGACGCGAAAGCACCAGCCGGGCGAGCGGATGGAGTCACAGTTCGAGCGCCGCGGCGACGAGATCACCCGGCTAGCCAAGCAGTGGATCGATGAGCACGATGGCGAGCCCTGGTTCCTGTGGGTCCACTACTACGATCCGCACTTCCCGTATGCGGCTCCGGGAGAGCTCGGCGAAGCCTTCAAGAGTCGGCCTTACGACGGCGAGGTCGCGTACGCGGATCGGCAGGTCGGCGAGCTGATCGATCACGCCGGCGACGAGGCGCTCGTCGTCGTCACGTCGGATCACGGTGAAGGGCTGGGGGATCACGAGGAGACGCATCGGCTGTTCATCTACGAGCCGTTGATCCACGTCCCGCTCCTCATCGCCGGCCCGGGTGTCGAGGCCGTGGGACGCACGGCGGGCGTCGTCTCCTCGATCGACATCGCACCGACGCTGCTCGACCACTGCGACGTGCCGCCCGGTGGCCTGGTCTCGCAAGGACGATCGCTCGAGCCGGTGCTTCGCGGGGAAGACCTGCCCGCCGGTGATCCGGCGTACGCCGAGAACGTGCACGTCTTCCACACCTACGGCTGGAGCCCGCTCTACGGTCTGCGCGATGTGCGATACAAGTTCATCGAGGCGCCCGAGCCCGAGCTCTACGACTTGCAGCAGGATCCGGGCGAGTCGAACAACCTCGCCGCCGCCGAGCCCGACCGGCTGAGTGCTTACCGCGAGCGGCTCCAGGAGCTGATGCAGAAGACCCAGCGCCGGCTGAGCAACAGCCGCGAGCTGAGCGCCGAAGATCGCGCGCGACTCGCCAGCCTCGGCTACGTCCACGCCGTGCCGACGGGGGAAGCCGAAGAGGTGCTCGCCGATCCCAAGGACATGGCGCGCTTCGTCCCGCTCATCCGCAAGATCCCGATGTTCATCCGCACCCGCAACGCACCGGCGATGCGACAGGCGGTGCCGCAGCTCGAAGAGTTCCTCTCGCTCAACCCGAAGAACGCCGTCGGACACGAAAGGCTCGGTCAAGTCCTCGCCGCCCTCGACCGCCCCGAAGAAGCCGACGAGCACTTCCAAAGCGCCATCGACCTGACGCCTGACTTCTTCCGACCCTACCAGAGCTGGGGCGAAGTGCTGCTCGAGCGCGGCGAAGAAGATCGCGCTCGCGAGCTCCTCGAGAAAGCCACCGAGCTGGCCCCCCTCATCGAAGACTCGCAGCAGTTGCTGAACAGTCTCGAGGACAACTGAAAAGGGGCCCGCGCGACCCAATCGGAAGCTGGTCACCGAATTGTCGATGAGTTCTCTCGACAGAGCTGCCTTTGGAGCGGTAAAGAGCCGAGCAAGGGGACGGTCCAGGAGAACTTTGCCACTAGAGCCCGCGCGACCGATCTTCGCTCTGAAAGGGTCTGGCGTTTGGCCGTTTGAACCGCCCATCGGACCGTAGGCCCGAAGGGCCGGCAGCGTGTAGCCCCGGGCGGGGCCGGTCCTCCGGCCCGAGCCCGGGGTGGGTAATGCCATGATGATGTTTTCATCACGGGCCGTAGGCCCGAAGGGCCGGCAGCGTGTAGCCCCGGGCGAG
>JAVJTD010000394.1:0-16010 GCA_040219065.1 Planctomycetota bacterium
GTTGTAGCCCGGCAGGTTCAGGTTGCCGGTTCCGGCCGAGTTCAGGAGAACGGTGTTGAAGAGCTGAGCATTGCCGACGGGAACGCTGACGCCGTTGCCGAGCGGCGTGGTGCCGCCGTTGACGCCCAGGAAGACCACGAAGATCGCGTCGGACTGTCCCCCGAGGAGCCAGTTGCCTCCACCCGGCTTGAAGATGAACGTCGTTCCGCGGATGTCGGTATCGGCGTTGTCGGTGAAGTTGAGCGACTGGTCGTTGTCACTGCCGGCGCCATTCGCCACATCGATGACCTGCGGGGCCAAGGACGACGTGAACGGGGAGTCGAACGTGATCGTCGACGAGTTGACCACCTGGAAGGCGACCGAGTTGCCGCCGACTGACACCGTGCTGGTGTCCTGGAGGTTCGAGCCGGTCAGGGTGATGGTCGTGCCACCAAACGAAGCGGCGGACGTCGGGTTGACGCTGTTGACGACGGGAGGTCCGAAAGTGACGCCCGGGAAGCCTTGCTCGCGGAAGGCGCCGTCGATGTCGCCGGCGTTCGGCGTGCCGTTGTTGATGTTGCCGTCGTCATCGTCGAGGATCAGCCAGTGCGTCTCGATGATGCTGCGGATCTGCGTGTCGTTGTACTGCACGAACCAGCCGAGGTTCAGGGCGTCGGCGATGGCATCGCCCGCGGCATTCCCGAGGGTCGTGTTGAGGTTGCGGCGCACCTTCCAAAGAGCGCCCATGATGACCTCACCGTCGCGGTGGACCTGGCCGTAGCAGCCACCGTTGCCGTCGCCGCAGAACTGGCGCGTGTTGTTGCCCGTGCGAATGAAGCTACTGCCGCTGAACTCGCGCCCGACGATCGGATCGTCGGCGAGGTACATCGCCCACACATCCGCACCGCCTTCGCCCATGCCGTCGGAGCCGTTGCCGGTTCCGAAGCGGGAGTTGGCCCAGTGGCCTTCCTCGTGGGCGAGCACCGTCGAATAGCCCGTATTCACGCAGCCACCACCGGAGCGGTACATGTTGATCGAGCTACCGTTGTAGTACGCGTTGCAGCTCGAGTTGATGTTGACGGTCGCCGTCACCTGGAAGTCCATCGTGTTGACGCCAGGATCGACCGACTTGATCCAGTTGCGGAACTGGTTCACCCAGTTGGCCGCATTGACCTCGGAGGTGGTGAACTGGCCCATCGTGGGGTTGAAGATCAGATCCTGCGAGACGTCCGGCGAGAAGGTCGCCGAGATGACGGCATCGCTGCCGGCCTGGTTGACGACACGCACCCAAGGACCGCGCAGACGCGCCGTCACGGTGCGGTTCACGGTCTGGTTGCTGAACACGAAGTTGCCATTCGAGTCGGTCGTCGTGGTGGCGCCGGTCGAGAGCGTCACGGTGATGTCCGACAGGTTGATCAGCGTCTCGGGGTTGTTCGCCACGTCGGGACGGACGCCCGGCGTCGCCCAGCCCTTGACGGTGCCCAGGATGTCGGCCTCGTGGACCTCGTTCCACTGATCGACGACCTCACCGGTCATCGCGTCAATCGCGTAGCCCTGCTTGGTCGGCAGGCCACGGCCGTTGAGCACGTTGCTGCCGACGTCGAGGAGGTACGACAGATGTGCCTCGCGGCGGCCGTTCGGGTCGGTGAAGTAGATCGCGAGCTCGGGCTCGGTGATCTCATCGGCGGGCATGCCGAACTCGGCGAGGAAGTCGTTGACGGCGTTCTCCTGCGCCTCGACCTCAGCGAGCTTCGGGCGGATGGCGAGGCCGCGCGCCATCGGCGCGACGTTGGCATCGAGGCTGACCGCGCGGCCGTCCTCGAGGAACAGCACGACGTAGGTCGTACCGTGCACCGGCATGCCGTCGACGTGCTGACGGAGCTCGACGCCGATCTTGTCGGTGCCGCCCGCCAGGGACAGATGCGAGTGGTTGACGCTGACCAATTCGAGATCCTGCGAGTCGACGCCGAAGATGCCAGCGTTCGCGTCGACCAGCTCCAGCGCGCGAGCGACGAAGTCGTCATCCGTCTCGAGAAGCCGCGGCGAGGGGATGTTCATTCCCCACAGGATCCGACCGTAGCCGGTCTCCTGATGATAGGTGAGCCGCCAGCCCGGGCCGTTCTCAGCCTGGAACAGCTCGAAAGCCTCCTGAACACCCGCTCGCGGGGCCACGCCGTAGTCGGCCTTCTGAGCCGTCGCAGCAAATGTCAGAACGCCCGTGAGCCCGAGGGCCAGGGCGGTGCGCTGCACCCAAATCCTTCTCATCGATTCAAACCTCCTCCAAGAGGCCGCGCCCGCACGAACGGCAACAGGGCCGAGCGTCGGCTCCGCGGCGATTGAGCACCTGGACGGCCTACGCGCGCACTCGATCCCCTCAGGGTCGCAAGTTGGAATCGGAGGATGAAAACGGGTGAGCGCCAGGCTTCGCCGTGTAGTTGACACGATTCGACCTACCCCGAGTTCCCTATCGCCGAGGATTTCACTCGTCGGAATCGGGCTCCGCCCGCTCGCCGCTCTCCGCCCACGGCGAGCCTCAGTCGGATCTCAAGCCTCAAGCCACCACGAACGAAGGACTTAGAGACCTACTGCCGTCAGCCGCCTTCCCTCATCGAGCCGGCCTTACTTGCCGACCTCGAGACGCGTCGCGCACATCTCGTGCAGGGTCCCCAGCTCTCGGATCTTCTTCTGCGTGGCAGCGATGTCATAAGGGACTCGCCGGAACTCGATCTCGGAGTCGTCGACGAGGGTGTAGCAAGCCCTCGGGTCCCCGTCTCGAGGCTGGCCGACGGAGCCGACATTGATGATCACCCGGCCTTCATCGGGGATTCGGTAGCGATAGCCCATGTCGGCCGGGATCAAGAACTCGAGCTTCTCGGTCATCACGCCCGGTTGATGTGTGTGACCGACGAAGCACACGCTCTCGACGAACTCGAAGTTCGATCGGATCTTGCCGGGATCGAAGACGATGTCGGGTCGCAAGAGATACTCGCGGAGCGGATCGCGCGGCGAGGCGTGACAGTAGAGGATGTCGCCTTCCCGATGGGATGGCTTGAGCTCGGAGAGATACCGCCACCGCTCCCGACGCTTGGGCATGCTGAGCCAGCTCGGCCGCAGCATCGTCCGGTTGACCTCGATCGCCTGTCGGGCGATCGGATTGAAGTCCGGCGCGCCGTGGAAGAGGGCGTCGTCATGATTGCCCAGCAAGACGAACCGGCAGCGATCGCGGACGAGATCGACGCACTCGACGGGCTGCGGGCCGTAGCCGACGACGTCTCCGAGGCACAGGATGGAGTCGACCTTCTGACGGTCGATGTCTTCGAAGACGGCGCTCAGCGCTTCGAGATTGCTGTGAATGTCGGAGATGATCGCGTCCATCGCCTAACCAGCTCAGGTGTCCTGGACGAGAATCGAGCGTGTCCTCGACAACACGGCACCCTCGGCGTCTGCGAGCGTCCCTTGCAGGGTCGCGCCCGCGGCGAGTCGATGTCCGCCGCCTCCGAAGGAAGCCGCGATCCGCTGGACGTCGTGCCCCGGGCAGGCTCGCCAACTGACCTGGACCGTCTCGGGTCGGATCTCCCGGAGCAAGACCACGACCTCGACGCCATCGATCGAGCGCAGCAATCCCAGCGCGAGATCGCTCTCCTCGACGCGTGCCGGATCGCCGGCGGCCATCTCTTGGGTGACACGGGTCCAGGCAAGTCGCCCGTCGACGTCGAAGCGCGCCTCGGCCGCGGCCCGGGCGACGAGCTGCATGGTCGAGCGATCGACCCGTTGATACAGCGCCCGATGGATGCGGGCCGTGTCGAGGCCGGTGTCGGCGAGGCGGGCGGCCAGTCGGAATGCACTCGAGTCGGTGTTGTCGTGCACGAACCAGCCCGTGTCGGAGACGAGCGCGATGAAGACGCCTTCAGCCATCTCCTGGGTCATCGGCAGATCGAGCTCGTCGGCGATGCGCGCGATGAGGGTCCCCGTCGCGCTCGCCTCGGAATCCCAGAAGTACTCGTCGAAGACACGCTCCTCGATCACGTGGTGATCGAAGCACGCCGACTCGAGCTTCGCGGCACGGGCGGCCCGACCGACCTCACCCAAGCGCCCCCACTCCGAGACATCCAGGACGCAGAGCCCTCCGGCACGACGCAGGACCTCCTCGTGACGCGCCGGATCCCAGGCCTCGAAGACGTCAGCGCACGACACGAAGTCGAAGCGATGGGGCAAAGGATCCGAGTTCACGATGCGCACGCGGCGACCCAGCTTTCGGAGCACATGGTAGAGGGCGATCTGCGAACCGACGCAATCCCCATCGAGAGAGACGTGTCCGACCAAGACGAAGTCATTACGGTCGCCCAAGAAGGCGAGGAATCGATCCGCCCACACAGCCAAGTCCCTCGGGGCCCCTTTCGGTTCGAGTTCCCCCGACGCTAGTCCAGCCGCCGCAGTAAGTCAAGAAGCGCCAACGCGCTCCGTTCGATCTCTCTCACTCGACCGGTTTCGGGAGTACTAGCCGGCGCCAGAGCGAGTGCCCGCGAGCACCCGTCTCGATACGTGCTCGCCGCGCCAGGACACGGAGGAGTCGCTCGTCCCGGATGGTCGACAACGTCGGGAGATGCACCAAGACGACGAGCGGCTCTGAAGCTTGGGACCAGTGAGACTCGAGCGCCTCCAAGCTCTCGAGTGGCGGCTCGACTCGCCGATGGAGGTAGTACAGGAGCTGAGCACCGAAGTTCGGGACCGGTGCCGTGGTCAACAAGACATCGTCTGGCTCGGTGTGCTTCTGCACGGAAGCGGCGAAGTCGAACGCTTCGAACCGCTGTTCCCGCTGTCGCCTTTCATACACCTCGCGCCCGTGGTGAGCCGAGATACCGAGCGCCACCACCACCGCGAGCGTCCAAGCCGCGCGCGGCTGCCGTGTGATCGTGAGCGCAATGCCGTCCAGTCCGGCACCGGCCAGGATCGCCAAGGGAGGCGCCCACAGATAGGCCCAGTACTCGTGGACCCAAGCGCCCTGGGGGAAGAAAGCGACGTGGAGCAGCCCGAAGAACGTCAGCAATCCCATCAGCCCCGCCACCATGCGGCGCGCCGAGTCCTTGACCAGGAACAAGACGCCCAATCCCCCGAGTGCCAGGTACGCCCAAGGGAAGTAAGGGCGCCACCTCTCGGCGACTCCTGTCAGCAGCTCCCTCGCCCCCACGCCCGCTTCGATGAGGCTCCACGCCGAGCGCGTGCGCAAGGCGCGCTCGAAGATCTCAGGAGCGTCGCTCCGGATGAGGCCCGCGAAGGCGAAGTAGGACGCAGCCAGGAGCAGCCCGAGGCAAGGAACCGACCAGACGCGGCGTCGGCCCCGAAGCGCCGGATCGCGGGCGAGGATCGCCATCGCGACGGGGAAGAGACCGGCCCAATAGAATCCGGGCCAATCGGTCAGAGCCGCCAGGCCGACGGCCATGGCCGCGGCGACGAACGCGACCTGGGAGTCCCGTCGAATCCAGAGCTCCCCAGCCGCCAGGCTGGAGAGCACGAACAGGATGACCAGTGAGCCTTGTGGGTCGACCATCCCGCCGTAGTAGGCGGACATCGGAAGTGCGGCGTAGAGCATCACGCACAACCAGGCCACTCGCGCGCCCAGCCACCTTCGAGCGAGCCACCAGAGCAGGACGATGACGCCGGCGTGGGCTGTCAGTGGGATGAGGCGTGCTGCCCATTCCGCCTCGCCGAAGACCGAGAACGAGACGGCGATGAGCGCGGGCAGGAGCGGAGGGTGGCGCAGGTAGGGCTCGAAGAGCGGCTCGTCCGCGAAGACGGGATCCATGCGGGGCGTCGGGTCACCGCCGTGCGCCAGATAGTTCCGCGCGATCAAGCTGTATCGGGCGCCGTTGCTGCCGTGGTGGAAATCGTTCCACGGGCAGAGGAAGTCCGTGCCGGCGATCCAGATCGCGCTCGCGAGCACGAGGATCAACCCTGCGATCTCCCAGGCTCGGACCGGTGATGTGTCTCCCCCCTTCCCGGACTCGAGCTCGGTCACTTGATGTATCCGAGCTGCCGAAGCTGCTCCTTCGTCTTGTCGTCGAGCTCACCGGACCCGAGCTTCCCGAACCCCGCACCGAGCGCTCGAAGGGTCTCCTCGAGATTCGGAAGGACCTTCTGGAGCCGCGCCGGCTGGTCGAGGTCCTCACCCGACCGATCGCGCGCTTCCGCCGGATCGCTGCGCAGGTCGTAGACCTCCCAGCGCTTCGGGTTGTCGAAGATCGTACCGCCGCCTTCGGGCCCGTAGATCACCTTCCAGTCGCTCGATCCACGGAGCGCGACCTTGTGAGCGATCTCGTCGACTTCCGACCAGATGAAGCGCGAGTCGGAGCGGCCCGACAAGAGGTCTCGCCCTTGCATCCTCGGGTTGGCTTCGAGACCCAAGCGCCCGAGGATCGTGGGGACGAGGTCGACGACCATCGCCGGCTGCGTCACGACGCGAGGCGCTGTGCCCGGCGCTTTCAGGATCAACGGCACGCGTATCATTTCTTCATACAACGTGTATGAGTGAGCGATCACGCCCCGCTCGCCGAGCTCCTCGCCGTGGTCGGAAGTCACCGCGATGATCGTGTCGTCCGACAGGCCCAGCTCCTCGAGCAAGGCGATCCAGCGGCCGATCACGTCGTCGGTGTGCTTCAGGGCGGCATCGTAGTGCGCCACGATGTACTTCAACACTTCGGGCTCGATGCCGTGCTCGAGAGCGTACTCGTGGTTCAGGTACGGAGCGAAGTCCTCGACCGGAGCCGGGCCTTGCCAGTATTGGTCGAGGTACTCCTGGGGCGGATCGAAGTCGTGCACCTCGTAGGAGTGGACGAAGAGGAAGAACGGCTCGTCCTTGTGGGTGCGTATCCAATCGGCCACGCGCTCGGGACCGTACTCGTCGACGATCGCGTCCGAGAGCAGATCGGGCCGCCGCGCGATGAAGGTCTCGAAGTGCGGCGACGCGCGATGGCGGATCGGGTCGACGTTGGAGTAGGCATCGAAACCGCGGTCGAAGCCGAATCCCGCGTTCAAGTAGCCGCCGGCCGTGAACGCTCGCGTCACATAGCCGCGGCGAGAGAGGATCTCGGCGAGCAGTGGCGTGCGGCCGGGCGAGATGGTGACGGCGGCGGTCTGGACTCCGTGCACCGAAGGGAACTGGCCCGACAACATGCTCACGTGCGAGGGCAAGGTATAGGGCGCTTGCGACGTCACGTCTTCGGCGCGCATACCGGCCGCAGCCAAGGCGTCCAGATTCGGAGTCGTGCCCTTCGGGTAGCCGTAGCAGCCGACGTGGTCGGCTCGGAGCGTGTCGATCGAGATCACGATGACGTTCGGGTGCTCCGGAGCCGAGGCCTTCGAGGCGATGATCGGCGAGCCGAAGACGACGGGTCCCGAGCTCGCCCGGAGCTCGATCTCGAGCGTGTCACCCGCCGAGTGCTCGAGGTCGAGCGTCATCGGCATCCAGCGCGCATCGAGGCGGAGCTCCGCCGGCGCGACCTCTCGGGTGAGCGCCAACTCCCCTCCGATCCGGATCTCGGCGATACCCGATCCCGAGGTGCCGAGCTCCTCTTCCGAGTACCACGGTCCCAGAGCGAACGAGAGCTCGGGAAGCTCCTCGGGCACTTGGACCTCGAACGTCAGGCTCTCGCCCGGCATCATCACGATCGACGGACGCGTCTCGGCTCCGAGCTCGTATCGGATGCGCCGTCGCCGACGCCAGTCCTCCCGGTCACCCTCGAAGCGGGACTCGAAGGGCAGGGCCATCTCGTGGAGTCGCACCTCGCGGTACATCTGCTCCGTCAGGTGCTCGAGCCGCGGGTGCCAGAAGACGGCCTCACCGCTCTCCACCTCGCCAGGCATGCCGAGCACCGCCGCGATCAACAGCGAGCGCGTCTTCGGGCTCGCCCGGAACGTCGTCATCGCCGTGTCGCGCGTGGCGGAGGCCTCGAACTGATGGCGTGCGGTCAGGACAGGGCGCAGCCCGTCCTTCAGGAGCGCCTCGGGCTCGCCGTCCCCGGAGAGCTCGGCCAGGTACCAGGTGCCACCGTAGAAGTCCTGTCCCTCTTTCGGCACCAGGCTCCTGGCCTGCGCGTCTCCGTAGAAGCGGTAGGCTTCGCCCGGATCGATCGGGACGAGGGTGTACACGACGCCGCGGCGCCCGCTGAGTCGCATCACGTTGCGCCGGGCGGGAGCCCGGATCGCGCCGTATCCCATCTGTCCGAGGTCCCGCACCTCGATCGCCCCGTCGACTTCCTGCAAGGAGCGCCAGGGTGTCGGATCGCCGTCCTCGAATGCCCGCGAGATGTCGGCTAGCTCGGCCTCGAGGGGATTTTGGAGGCTACCCGCGACGCGCCAGCCGCGGTCGAAGCTCGGCAGAGAGACATCGCGGACCTCGCCTTCCGAAGCGCTCGTCTGCAAGGTCCCCGGCCAATCGAACAAGCAGACCTTGCGGGGCGGCTCCAGAGGCTCTTGGTCGGATCCGCCTCTGCCAGACCAATACAGCACACCGGCCGCCGAGACGACCAGGATGGCCAACGCCAGTAGGACTTTCTTCATGCTGCTCTCGGAACCGTCGCTCGTCTTGTCTCGCCTCGATGTTCTCGGTCATCGACCAAACTGCGGCCGAGACCGAACGAGGCTCCCCGGATCCTCTGGGAAGCATGCCGACGGAGCAGAACACCCCGCAGAGACGAGCCCTCGATCCGATTCTGACCGAAATCGGCCCGTTGACAAGGCGTCAGTCACCGTTCCGATGCTCCACTGTCGGCCAACGCTCCCGGCCACCGATCCAGGTGGAGACGATGCGCGCCTCGGGCTCGAGGAGACGCTCGAGGATCGGTGTCCGCGCCGTGGGGCCCGGCTCCAGCACGGCGAAGTCGGCTCGGGCGCCATCGCGCAGAGAGCCACCTCCCTCATGGCCGAGGGCCGCGGCGCCCCCGAGGGTCGCCATCTCGAAGGCCGTCTCGGGATCGCATCCCAGACCCGCCAGGTGGCGCACTTCGTCCAGCATCGACAGGGAGTCATTGCTGGCGAGGCTGTCGGTTCCGAGGGCGACCGTCACGCCCGATTGGCGTAGCCGAGGCCAGGGGTGTGGATCGTGGCCGAACCAGGCATGGCTGCGCGGGCAGTACACGACGGAGCACCCAGCGCCGGCGATCGAGTCGATGTCTCCGTCCTCGAGATAGTTGGCGTGGACGAGCAGCATCTCCGGCCGGAGGACTCCCTGCCGGGCGAGTGCAGCGATGGGCGAGCAGCCCGGCGGGCGCCAGTCTTCGGGCAGCTTGCCGAGATCTTCGAGCAGCTCACGAAAGGGTCCCTGCCCCGATCTCAGGAGCTCGAGCTCTTCAAGCGTCTCGGCGACGTGCGTCGACAGCCGCCAGCGGCGCCGGCTCGCGAGAGCATCGAGTGCGCGATACAGGTCGGGCGAGCACGATGTCGGTGCGTGAGGCGACAGGCCGGGCCGAAGCTCACGAGCCGAGCTTCGATCGATTCGGTCCGCGACCTCGGAAGCGCGGGCTGCGGCGACCTCCGGCTCGAATCCCATCGTCTCCTGGAACGCGATTCCGGGAAGTTCCGCCGCGGCCAAGGCCGCGCCCGTCCCGTCGATGTCGCCGACGGCCGTCGTCCCGGCGGCGAGGCCCTTGGCGACCCCATCGCGAACGGACCGCCGATGATCTTCGGGCGTCCACCCGGAGCGCTCCGCCATCAGCGCCCGGGCCCAAAGGACGAAGCCGCTCTTCGGCAGATCCGATCCCCCGAGCGCCGTCAGGTCGAGGTGGACGTGCGCATTGATGAAGCCCGGCAGCAGGACCCGCTCTCCGAGATCCCGGTCGGCGGAACGATCACGCCGATCACAGCTCACGACGCGTCCGCCTCGGATCTCGAGCACGGCGTTCGAGACGACCACGCCGGGTTCCCGAACGATCCAGCGTGCTCGGAGTCGGAGGGTGTGCTCGGACATCGGCGTCAGGCCCGTGAAACGAAACGGGCCGGCCCCTTTCGAGGCCGGCCCGTTCGAGAAGATCGAGTCGCTTCGATCGATCAGCGTCCGCGGAAGAAGAAGCGGAGATTGTCGACAGCGACCGAGGAGCCGGGCGTGAAGACGATCAGGAAGCGGACGAACTGACGATCGTTGACCTCGCGGATGTCGAACGTCCAGTTGGTCGCGGCCGAAGGGCTCGGACCACCTTGCGCGTTGGCGCTGGTACCCTGGAACGCGATGATGACCCCCAAGGAGCCGTCGTTGACGAAGTTGTTCGGGGCGTTGAAGCCGAACGGCACGCCATCGAGGGTCAGGCTGAAGCCCTGGTAGATCGGCAGCAGCTCGCGCGTGTTGTAGAACGCGGAGCGAGCGGCCGAGAAACCGGTGCCGACGTAGTCACCGATGGTTCCGTCGCCCTCGATGGATCCATCGTTGAAGGGCGCGACGTCGTCCTGGACGAAGTCGATCCCGGTCGACGAGTCGACGGCCTCGATGCGGATGCGGCCAGCGCCACCGTCTCCACCGGTGAACTTCGGATCGGGGAGGCGATTGCCACCCGGCCCGCCGAGCGCCTGCACCATCGAGCGCGTGAGGTTGATCGTCACGCTCGCGTCGATGGAGTTGTCCCAGCTCGACTGGAGGAGGATACCGCCACCGGATCCACCGCCACCCGTCGCGACACCCGCCGGCTTGAGCTGACCCGAAGGCAGCTCCTCGATGAAGGCCGGACCACCCGAGCCGCCGTTGGCGAACACTTCCGCGTCACCACTCTGGTTGCCCTGGATGGACAGACGACGACCGGCTTGGAGCAGGAGAGCGCCGCCACCACCGCCACCGCCGGTGCCGGGGTTGAAGTTCGTCGTGGCGAGAGGCAAGCAGTTGCTGTTTCCGAGCCCGTTACCGCGAGACTCGAAGAAGTTGTTGCCGGTACCGCCGCCGCCGCTTCCGCCCAAGAGCGGGTCGAGGCGCGGATTGCCGACCGGCCCACCTTGGCCGCCGCCTGCTCCGGGAGGACGCGGGACGCATCCACTGCCGGCGTCGTAACACTTGTTGTCGTGAACGGGGACGTTGCAGCCGACGAAATTGCTTCCGGTCGCACCCGTCTCACCCGGCGTGGCGTAGCCACCACCACCACCACCACCGGACATGTTGGCGACGAGGAAGGTGAACGAAGCGCAGAGCACTTCGTCGAGAGTCATACCGATCGAGGCGAGTCCAGCCGCCGGGCCTTGACCATCCTCGCCGTCCCCGGGTTGAAGCCCGGGAGGATCGTCGCCGCACGGGGCGCTCGCGATGAAGTAAGTGCTGCCTTCGACGGCATCGCCGCCGCGACCACCGGGGAAGCCACCCGGACCACCTTGCCCCGGAGAACCGCCGACGGTCTCTTCGTCGCGGACCTCTGCGGCGTCCTGGCCACTGACGTCGATCGTCCCGTTCACGGTGATATCACCGGACGAGAAGATCCGAAGCGGATTGCTACCGACGCCGCGGACCGTGACGCCGGACGGAATCGCGACGCGGCTGAAGAAGAACCGGCCATCCGTGACGGTGACCTGCCGACCGAGGAGGTCGGTCATCACCTGGCTGTCGGTGTTCAAGGTGACGTCGGAAGTCGGGGCGAACTCACCATGGATGGCGAAGCCGCCGCCTGCGCCGGCACGGAGCACGCCCTGATTGTTCACCTGGTTCCAACGCGCACCGGTCGCCTGCACATCCTCGAAGTCGTTGTTCGAGAAGGTCTCACCGATGGAGACGACATCGCCCGGAGGTGCGAAGACGGTGCTGTAGAAGAAGCTCTTCGTGGCCCCCGACTGGTTGCCGGCGACGTCGGCGACCGATCCGCCGACGGTGACGACGAGCACCGCCGAGCCGGGGTACGAAGACCCGGCGGGCAAGCGGAAGGTGAGCTGCGCTGAAGTGGAGCTGATGTCCAGGAAGTAGGTGCCCGGGACGCGAACGCGATCCTCGGAGCCACCCGTCGACGGGTCACCGTCGAGGTCGACCTGCACGATGACGGTGTTGCTCTCGCCAGGTGCCGGACCGATGACGGTCGCCGGATTCACCGGCTCGGAGAACTCCAGCACGACCTGGCTGTCGACGGGAACCTCAGTGACGATGATCTCGGGATTGGTCGGGTCGGGCTGTCCCTCGGGCTCGATCAGAGTGACCTTGGGCGTCCCAGGGAAGAAGTCGAAGGGATTGTCTTCGGCACCCGCCGCCGCCGTCTGGAACGCCATCGTCGCGCCTTCTCGAATCTGCGCGCCGCTCACCGAGCGGATGAGGTTCTCTCTCGGCTGGCCAGGGATCGCGACCAGGTACCGCGTGTCGAACGCGAAGCCGAAGCTCAGACCCGCCGCCGGATTCGCCCGGTCGAAGGTCACATCGGGACGGAAGATCACGCGAGCGCCCTGGACCTCGAAGGTGCCCGGTGCGAACTCGCCTGTGTCGGGTCGGACGATCTGGAGCGTGTCGAAGCTCACAGAAGACGGATCGATCGGGACCGAGAACTCGAAGATCAAAGGCTCGTTGACGAACACACCCGCGGTGATCGTGTTCGAACCAGAGATCTGAGAGCGGCCCAAACTGAAGCTGATGAGCGACGGAGTGCCAGCCGTGCTGCTGCCTCCGCTCTTACTACAGCCGCTCAAGGTCAGTACGAACAACGTGGCGCCAACCGCCACTACCTTTCCGAACCAGCTCATTCTCACGTCCTATCCAGTAAGGGATCGCTCCACCGCCCCGTGGACCGCACTGGCGTGCCGATCCGACTGCACTTCCCGGAACGGGCGGCCGAGTAGTCAGCGCAACCGCCATACCAACGATCGTCGCCGTCTCCTCCAGCCTGTCCAATTCCGTCCGGAAGCGCTAGCCCCCCACAAGCCCAGGACTTAGGGTTGTCTTCTCCAAGTGCCGCACCCAGGCGGCTCGCATCGATGGCCACTCTCGACCGTGCGAGAGCGCACCATCGACTGTGCGTTCTTCTGCCGCTCCCCGCCCGCAGGACGGACGAAAAAGCGCATCATTCTAGGCAGGGCCGATTTGCGTGATCAACTGTTTTTCCTGCGACGTCCCCATCTCCCCACCTGGCCCGCCGCCATTCGGGTCTGCCTTCCGCCCACACAGCCGCGAGGCGGTTGGGCCCGGGTTTGCTAATCTGGGCGGTTCCGTGTCGTGCGAGATCACGCGGCTCGTTCCTGGCTGGAGAACCCCATCATGAAGCTGTTGACTCCTCTCATCGCTGCCGCTGCCCTTCTGGTCAGCGGGACGCTGCTCGTCGTCTACCTCCAGGATCGCGGCCGACTCGAAGAGCTCGAGCGCGCGACGACCTCGCTCGCCCAGGAGAGCCGCTCCACGTCGCAATCCCAGATCGAGCTCCTGCTCGGTATCGAGCGGCGAGCCGACAAGTCGCTCTCGGCGATCCGAGGTCTCTTGCCGCCGCCGTCCCAGCCCGCGGCCCTGTCGGGATCCGAGATCGAGCGCCTGACCGCCCACCACCTCGGCACGCTCCGAAACGCGATCCAGCTCTGGAGCAATCGCGTCCAAGATCCCGCGCAAGTCGCCAAGGCCGAGACGATGATGGCCGCGTCGCGAGAGCTCATCGTCGAGCTCGGTGAGGAGGCCGCGCCGCTGCTCGAGGCCGAGCTCGTCCGCATCAAGGAGAGCGTCGATCCCGAGGACGGCGCCCCGCTCGTGCGGGCCAGCTACCAGGCGCAGCTCCTCCAGACCCTCGCCGACCTCGATCGCAGCAGCGCCTTGCGCCACCTGTCCGAGCTCTCCGGCGAGTCGATCGTCCACCCGGTCCTCCTCCAGCGCGACGCGATCGAGCTGTTCTTCCACCTCGATCAGGATCAGGCGAGCCTCGCCTATGTCCGCATCCTCGAGCAAGGCGATCCCGCCGACTACAACCCCGACGTGCTGCTTCGCGACATTCGCCATCGCATCTCCGATTCGATGACGCCGAGGATCGTCACCGTCCTCAGCCGCTTCCTCCTCGACGCCGACGCCCCGGTCCTCTTCAGGAACGCGGCGGCCAAGGAGCTCCAGTTCCATGAGAGCCCCGAGACGATCGCGGCGCTGAAGCAATCGCTCTACGACCCCTCTCTCGATACGGTCACGACCTTCGCGCACGCCCTTCGGTCCCTCGACGTCCTCATGAAAGAGGACATCGTGCCGGTGATCGAGAAGATCCGCGCCAACAACCCGAACGCGCGTCAGGACCTGCTCGATCAGATCGCGCGGAAGTACGAGTCACAAGGGAAGTGAGGCCGAGGCCTCAGTCGATGGGCAAGCGGAACAGCTCGATCGTGTTACGGGCCGTCTGCTCGGCGACGGCCTCGGGCGCGATCGAGCGCAGCTCGGCGATGCGCCGCACGGTGTGCACGAGGTAGGACGGCTCGTTCCGCTTTCCCCGAAACGGCTGTGGTGGCAGGAACGGGCAGTCGGTCTCGACGAGCATGCGATCGAGCGGCACCTGGCGGGCCGCCTCCTGGATCGCTTCGGTCTTCTTCGGGTAGGTGACCTGCGCCGCAAACGAGATGTGGAGCCCTAGCCCGAGGAAGGCTTCCGCAGTCTCGGCATCCCCGGTGAAGCAGTGCATGACGCCGCGAATCGGCGCGAACTCACGCAGGATCGCCGCTGTCTCCGAAAAGGCGTCCCGGCAGTGGATCACGAGCGGCTTCTCGAGATCCCGGGCGAGCGCCACATGGCGACGAAACGCGGCGATCTGGACGTCGGCGGGCGCATAGTTCTTGAAGAAGTCCAGGCCGGTCTCCCCGACCCCGACGACATCGTCGAAGGCAGCCTCTTCAGCGACGGCCGCCCAAGTCTCGTCATCGAGCGTCGCACTGTCGTGCGGATGAACGCCCACTGTGGGAAAGCTGTGCTCGAGCTGCCGAGCGACCTCCCGCACCTTCCGAGACGAGGCGAGGTCGGTCCCGACATGAACGAAAGCCGTGACACCTTCCTCCCTCGCCCGATCGAGAACCTCCTGCCGATCCTCGTCGAACCAATCGAAGAACAGATGCGCGTGCGAGTCGATCAGCCGCATGAAAGCTCCGAGTCTGAAGGGGGTCGTGCTCGCGACACGGTACACGAAAGGACGGGAATGCGGGAGGCGAACCGACCAACTCTCAGAATCTCGGATACGAGGTTGGCCTCGAGAAGGACACCTAACACCAGAGCCCGTCATGAGCAGACGCTTCTCCTTCGACATCACCGACGCGCAGTACGCCACGTTCGAGTCGATGAGAGACGCTCGGCGAGGAGGCAGTCGAGCTCATCGAGCTCGAGGCTCGACTCTGCAACGCCCATTCAAGTGGCATTAGCTCCCGAACCGTAGCGGGCATCATCGAGAAGGTCCGAGAGGGCGTACGATTGCACACGGCAGCATCGGGGCACGGAGTTTCGGATGTGAGGTCGGGCCCTCTTCAAGGCGCTTGAAGGGAGGGCACAAAGACCGGCTGAAGCCGGCGGTCCGAGTGTCTCGGGAGATGGGGCGCAATCACCTGGATTACACTCACGCGGCTGATCGGCCGCTGCGCGGCCCGATGCGGGCAGGATGCCCGCGCTCCGAATGCGGCTGGTGTGGACGCGGCAGCATCGGGGCACGGAGTTTCGGATGTGAGGTCGGGGCCCTCTTCAAGGCGCTTGGAGGGAGGACGCCAAGACCGGCTGAAGCCGTCGGTCCGGAGAAGGTGCTCGAGTGCTGTGGTTCCTTGGTGAAACGGTGAGAGCTCGCGCATTGATCCTCGGGTAGCTCCAGCCATCACGGCACCCCAGCACCCAAGCACCCAGTCACCCAAGCACCCAGTCACCCTGTCACCCTGTCACCCTGTCACCCTGTCACCCAGTCACCCAAGCACCCAGTCACCCAAGCACCCAGTCACCCAAGCACCCGAGCACCCCAGCACCCCAGCACCCAGTCACCCAGTCACCCAAGCACCCCAGCACCCCAGCACCCAGTCACCCAAGCACCCAGTCACCCAAGCACCCAGTCACCCGAGCACCCCAGCACCCCAGCACCCAGTCACCCAAGCACCCAGTCACCCAG
>JAVJTD010000397.1:0-6276 GCA_040219065.1 Planctomycetota bacterium
AGCCGGTCTCGGTGCCCTCTCTCAAAGCGCCTCCGAGAGGTCCCAGACCTCACATCCGAAACTCCGCGGCCGAGATCGAGTACCGCCCCTTCAGGCGCGATCGCAGCGATCCTCAGGAGCGCTGTCGACGGATCGGCCTCGCCGCCGGCTTCGGCGGAGCCGAGCCATCGATGTCCGTCGCCTCGAGCCAGGTCACGGCGCGGGCGTGCTCGCGAACGAGGACGGGAAGGAGCCGGCGAGCCCGGTCCTCCTTCTCCTCGGACGCGGCGCGCTCGAGATCGGCGCAGCGCCGGGCCAGCTTCGTCGCACCGACGATGGCGCAAGCCGACCGCATGCCGCCGGCGAGGACGGCCACTCGTCGCCAGTCCGCCGCTCGCGCGGCCTGCAGAGCGTTGTCGAGGAGCTGCGGGACCTCCTGGCGGAAGCTCCGGAGCAGCACGGTGGCCACGGTCTCACCGCTGCGCGTCGAGATCGTGCGTAGGTGGCTCAGCGCGCTCAGGTCGAGCGGGCTCTCTTGGCTGCGTGGTCCTCGGTCCGGTCGTTCGTCCATGACCTTCCGTCGATCGATCGTGCGAGCAAATCTTCGGTCATCGGCCCGTCCCGCCCTCGTAGGTTGAGGTGCTCGGGAAGGACTCTCGCGTTTTCATCGACCCGAAGGTGGGCGGCTCTGGAGTGGATTCCCAGCTCGTTCAGGCGACGGCTCATCCGGATGAGGGTCCCTTCATCGCTTGACCCTGGCCGGATGGCGGGCTCCAATGACCGATTCACTCGGGGCATGACCACGGAAGGTGCGGGATGGATGACGAACGCGAAGAGCTGAAGCTGGCGATGAAGGAGGTGGGCCGCTTCATCGGGCTCGCCATCCTCGTCTTCCTCGCGATCGCCCTCGGCCTGGGGATCCTCTTCTCGGTGGGCAAGTATGTCTACGGAATCTGGAGCTGACGTCCCGCCGCCGAGCGGCCGCGTCGCCCAGAGGTTCCTGCTCGGGCTCGCGGCGGTGATCTTCCTGATCGGCATCGACTGGGGCCTGCCGGCCTACGCCACCTGGTCCAACGATGACCAGACGCCGATCGGCCCACTCAAGGCGGTCCACAACCGCTTCCTCGAGTTCGACAAGTATCCGCCCGCCCAGTACGCCATCCTCGCCGCCGCCTACGCGCCCGCCATCGGCTGGTGGACGTGGACCGGTGATCTGCGCCAGCCGAAGGAGGACTTTCCCTACGGCTTCACCGATCCGCTGTCCAGCCTGACGACGCTGATGGTGATCGCGCGCCTGGTGAGCGTCCTGATGGCGCTGGGCATCGTCTGGCTCATCGGCCGAGCGACGCTCCGATTGACGGGTGATGGGCGGGCGCAGACGTTCGCGATGGCCGTCGCGGTCGGCAACGCCTACCTCGTGCTCTTCGCCCATCTGGGCAACTTCGACGTACCGGCGCTCTTTTGGTCCGCACTCGCCTTCTTGCTCCTCTTGCGATTCGAGGACGAGTGGCGGCCTCGCCGCGCGGTGGCGCTTGGCGCAGCGGCCGCCCTGGCGATCAGCACCAAGGAGCAGGTCTACTCCATCCTGGCCGGCTACGCGATCTGGCTCCTGATCGTCTGGGTTCGGGATCGGCGATCGGGCCTGCCGATCGCCGCTGGTCTCCTGAGCGCCTTCGTCACCTACGCATTCGTCAACAACTGGGTGTTCGCTTTCGACGTGTGGAGAGCGCGCTTCGAATACTGGACCAATGGACCGGGCACCAAGCCCTACGTCGAAGTGGCGGCGACGCTGGAAGGGCACCTGTCCCTGCTCGTTCGCTTCGGTGGGTATGTCGTCTCCGGCGCGAGTCTGCCGATCGTCCTGGCGGCGCTGGCCGGACTGTGGCTGATGATGCGAAGCCGGACTCGTGCTCTCGCGCTGATCCTACCGGCGTTGACCTATTACCTGGGCTCCATCGCCAGCATCCGCTTCGCCTACCCCCGCTTCGCGCTCCCGCTCATCCTCTTCCTCGCCCCGGCCGCCGGCTTGTCGCTCGCTTGGTTGTGGAAGCGGGGCACGGTGGCCCGAGTCGCCTCGGTGATGGTCACCGTCTTCGCCCTCGCCTGGGGCGCCCGCATCGACGCCAGCCTCCTCCTCGACTCGCGCTACGACGCCGAGGCATTCCTCGCCGAGCACCTCCCGCCGCCGGCCCGCGTGGAGGTGTACTCCATGGACACCTACCTGCCACGCCTGGCGGAGCGCGGCTACGCCGTCACACAGCTCGACCCGCGCTGGAACCCCGAGGCCCACTACACGATCGAGGCACTGAACGAGCGCGCCTCCGACGCGGTGATCCTCACGACCAACTTCTTCCCTCGCTTCGACGAGCCACCGCTGTCCGAGTACTTCTACCGCCTGCAGCAGTGTCCCGAAGGCTACGAGCTCCACCGCTTCGAGGGCGGCCCGGCCTGGCTGGGCTGGCGAAGCGAGCTGAGCGAGTTCTCCCGCGTGAGCCCGACGATCTTCGTGCTGCTGAGGAAGCCGAGACGCTGATCGCATCCCCCTTGCCCCTCCAGCAGCCTCGAGCAGGTATACTGCGCGACTTCCCGTCCCAACTGGCGAACATCTCGATCAAGATAAGCAGGAGGATTCCATGCGACGTTCCTTGCTGGCCATTCCATTTGTCTGTTTCGCGGCCTCATTCGCCGCCGCTCAGGAAGAGGGCGAAGACCTCACCTCGAAGTGGGGCCATTCGCGGCACGGAGCTGCTTACGATGAGGGCCCGAGACGACGGCCTTGGATCATGGAGGGAATCGGCGAGAGCCACTTCCCCGTCACGAGCAGCCACCCCGAGGTCCAGCAATGGTTCGATCAAGGTCATACCTTGCTGCACAGCTTCTGGTACTTCGAAGCGGAGCGCTCGTTTCGCTGGTGCCTGAAGCTCGACCCCGATTGCGCCATGGCCTACTGGGGGCTGGCGCGTGCCGTGCAGGATCCCGAGCGATCGCGGACGTTCCTCGAGGAGGCACTCGCGCGGAAGGAAGGTCTCACGCCGAGAGAGCTCGCCTACCTGAAGACCTGGCAAGCGAAGCAAGCGATCGCGGAAGCCGAGGGTGGGCGCGGTACGGCCGATGAGAAGCGCGAGGCCAGGAGGAAGGCGACCCACGAGTTCGTCGTCTCCTTCGACAAGCTCCTCATGGACCATACCGACGACATCGAAGCGAAGTCGCTCTACTGGCTCGAGGTGCCCGACATCCTCGACGGTCCCGAGGCCGCCGGGCTAGTGCGCTATGGAATGGAAGCCGTCCTCCAGCAGGTCCTCGCGAAGGACCCCGACCACGTGGGCGCTTTGCACTATCGCATCCACAATTGGGACGGCAAGGAAGGTCGCTATGGCATCGAGAGCTGCCTGAAGCTTTCCGAGGTCGCTCCCGAGTCCGGACACCTGCAGCACATGCCGGGTCACGTGTTGAGTGGAATCGGCCTATGGCACGAGGCCGCCATCGCGATGGACTCGGCGACGCGCGTCGAGAAGCGATACATGCACGACGAGATGATCCTGCCCGAGGACAATTGGGACTACGTGCACAACCTCGATTACCTCTGTTACATCCAGGAGCAGCTCGGCTTGTACGAAGCGGCGCTGACCGGCGCGAAGCAGCTCCTTCTCGCGCCACCTTCGATCGAGTCGAGCCCGTTCGGCGACTTCCAGAAGGGACCGATCGTTCGCGCGATGCTCAAGTTCGAGAAGTGGGACGACCTGCTCTCGGGTGAGCTGATCGACTGGGGCCAAGGACCGATGGAGCAGCTCCTCCGCCACTACGCCGAGGCCCGCGCCCATCTCGGATTGAAGGACCTCGACCGTGCCGAGGCGAGCTTCGAGTCCTTGAGGGAGGCCCTGGCGATGCTCCGGGAGGGTCCTCCCGGCGGTGGCGGCGAGGAGGCGGACCCGGATCCGATGCAGGCCTATTGGATGAATCGGATGAAGCGCATCACCGAGCTCTACGAGCTCGAGATCGAGGCGCTCTTGTCCCTCGCCAAGGGCGAGTCCCTCGAAGGCATCGAGCTGCTCACCAAAGCCGCGCAGCAGCAAGAAGAGGTCTGGATGAACGATCCGCCTCAGTCGGCCTACTTCCTCTACAACGTGCTCGGCGAGGCGTACCTCGAGCTGGGCAGCCTGAAGCTGGCGGCGGCGGCCTTCGAGAAGACGCTCGAGACCGTCTTTCACGACGGCTTCGCGCTGAGCGGTCTGGTCCGATGCTACAGCGCTCTGGGCGAGATGGAGAAGGCCGGCCGGGCGATGACCGCTCTGGACATCGTGTGGTCGGATGCGGATCCCTCGAACCGTTGGCTCGAAGCGGCCCGCGCCACCGGCATCGAGCCGTCGGGAGAGAGCCCCTTCGAGATCGACCAGCGCAGCTTCCAGAAGACCGTCCTGGACGTGCAAGGGCACAGCCTATGGACGCCGCCAATTGCTCCAGAGCTATCGGCGCTCGACTCGCTCAACCGGCCGGTCACCCTGTCGCGCTTCGAGGGCAAGAACGTCCTCTTGATCTTCTACCTCGGCGACGAGTGCCTCCATTGCATGGAGCAGATCAACAAAGCGAACGAGCTCGTCGAGACTTTTCGAGCGCTGGACACCGAGATCGTCGCTATCAGCAAGGACTCGACCGCCGAGATCGCCGACTACGAGAAGTCGGGCAAGTTCGAGATCACCCTCCTGTCGGATCCCGGCTTCGAGAATGCACGGCGCTTTC
The DNA here is from genome assembly GCA_040219065.1 of Planctomycetota bacterium. Classification (GTDB taxonomy): domain Bacteria; phylum Planctomycetota; class OFTM77; order OFTM77; family OFTM77; genus OFTM77. The sequence continues at coordinate 4,717 of JAVJTD010000397.1, forward strand.
ATTCCTACGACGACTTCGAGGACATCGAGCTGCACTCGACGATCCTGATCGACACCCAAGGCCGCGTGCACTGGGCCAAGACCGGCGGCGAGCCATTCATGAACTTCGACTACCTGGAGAAAGAGGCGAGGCGCCTGCACGAGGGCGTGATCTCGAAGATCACCGCCACCGGCGGAGACTGAGCCCCGAGGTCGGCGAGTACGAAGAGATTGCCAACCTTTGAAAGTGGGCCATCTGTTCCAGAAACAGACTGCCAACCAGAGCCCGCGCGGCCGAGACGGAAGGCGATGGTCGAGCCATTGGAGAAAGTGGGCCATCTGTGCCAGGAACGACCCCCGAGCGCGCCAAAGCGCTCGGGGTCGACTGGGCGGAAGTGTCGCGCATGCGGCGCCTGACGTCATTTGGACCGATGCATGTCGAACGGATCGTGCTTGGGGACTAGCGGAGGGTGTGACATTGGCGGGCTGGTGAGAGACGTGCTGGTCGAGTTGGGCGGCAGCCTCTTTCAGCCTTGCGTGCGGGCACAGCCCCGCCCTCCTGGTTCACCCAGCCCCCTTGACCACGCTTTGTGGGAAGAATAGGGTCGATGGTCGGGAAACGACCTGCGTCCGCTGAATTCCATCAGGCGCCCTCATGGGGATGAGGATTGTTGCGCCGGGCCGAGTCTTGGAAGCAGTGATGAAGTCGAGTGAGTTGCTGATGCACCCTCCGTGCAGCCTGATGAGCTCCAGCTCAGCTTGGAGCCGCCCATCGTTCCGATGCGACTCGCCGTATCGCTCGAACGGGCCGCTCGCTTCGTGGCTCAGGCGATGGTCCTCGGAGTGCTTTCCAGTGCGCCGAATCTCCGTCCTTTGTGGACAGTGAAGGAAGAATTATGGCTGCTTTCTTGACGCTCTTCGTCCTGCTGACGCTGAACAGCTCAGGTCCTGTGAGCACTTCGCCAGCTTCAGGAGTGAAGCATGGAGATCTCGAGTGGGTCGCCTCCAAGGTCTCGGAGGTGAGCTTCCGGCTCATCGAGAATCGAGGGCAGTGGAGAGACAGCATTCGCTACGCCGTGAGCTCTGGGAGCGGCATGGTGGGATTGGAGGACGATGGTCTCCTCATCCTTCAGACGGCTCGGAAGAAGCGGACACCCGGAGCACGCAAGGGCCACGAGTTTCCAGGGGCCATTCCGGGTGTGCTCGTGCGGCTGGGCTTCGAGGGTGCCCGGCCCGACGTCACCCTGTCGGCCGAAGGGCGCCTGGCTGGGGCGCACCACTACTACCTGGGACGCGACCCCGAAGGCTGGCGGACGAACGTTCCCGCCTACGGCCGAGTGAGCTACCTAGACCTGTACGACGGCATCGAACTGAGGCTGCGCGCCGGAGATGGCGCGGCCGAGTACGATGTGCTGCTCGAACCCGGAGCGGATCTCGATCAATTTGTCGTTCACTGCGAGGGAGCCGACCGCCTCGAGCTGAACGAGAGCGGCGCGTTGGTGATCCACACCGCGATCGGAGAGCTGCACCAAGCGCCTCCGCTCACCTGGCGGATCAGACCGGATGGGGGGCAAGAGGCCGT
>JAVJTD010000405.1:0-17932 GCA_040219065.1 Planctomycetota bacterium
CGGATGTGAGGGCTGGGTCCTCCCCGAGGTGCCTGGAAGGAGGACACGGAGACCGGCTGAAGCCGGCGGTCCGAATGATGTTTCAGATCAATCCGTGAACATATCGAGGGCGGCTTCGACGGCCTTTCGGACGTTCTCGTCGCGGTCTTTGCGGGCTTTGAGCAGCGCGGGCAAGGTAGCCGGGTCGTGCAGTCGTCCCAGGGCCTGCGCCGCTGCCATTCGCACCGCCGCCTCCTCATGCTCGAGCATGCGAACCAGCTCACCGGCCTCGCCGGTGGGTGTTCCGTTCACGACACCCTCGGCGTAGCGCTTCTGATCGAGGTAGAAGCGGATCTTCTCGATCGACTGCTGAGCCGCTTGCCGCACCTCGGGCAATCGGTGCCGGAGCAGGTCGACGAGCATCGGCAGCAGATCGGCATCGAGGAACGTGCCGAGCGCTTCGATCGCCTTCGTTCGAACCGTCGCCGAGTCGCTGTCGAGCTGCGACAGGATCAGCTGGCGGGCGGGGGCCTCGTCGAAGCGGGTGAGCGTCTCGATGACTTCAGCCCGGACGTCTTCTCGTGCATCGGACTCGAGGATGCGAGCCAGACCCGCGAGAGCTTCTTCGGCCGGGTAGTGCACGAGCGTGCGTACCGACGCCAGCTCCTGCCACTGGCGCTCCTGGCCGTCGATGGTTCGCTTGAACGACTCCCAAGCCGGCCGCTCCGAGAGCGCGTTGTCGATCAAAGCCGGAACGAAGCTCGCCCGGGCGAACGGCTCGAGGGCATTCACGACCAGTGCAGCGCGGCTGCCTTCGCTCGACTGGAGCTGCTCGAGGAGGATCGGAACGGCGCGCTCGTCGCCTGCTTTTCCGAACGCGATGATCGCGTTGACCCCGAACGACGTATCGACGAGTGATCGAATGTCCTCGAACGTGCCGAGCTCTAACAAGACGTACTCAGCCGATTGGCGCACATCGCGGTCGGTCGACTCGGTGAGCGGCCGAACCATGGGCAAGACCTCGGGATTCTCCAACTTGGGCAAGAGATCGAGGATGCGCTTCTGCTTCCAGGGGGGTGCCTCGGCGAGCTCACTGGCCAGCGCGATGGCGTCGGAGGCATTGCCGCCTCGGAGAACACGCTCGACCGCGTTCCAGCCCGGCGACTGGATGTCGCCGATCAAGGGGAGCAGGAGATCGATGACCGGCCGGCTGTCTCGGCCGGAGAGACTTCGATTGATGATGTTCATGGCGGTGTTGACGACGTTACCGTCTTCATCGGTCAGCGCCCGAACGGCATACGGTAGCCGACCGGGAAACTCCAGTCTCGAGAGCTCATGGATGGCATCCCTTCGAGCGGAAGTTTCCTTAGATTCTGTCGCGAGCTTCCCAAGGGGCTCCACGAGCTCGGGAGCCCTCAGGTACGAGGCCGCGTGAATCGCCTTGATCAGGATCTCTTGATCTTCCGACTTCAAGAGCTCGATGACGGGCGCCACGAACTCGGGGGAGGGGACACGCCCCACCACCCAGAGGGCTCGATCGACGAGCTTCTTGTCTTCCGACCGAAGCGCCTGGATGACGGTCGGTGCAGCACTCTCGAGCTGCGCGTTGCCAATGATCACCAGGATCTGGTCTTGTACCCTCGGCGATGCTCGGTCGAATGCGTCCAGGGACTTCAGCGTGCGCTGCACTGATTCTTCGGGGTACCTCTGCACGAGCCGACTCAGCATGTCCTCGGGGAGCTCGAAGAGGCGGTCGAGCATTGCAGCTTTCACGGCCGCTCGTTCCAGGTTGTTCTGGAGCTCTCGTGTCACCCGATCCACCAAACGCGGATCGTCGAGGGCTTCGACCATCCGCTTCACGACGCGCTCTTCGTCGAGGCGTTTGCCCAACGCACTTGCGGCGGCTTCGGCGACCTTGTCCTCAGGATCCTCGAGGCTGCGAAAGAGCAGATCGCGGGAGCGATCGTTCTCCACGATCAAGAGCGCGTAGACCGCGCCGGTCCTCTGGTCGGGACCGGCCGTCCGGAGCAAATGCTCGAGACCGTCGAGGAGCCTCCCGCTCTGATCCGCGGTCATTCGCGGCAGCAGTCGATCGTCCCCCTCTCTCCAAAACGGCTGAATCGCTCTTCCCATGAGAGCGACCGTCCATCGAGCGGTCTCGCGATCGTCCGACCGCAAGAGCGGAATCGCGGCGGTGACCATCTCGGGCATCAGCTCGGGTGGGAAATGATTGTGGGCGAATTGGGCGAACGTGCGACAAACGGCCGGATCGGGGTCGCTCACGATCGCCGGCAATCGCTCTTTGAGCGGCTGCGGATCTTCGCCGGAGGCCGTTTGGATCAGCCAGCGCACGGCGAGGGCGCGGACCTCGGGAGCTGAATCGTCGAGCGCCGCATACAGCGCCTCGCGCTCATTGCGCAAGTCTCGGCTGTTCTCGAGGAGCTCGAGCGCCGTCCTGCGGACCTGAGCCGAGTCATCGGCGAGCATCTCCCGGAAGATGGGGATCGGCCAGTGGATCTGGCTGGCAAAGCTGCGTGACAAGGCGTCCTGAGCGATCGCATCTCCCTGGCGAAGCGCGGTGAGGACCACGGCTCGGTGAGCCTCGTCCTCATGGGCGTAGTGCACGAGCACATTGGCGGCCCCTTCGCAGGTGTAGTAGTCGCCGCTGCGCAAGGCCTCGAGGGCGAGGGGGATCACCTCCGGGCCGATGCGCTTCAAGGCCGAGATCGCTCCGACGCGCGTCGCTTCGTCTTCGCTGTCCAGCCGCGCGATCAGGCTCTCGATCTTGCGGTGTAGCGTCGCTTGCTCGGCGTCTTCGCCGAGGAGCTCTTGTTGGGCGGCTTCAACCAGGCGAGCTAGTTCGGATTGCTCATTCGTGGAGAGAACCAAGTGAGCAACTTGCTGATACTCTGCTGAGGCCTCCGCCAGTTTTTGGCGAAGTGCGGCAATGAGGGGATGATCTTGTGTGACCTGTTTCTCGTTGCGTGCGAGCAAGAGTTTCTTAGCCTCGACACTCAACCTCAGATCGCCGGCACGCCTCCGCAATGACTCTAGGTCTGCCGGATCGGTCGGAAGTGAGTAACGCCTCACGATCTCCTCGGCGATGGCGCGGCTCTCCTCGATGCGCCCGAGGCGCTTCAGCGTCTGCGCCTTGCGAAGCCGGGTCTGAACACGTGTGATCAGCGGCAGATCCGGTCTCGCCAGCAGCTCCTCGTAGATCGCGAGCGCTTCCTCGTAGCGACCGTTCGCGACTTCCATGTACCAGGCTTCTTGGAGCCGCTTCTCGGGGGCATCGGGCGGATCGTCCTGGGCGATGGCCGTTCCACTGAGGAGGACGAGCAGCATCATCAGTCGCTTCATGGTCTGTGCTCCTGGAGTCGATGGATCTGGATCGATGACCTCGACCCTATCCCTCTCGGCCTCTCAGGTTGTCAGACCGCTGTAAGGAGTTGTTAGAGGTTGTTAGGCGATCCCGGGCACAATCGGACAAGATCGGCGCCGCCCTTTCAGGGCGGGGATGTCGTTGGATGCGTGCCCGGAACCCAGGCCTTCGGCCTGGGCTACACGCCGTCGGGCCTTCGGCCCGGGGTTTCCAGCCCGCATGCGGCGATGGAGCGCGGGCTTCCAGCCCGCATTCTTTTCCCGGCTGAAGCCGGGGACCCGACCCGGCTGAAGCCGGGGGATACACGAAGGCCGGGGGATACACGAAGGCCGGGGGATACACGAAAGCCGGGGGATACACGAAGGACCTCACCGCACCAAGCGGTACCCGACTCCGTGCACCGTCAGCAGATGCCGCGGCTCCGATGCCTCCGCCTCGATCTTCTTGCGCAGGTTGCAGACGTGGTAATCGACCGTGCGCGTGGTGGGGAAGCTGTCGAGACCCCAGATGTCGTTCAGCAGCTCGTTGCGCGAGACCGGCTCGCCGTGCGCCGCCAAGAGCCTCTTCAAGATCTCGCGCTCGTAGTGATACAGCGGCTCTTCCGCATCGCCGCGTCGCAAGCGCGCGCGCTCGAGATCGATCTCGACCTCGCCGATGCGCAGCGTCGTCCCGACACTGCCGGGCAGATCCCCGAGCCTCCTCAGCAGCGCCCGTACGCGGGCAACGACCTCGCGCACGCTGAAGGGCTTCGTCACGTAATCATCTGCGCCGAGCTCGAGACCCAAGACCTTGTCGACCTCGGAGTCACGCGCCGTCAGGATCAAGACCGGCATCTTCGAGCCGCGTGAGCGCAACTCCCGGCAGACCTCGAAGCCGTCGCGTTTGGGGATCATCAGGTCCAGGATCATGAGCTGCGGAGAGAGCTCGCCGGCGAGGGAGAGCGCGCGGTCGCCGTCTTCGGCCTCGTGGACCTCGAAGCCCTCGGTCTCGAGGACTGTTCGCAGTCCGAAGCGCACGTCGGCTTCGTCCTCGACCAGAAGGATGCTCGCTCGGCTCATGCGTCGATTCCGATCGCGGGAAACCAGAGGGTGAACTCGCTGCCGCCGCCCTCTCGGGGGCGAGCGGTGATGTGGCCGCCGTGGCGCGTGGCGATCTGGCGCACGATCGAGAGGCCGAGGCCGACGCCGCCGACATGGGCCTGACGCGGATCGTCGCCGCGGGCGAAGCGATCGAAGAGGCGCTCGGACTCGGCGGGCAGACCCTGGCCACGATCGGCGATGGTGAGACGCACGCCGCGGCCTTCGGTCGTGCAACGAATCTCGATCTCTTTTCGATCCTGTGAGTATTTGACGGCGTTCGACACCAAATTCGCAGTCGCCTGCTCGAAGTGCCGGGCATCGAGCAGCACGCGTGGCAGGCCCGTCTCGACGATGACCTCGAGGCGGAAGCCTCGCCGCTCCAGGTAAGGCCGCTGCTTCTCGGCGATGGCCTTCACGGCGCGGCCGATGTCGAGGGGCTTCGCCGTGCGCTCGTCCTCGCCCTCCTCGGATCGGGCGAGCTCGAGGACGTTGTCGATCAGCCGCTCCAGCTCGTCGACCTCACGCGCGATGATCTCGAGGCTCTGCTCGACGTCTTCAGGGTGACGCTGGTACCCCTCACGCAGGATGTCGCTGAACAGTCGGATCTGGGTGAGCGGTGTGCGCAGGTCGTGAGAGACCTCGGTGACGAAGCGGGAGCGTGCGCCGGCGAGGGCGAGCTGACGCTGGATGCCCTTTCGAAGCGCGACGCCGCCGGCGATGATGGCGAGCAATGCAGCAGCGCGAAGCTGCCGTAGGCGATCGCGCGGCTGCTTCGAGCTGTGGCGAGCAAGCTCCGCAGATCGACCGAGAGGCGAACGTCGCGGTCACCGATCGGACGCTCGAGCACGATCGTCGCCTGGCTAGTCGGCTGCCAGTCATTCGATCGGGCCAGGGACTCCCCGCCAGCAGCTTCCAGCGCGAACGGTGCACGCAGACTCGCCTGCAATCGATTCAGCGCGTCTCGCCAGAGCGCCTCGACCTGCTCGCTCGCCGCCAGGAATCCGACGATCTCGGTCGAAGCATCGTCAAAGGACTTCGGCCGATAGGCGATCCAGAGCGGTGGGTCGAGGCTCAGCCACTGGCGTCCTTCATCGCGTCGATCGCCGACAGCGTCCAGGACTTCGGTGCCGTATCGAGCGGCGAGGTGGGCTTCTTCTTCGAGGGCATCGAGCTCGCCGCGGAGCTGCTCGAGTGAGACGTGCTCCGGCCAGGCTCTGAGCACGTCGGGATCTTCGAGAGCGCTCTCCAGCCGCTCGATCACGAAGGAGCCGGCCGGTCCGGCGGTGAAGAAGGCTTCCGGATCGCGGGCGATCGCGAGTGCGGTGGCGATCCGGGCAGCGGCCTCTTCGTCGCGGTCGGCTTTGGTGAGCAGCTCGACTTGTCGGAGCTCGGCGAAGAGGCGCACGTCGGGTAGCTCGGCGTCGACGGCGGCCCGCGCCGCGCGGCGGCACCAGGTCAGCGCCTCGTCGATGCGCTCGGGATCGTCCGCAAGGAACGAGGCGAACCGCAGCGCGGACTCGGCCAGTGCCGCCGGTGGCAGCCGCTCTTCGAGGAGGATCCGGTAGGTGCGCTCGGCGAGGACGTGGTCGTCCCCGAGTGCGGCTTGCTGGGCACGCTGCACGGCGCGCTCGAGGCGCTCGCCGAGCTCCGGCCGCCGGGATTGCGACGGCGCGACCGCAGCGCGGGATCGCGGAAACTTCAGGCGACCGTCCGCAACGAGGAATGGCGAGCGAACGAACGCGTCCCGCTGACCGGCCGAGAACCACCCGGTGAGCGCATCGGGTGTCAGCTTCGCGACCCTCTCGAGCGACTCCGTGCTCTTCTCGAGCAGTGAGTCATGGACGTCCCGGCTGGCATCGCGGACCGCCGCTTCGAGCCTCCGCTGCTCTTCGAGCGCATCCCGGTCGAGCTGAAGATGGATCAATGTCGCCAAGAGCGCGGCCGTGAGCACGACGCCGATGGTGAGCGCCCAAGACACGAGCGTCAGCGAGCGTGGATGGGAACGGAGCGATGGGGCCAAGCGAGCCTTCCTCTGGAGGGGGGCAGATCGTCTTCTATTCGAACGCGAAGCATGGCGGGTCAGCAAGGGCTCACACGGTACCCGGAGAGGAGCATCCACACGGGGCGCACGGAGGAAGAAGGATCCACACGGGGCACGCGGGGGAGGAAGAAGAACTTACACGGGGAGCACGGAGGACACGGAGCGGGCTCTTCAGGGGGAATCCGCCGGAAGCTTCCGATGGCGGCGAAGTCTCTCGATTCCCCATGGAGAGCCCCGTCTCCGTGCTCCCCGTGCCCTCTGTGTATATTCTCCGTGCTCCCCGTGTCCTCCGTGTAGATGCTCCTTCTTCCCGTGCACCCCGTGTGAAGATGCGAGATCGCATCGGCAGGGACTTTCCATACAATGTGGGCCGCCGGTCCCTTCCCACGAGGCGCGGCCCTGCCTCGCGACCCACCCAGGAGTATTCAAAGATGACCTTCTTCACCGTCTGTCTGCTCGTTCTCGGCTCGGGGCTCCACGACACGGAGAGCTCGACGGTCGATCGCATCATCGAGATCGGTCGCACCGACAATCATGTGCAAGAGCATCTCGATCACATGGTGAATCGAATCGGCCCGCGCCTGACGGGCTCGGATTCGCTTCAAACGGCGTGCGAGTGGGCGGTGGAGCGCTTCAAGAGCTTCGGCATCGAGAATGCGCGGCTCGAGCGCTGGGGCGAGGTCCCGGTCGGCTTCAACCGTGGTCCGTGGTCGGGACGGATCGTCTCGCCCATCGACCGGCCGCTGCGGTTCGGCACGAACGCCTGGACGGCGGGCACGACCGGCAAGGAGTCGGGACGCGTCCTCCGCGTTCCCGAGAACGAGGAGCAGCTCGCCCAGATGGTCGGCCTCGTCGACGGTGCTTGGATGTTGGGTCGAATCCCGCGCGACCTGCGTGAGCCGCTCGAGGCCGCCGGCATGCGCGGCGAGATTCGCGCGACGCGCGACGACCTGATCCTGACGGGCGGCCGTTACCGCATCACGTGGGACACCCTGCCGACGCGGCCGGAGATCAACCTGATGCGCGAGGACTATCAGGCGATCGAGGAGCTGCTGGATCAGGGCGAGGAGGTCGTGCTCGAGTTCGACATTCGAAACTACTTCAAGGAAGGACCGGTCGATCTCTACAACGTGATCGCCGACATCCCCGGGACCGAGCTGCCCGACGAGTACGTCATCGTCGGTGGCCACATCGACTCGTGGGACGGTGCGACGGGGACGACCGACAACGGCACCGGCTGCGCGACGACCTTCGAAGCGGCTCGCCTTCTGATGGAGTCCGGCGCCAAGCCGAAGCGCACGATCCGCTTCATGCTCTGGAGCGGTGAGGAGCAAGGCCTCTTGGGCTCACGCGCCTACTGCGATCAGCACGAGGACCTGATGGAGAAGATCTCGGCGGTGCTGGTCCACGACGGCGGCACCAACTACCTCTCGGGCATCACGGCGACTGCCGCGATGATGGAGGACTTCGAGAAGGTCTTCGCGCCGGTCATCGAGCTCGACGAGCGCTTCCCGTTCTCCATCCGTGAGGTCGAGGGCCTGCGAGGCGGCGGCTCGGACCACAACTCCTTCCTCGGCAAGGGCGTGCCCGGCTTCTTCTGGAACCAGTCGGGTGACGCGGTCTACCGCTACACGCACCACACCCAGCACGACACCTTCGAGTCGGCGATCCCCGACTATCAGAAGCACTCCTCGATGGTCGCGGCCATCGGTGCGCTCGGGATCGCGAACCTCGATCACAAGCTCTCGCGCGAGAACATGCAGGCCCAGGCCCGCGCGGCGCGGGGTGGTCGCTTGCCACGGCGACTGCTCGGTGTGCGTCTCGACGACATGACGATCAGCGACGTCACCGAAGACGGCAAGGCCGGGGCCGCCGGTCTCAAGGCGGGCGATGTCCTCGTCCAGATCGATGACACCAAGGTCGCCGACGCGGCCGAGCTGCGCCAGGCGCTGCGGGGCGGTGAGCCGAAGAAGAAGGTCACCGTCAGGCGTGGCGAAGAGATGGTCACGGTGACGATCGACTGGAGCGACGTCGAAGGCAACTGATTGCCGACACCGGCCCGCGTCTCCACCCGGGGATGCGGGCCGCCACGGCCGGAGGAGGAGTCATCATGAGTGGGCAGATCGATCGCCGCCGGTTCATCGAGTTCTTCTCGGCCGCGGGCTTGGGCAGCACGCTCTTGCCCGGTGCGCTCTACGCCGCTGCGTCGCAGGACGAGTCGGTGACGAAGGAGCATCTGGCGCAGGCGGAGAAGATCGCCGGCCTCGAGTTCACCGACGAAGAGCGCGAGATGATGGTCCGCGGGCTCAACCAGAATCTGCGCGGCTATCAGAGGCTCCGGGACTTCCCGCTCGACAACTCGGTGCCGCCGGCTCTGGTCTTCGACCCCCGGCCGCCCGGTGCTCCGATCGATCAGAGCTATCGTCCCGTGCGCCTCCCGGAAGGGCCGGTCCCGAACCGGCCGGGGAATCTCGAGGAGATGGCCTTCTGGCCGGTGAGCCGTCTCGCGAATGCGATCCGGCACCGCGTCGTCTCCTCGCTCGAGCTCACCGAGATGTACCTCGAGAGGCTGGAGCGCTTCGACGCGCAGCTCCATTGCGTCGTCACCCTGATGAAGGACCAGGCGATCGCCCAGGCGAAGCGCGCGGATGAGGAGCTCGGCGCCGGGCGTTACCGTGGTCCACTCCACGGGATCCCGTGGGGCGCGAAGGACCTGCTCGCGACGCGCGGTACGCGGACCACTTGGGGCGCCAAGCCGTTCGAGAGCCAGATGATCGACGAGGACGCGACGGTGGTCGAGCGGTTGGACCGCGCCGGTGCCGTGCTGCTCGCGAAGCTGACCCTCGGCGCGCTGGCGATGGGCGATGTGTGGTTCGGCGGCAAGACGCGCAACCCGTGGAACCCCGAGCAGGGCTCGAGTGGCTCGTCGGCCGGCTCGGCTTCGGCCGTCACAGCGGGGCTCGTCGGCTTTGCCATCGGGACCGAGACGCTCGGCTCGATCGTCTCACCGTGCAGCCGCTGCGGTGCGACCGGCCTGCGACCGACCTTCGGTCGCGTGTCGCGTCACGGCGCGATGGCCCTGAGCTGGACGATGGACAAGATCGGGCCGATCGCCCGCTCGGCCGAGGATTGCGCCTTGGTGTTCGCGGCGATCCAAGGACCCGACGGCAAGGACCCGACCGTCCGGTCAGCGACCTTCGGCTGGGACCCGAACGTGCCGCTCCGCGACATGCGAATCGCCTTCGCCGAGCAGGACTTTCAGAGGGGGCGTCGCGGCGGCGACTTCGACCAAGCCACGCTGGAGGTCTTGGAGCAGAAAGGGGCGAAGCTCGAGGCGATCGCGATCCCCGACCTGCCGTACCGCGAGCTGCTGGTCATCCTCCACGCCGAAGCGGCGACCGCGTTCGACGACATCACGCGCGACGGTCGCGTGCGCGAGCTGGTCTCACAAGGCCCGGGGAGCTGGCCGAACTCGTTCCGAACGGCCCAGATGATCCCGGCGGTCGAGTACCTCCGCGCGATGCGAGTTCGCAGCCGAGTGATCGAAGAGGTCGATGCCTTGTTCCGTCAGTACGACGTGATCGTGACGCCGGCCTTCAACGGAAACGCACTCGTCGCCTCCAACCTGACCGGCCACCCGTGCGTCGTGATGCCCAACGGCTTCCGCGACAACGGCTCGCCGTCCAGTATCACCTTCCTCGGCCCGCTCGACGGTGAGGCGAAGATGCTGGCCGCCGCCCATCATTACCAGCAAGCTACAGATCATCATCTGAAGCAACCCGAAGCCATCACCAGAGGCTAAGGACCAATACCGCGCGGAGCATCCAGAGACCGCGCGACCGAAACGGGAAGACGCCACCGAGCTGGAAGGAGTGTTCTCGACGGCGCTGACGGTCGAGCGAAAAGGCTCCGAGCAAGGGTGCCTTGGAAGCGTTGGCTTCAGCCGGCCCCGGCCCAAGCTCGCTCGAGAATGCTCCTTCAAGAAACCCGGTCCGCGACTCGCTCGGCTTGGGCACTCCAGCCTTCTACCGCCTCAGCGTGTAGTCGAGATGATCGACGGTGAAAGCGGCGGCCCAGGGGAGGAGCAGGATCGAGGAGTAGTGGCCGAAGGGGAAGACGATGCGGTCGGGCTTCCCGAGCGCTCTCCACAAGGCGTCTCCGTGCTTGGGCAGGATGCTGCGATCGTAGCGGCCGTGGATCATGAAGACGCGCTCGGTCTCGATGGCCGCGGCGAGGTCGGTGACGTCGACGGGGCCGATGAGCTGCTCGGCTTCGTCGGCCAGGCGCTCCAGGCTCCACCCCTCCCTCGCCATCAGCGTGTTCCGGAAGCGCACGACCGACGGCTCCTCGGACTCCACGATCAGCTCGGGTATGCCGCCGCCGGCCAAGAGGAACACCCCCGATCGCAGCCTGGGCTCGACGCCCATCGTCGCGGCGCCGAGGATGCCGCCTTGGCTGATGCCGACGATTCCGAGACGCGTCGCATCGACGCCGTCTTGATTCTCCCACCAATCCAAGCCGCGCCGGACGTCGATGATCGCCCGGCAATACATCGCCAGGGAGTACTCGAGCCCGAGCTGGCGATCGAGCAGCTTGCCCGGCCGGAGAAACCTCAAGCAGGCGTAACCGCGGGCGGCGATGTACTCGGCGAGGTAGCGAGAGATCCCGTAGCTTCCGCCGAGGATCGGCATGACGACGACCGCCGGTCTGGGCACCGCTCCCATCGGCTTCGGCAGGTACTCGATCGCCTTGGCCGGCTCGCCGCCTGCCTCGCCCGGGCGCGCCGGAAACGTCACCGTTCGCGTCCAGTAGGCACCTTGATCCTCGATCTCTCCGAGCGTCGGCAGCTCTTCATCCTGAGTGTAGGCGAAGTAGGAGAGCACCTCCTTCGAGAGCTTCGTCGCGGGACGAGGATGCTCGGGACGCGAGTAGATGCTGCAGCCGGCGCCGGTCAGGCAGATCAGGAGGAGAGTGAGGAAGCGCGTGATCATCGAGGTCGCATGGGCGGAAAGCTCGTGAGAACCGGAACTCCGTCCGGACGTCGGTCGATGGAAGACCAGGGAGGCCCGTTCCACCATCGACTGTGGACCACCCCGCGGGAAAGCGCTTCGGTGAAAATCCCGAGAAGAGCCGACCCGACCGTTTTGCGCGCTGGCCAAAGCAGGAATCAATGGCTACGATCGAACCCAGTCAATCCTGGAATCGGGCCGAGAGCCCGCTCCAACCGACCCTCGAAAGAGCCTCGTCATGTCCCTTGCTGACGCGACTCTCGTTCTGAATCGCAACTGGATACCGGTCAACGTCACTTCGGTGCGTCATGCCCTGGTACTGATGTATCAGGACGTCGCTCGCGGCGTGGACCCGGTCGATTACTCGACCTACTCCTTCGTGAGTTGGACCGAGAGGCCCATCTTGCGTGGTGAGCCGTTCGTGCAGACGACGTCACTGCGGATTCGTTGCCCCGAGGTGATCGTGCTCGCGACCTACGCGCAGATCCCCTCGCAGCACGTCGCGTTCTCCCGGCGGAACATCTACCGCCGCGACAACTTCACGTGCCAGTACTGCGGCGAGCAGCCGGGCGTCGGTAAGCTCTCGGTCGATCATGTGCTCCCTCGCTCGCGCGGTGGACCGTCGACCTGGGAGAACTGCGTCCTCGCCTGCATCAAGTGCAACCGGCGCAAGGGAGCAAGGACCCCCCGCGAGGCCGGGCTGCGGCTGCGCACGAGACCCCAGCGGCCTCTGTGGCATCCTCGCCTCCTGGTCGGGGTGAACCAACGCAAGCCCTCTTGGAGCCACTTCCTGATCAAGGAGTGAGCCCGGGGCCCAGGTGGGATCACCGGCGCTGAATGGTGACCTCTTTCACCTCGCCCGTTCCGATCTCGACGACGACCTCCTCGGCGTGCTCGGCTCCGAGACGGTAACGTCCGGCGGCGAGCTTCGGGACCTCGAACTGGCCGAGCTCGTCGGTGAGGAGCCGGGCGACCTCCGAATTCTGGAACTGCTCGACCTGCTCGTCGAAGAGCGTGATGCGGCCGTAGGGGATGGGCTGCCCTTCCTTGTTGGTCAGCTTCCCGATGAGGCGACTGGCCGGGGTCAGGATGATCGTCGGGGGCGTCTGGTCCCGGAGCAGCGTCCAGACCTCGCTGTGATGCAGGAAGCCCGGGGCGTCGATCTCGACCTTGATGTGGGCCCCCAGGTCGAAGAGCCCGGTCAAGGTGAAGCGGCCGTCCTCGTCAGTGACGTGCTCCTGCAAGATCTTCACCCGCAGATCGCGGTGGACCTCGAGACCTTGCACCTCGGCACCGGCGATCGGATCTCCGCTCGGGTCGACGACGCGCCCGGGCAGTATGCCGACCGCGGGAGCGAGCTCCACCACCAGGCGGGTGAGCCCGTCGGCATCTTCGGTGGAAACCTCGCGGCGGCTGCCATCGACCACGTTCTGCCTCGGTATGTCGAAGGAGTCATTGATCTCGATCTCGACGATCGCCGGGACCCAGCCGAGAGCGAGGACGGTCAACCGGTACACACCGGGTCGGACGCTCTCTGCACGCAGCAGCTCACCTTCATCGCGGAAGATGAACGAGCCCGACGCCCCGTGGCGACGAATGTACTCGCTCTGTATGGGGGCACTCTGGATCGGTGTCAGCCGGGCGAGCTCGATGTCGTCGATCGGTTGCCCTTCAGGATCACGCACCGACAGGAAGACGTCCCGGCCTTGGCTGATCACGATCTGCACGGGGCCGGGCTCGGCGACATCGCGGACCACGGAGAACGGCGGCACGAGGTTGGCCGCGTCGACTTGATCCGAGGGAATGGCGATGATGCGATACCGCTGATTCTCCAGGCCTCGAAACACGGCACGGCCTTCCGCGTCGGTCACGAGCGAATCGAGGACGAGCACGGTGCCGCTCGAGCCGGTCGGTGACGGCCAGAGCGAGAGGCGAACCCCTTCGAGCGGGCTCCGATCGCTGCGGGCGACGACGGTGCAAGACAGCTCCAGGCCACGGACGAGATCGAATCGGACCTCGGTCGTCACGCCCGGCTCGACCGTCAGCAAGTCCTCGTCGATGCGGGACGCTTCCGAGAAAGCGGCGATGTGATACCGGCCAGATGGAAGACCTTCCATCTGGAAGGTTCCTGCCTCGTCCGCCCGCACGACCCGAAAGTGCCCCGGCAGCCGAGGCGGCGCCGTCTCTCCGGGAAGCACCTCCTCGAGGACCGGCTGAAGGGCGATGGTCGCTCCTTCGGCGCCTTCGCCCTGAACCTGACCCGAGATCGTGCCGCCCTCGACCATCGTCAGGTCACCGACGTCGATCGTGCGCGACTCGAGGTGCTCCGAGGAGGTGACGAACGGCTCTTGCAGGAAGGGCCGGCTCTCCACGTAGACTCCCACGACGGCGAGGGTCGGCTCGGGGAGGTCTTCGATGCGGAACCGGCCGTCCGGGCCGGTCTCCACGTACCCGCTGAGGAACGGCTCGGGAGTGGGAAACGACTCGGGGCTTCGTCCCAGGATCCGCCAGGAGAGGGGCGCGGTGAGACGCGGAAAGGAGAAGCCGCCGCCGAGCTCGCACGCCACGCGGGCGCCTTCGATGGGCTCACCGGCCGGATCGAGCACGCGGCCCTCGACGGTCCACCGCTCGTTGGCGAAGGTTGATGGGAGGATGACGAAGGGCAGGGCGACGCCCAAGAGGAGGCGGGCGAAGGTCACGAAGCGATGCATGAGAGGCTCCAGATCGGCGACGCGCAGGCACTCCCGGTGGGCCTGAGCGTCCTGTCGTTCCACGTTAGGCGGCAGGGGAATAAACTATAGCGTTCGCCCGAGGCGAGCGTTAACGTGTCACCAAAACGCGACTTGGCGAAGGAAGGCAAGGTCGAGCGATGACCGAGACGAACGGAACGGCCGGTCCCCGGGAGGGTCGGGCGCTCCTCACCCTGCAGGTGAACGGGGAAGTCCACGAGTTCGTGGCGCCCGCGCATCATACGCTGCTCGAGGTCCTGCGCGAGGAGCTCGGGTTGACGGGCACGAAGCACGGCTGCGAGCTGGGCGAGTGCGGGACGTGCGCGGTCCTGATCGACGGCGAGGCGATCCTGTCGTGTCTGATCATGCCTCAGGATTGTGAAGGCAAGGAGATTACGACCATCGAAGGCATGGCGGACGGCCCCGAGCTGCATCCCTTGCAGCAAGCCTTTGCCGACAACGGCGCCGCCCAGTGCGGATACTGCACGCCGGGCTTCCTCCTCACCGCCGGATCGCTCCTCCAAAAGAATCCCTCGCCTAGCCGCGAGGAGATGAAGGAAGCGCTGAGCGGCAACCTCTGCCGCTGCACCGGTTACCTCAAGATCTACGAGGCGATCGACTTCGCCGCGGCGCGCCTGCGCGGCGAGTCGGCCGAGTTCCCCGAAGAGACGATCCATGGGTACGAGTGAGAACGGCAAGGAGCGCTCGAGCGATCTGAAGGTCATCGGCCACCCGATTCGGAAGATCGACGCACGCTCGAAGGTGACCGGGCAGACGCGATTCGCCGACGACGTCGTGTTGCCGCGCATGCTGCACGCCAAGCTGCTGCGGAGCACCGAGGCGCACGCCAAGATCGTCTCGATCGACACGTCGGCGGCCGAGGCGATGCCCGGAGTGAAGGCGATCCTGACCGGAGACGCGCTGCCCGAGACGTTCGGCATCCTGCCGGTCAGCCAGGACGAGCACACGCTGTGCATCGACAAGGTGCGCTTCGTCGGCGATCCCGTGGTGGCGGTGGCGGCGATCGACGAGGACACGGCCGAGGAGGCGGTGCGGCGCATCGTCGTCACCTACGAGCCGCTGACGCACGTGAGCTCGATCGATGATGGGATGAAGCCCGCCGAGGGCGACGATCGCATCCAGAGCTACGGTCCTTTCGGCAACGTCCACAAGCTGGTGAACCTCGAGTTCGGCGACGTCGAGGAGTCCTTCGAGGACGCCGACCATGTCCAGGAGGACATGTTCTTCTTCGAGGGCAACACGCACCTGCCGATGGAGCAGCACGCGGCGGTCGCCTACTTCGATCCGGACCACAAGCTGACGCTTTGGTCGTCGACGCAGACACCGCACTACGTGCATCGCGCCTTGGCCAAGGTGCTCGCGCCGCTCTCGGCCGCGCACATTCGCGTCATCGCCTGCCCGAACGGCGGCGGCTTCGGCGGCAAGAGCGATCCCTTCAATCACGAGATCGCCGTCTCGAAGCTCTCGATGATGACCGGCCGACCGGTCAAGATCTGCCTCACACGCGAGGAGGTCTTCTACTGCCATCGCGGGCGGCATCCCGTCCTGATGTGGATGAAGACCGGCTTCAAGAAGAACGGCGCGATGACCGGCATGCACTTCCGCTCGTTCCTCGACGGCGGTGCCTACGGCAGCTACGGCGTGGCGAGCACCTTCTACACGGGCGCGCTGCAGACCGTCACCTATCACATTCCTCGCTACAAGTTCCAAGGCGCGCGCTTCTTCACCAACAAGCCGCCGTGTGGACCCAAGCGCGGTCACGGCACGCCGCAGCCGCGCTTCGCCCTCGAGGTGCATCTCGACAAGGTCGCGTGCAAGCTGGGTCTCGATCCCGCGCAGATGCGCAAGGACCACCTGGTGCCTCGGGATTCGGTCACCGCCAACTACCTCCGCGTCGGCAGCATGGGGCTCGGTCCCTGCATCGACAAGGTCGTCGAGGGCTCGGGCTGGAAGGAGCGTCGCGGCAATCTCCCCGAAGGCGTCGGGCTGGGGCTCGCCTGCGGCTCGTATCTCTCGGGCGCCGGCTTGCCGATCTACTGGAACGCGATGCCGCATTCCGGCGTGCAGCTCAAGCTCGATCGCTCGGGCGGCGTCGCCTGCTTCTGCGGCTCGACCGACATCGGACAAGGCTCCGACTCGGTCCTCGCCTATGTCGTCGCCGAGGTGCTCGGCATCGATCCCTTCGACATCCGCGTCGTCACGGCCGACACCGACCTGACGCCCGTCGACCTCGGCAGCTACTCGAGTCGCGTGACGTTGATGACCGGCAACGCCGCCCTGCAAGCGGCCGAGCGCGCCCGGGAGCTGCTCGCCAAGGCCGTCGCCGAAAAACTCGAGATACCCGTCCCGAACGTGACCTTCGCCGAAGGGCGCGTCTTCGACGCCGAGGATCCCGGCCGAAGTATGACCTTCGCCGAAGCCGTCCAGGCCGCCGAGTCGAAGTTCGGCACCATCGGCACCGTCGGCTCGTACGTGCCGCCGGCCTCACCCGCCAAGTTCAAGGGCGGCGGCGTCGGTCCATCGCCCGCCTACTCCTACACCGCGATCGTCGCCGAGGCGCACGTCGATCCCGAGACCGGTATCCTCCGCGTCCCGAAGATCTGGTGCGCGCACGACGTCGGCAAGTGCATCAACCCCGCGCTCGTGATGGGGCAGATCGAGGGCAGCGTTTACATGGGCCTCGGCGAGGCGCTGATGGAGGAGATGACGTATCGCGGCAATCGCAACGTCGTGCACCATCACCCCTCGATGCTCGAGTACAAGAGCCCGACGACGATGGAGATGTGCGACGTCGTCAGCTACGTCATCGAGGATCCCGATCCCAACGGTCCGTTCGGCGCCAAAGAAGTCGGTCAGGGGCCGCTCCTGCCGGTGATGCCCGCCGTCGCCAACGCGGTCTTCGACGCCGTCGGCGTGCGCGTCGACGAGGTGCCGATCTCTCCCGAGAAGATCCTTCGGGCGCTGCAGGCCAAGGCGCGTGGCCAGGAAGGCCGCACGGGTCCGAGCAAAGTGCCCGAGATCGCCTGGAAGCCGCCGATGCGCGTGCCGCCGCCGTGGGAGGGGGGCACCGGTGAAGCGCTGCCTCGAGAAGACGCCCGAGTGAAACACTGAGGAATCGGAGCGGAGGCCGGAGACGCCGGGCACCTTCGTTCCCAGAGTGAGCCGATCATGCTGCGACTGCCTTCGTTTCGTTATCTCCGCCCTCGCACGGTCGAGGAAGCCGTGAAATGGCGCGCCGACGCCGGCCCCGAGGGAGCCTTCGTCGCGGGCGGCACCGACTTGTATCCGAACATGAAGCGCAGGCAGCAGACACCGGCGACCGTGATCGGACTGTCGGCCGTGCCCGAGCTCTCGGCGTTGAGCGGGGATCCGGCCAAAGGCGTCACCCTCGGGGCGACGACGACCTTGACGCGCGTCTGCGAGGATCCCTTCCTCCGCGAGCACTACCGAGAGGTCGCCGATGCCGCGCGCACGATCTCGACGCCGTTGCTCCGCAACATGGGAACGATCGGCGGCAACGTGCTCCTCGACACGCGCTGCAACTACTACGACCAGACCTACGAGTGGCGGAAGTCGATCGACTTCTGCATGAAGAAGGAGGGCACGATCTGTTGGGTCGCGCCCTCGAGCCCGCGCTGCTGGGCCGTGCAGTCGAGTGATCTGGTGCCCATGCTCTGTGCCATCGGGGCGAG
>JAVJTD010000414.1:0-9616 GCA_040219065.1 Planctomycetota bacterium
GAGACGGCAAGACGCGACCGAGTTGGAAGCGGCTTCCTCGACGGCGCCGGCGATCGAATTGAGAGGCGCCGAGCAAGGGAGCATTCGGAGTGCGCTGTCTTGGCGGCACGGTGACCCCGGTCCAAGCTCGCTCGTAAAAGCCCTCACCGACAGACCCGGTCACCGCCTCGCTTCGACCTAGCCATTCCGAAAGCGGGCGCCCCTCACCTCAAGGCTCGGCTCGCCTCGGCCACCTTTTCGGTGGGCCAGGCTTCGAGGACATTGAGCATACGCTCGAAAGTGCGCACTTCGGGCGCATCGATGGCGAAGAGCTCCGCGGCGAAGCGGGGGCTGAGCACCTGGTAGTAGAGCGTCGCTTCGATGCGCTTCGGCTCTGCGGAGCTCGGCACGACGATGCGAACGGTGTCCCGCCCGGGCTCGAAGTCGTCGTCGCCGCTGACACCGTGGGGTGACGTCCGCTCGGCCTCGGCATGCTCCGAGCTCCACCCGATGGGCAGCAGCCGATCGTCCTTCGCGTAGCTCGCGGCACGGAGTAAACGGTAGGTGGGGCGGCCCTCGGTATCGGCCATCACCGATTCCCAAACGGCGACCTGATCGCTCGAGCGCAGCGCATCGGCGTGCGGATGAATCGGTCCACCGGCTCTCTCGGCTGGATGGACATCGCCTGCCGTCGTCAACCGTCCTTGCGCGTCGAAGGTGCCCGTCTCGAAGACGGCTTCACCCGCCTCATCGAGAACGCGCACCTGCAGGAAGAGGCGGCGGCTCGGATAGCCGGTCGGCAGCTTGTGTCCAGTGAGGTTTGTGACGGTGATCGGGATGACGAGGTCGTCGCCGTCCTGCTCGCTCTCGCCGATCGTCAAGCTGGCTGTGCGATGGGCGAGCTGCTGGCGCGTCGCCTCCAGCGTCGCTTCGAAGGCATCCACCGGTGCGGCGACGTTCAGCTCCTCGGCGAAGCGCTTGAAGAGCTCGGGCACGAGCGTGTTGCCGCCGACGAGGAGGTGCCTGCCGAAGGGCTTCCGCTCTTCGATGGCGCCGAAGTCGGTGCCCATCGGGTTGTGCGCCAGCCGGGTGCGGATCGGGACGCCGTCGATATCGCGCGTCGGCAGATGGCACCCTTGACAGCTCTGCGCGCGCTCTCCAGGCTTCTCACCTTCAGTGCTGAAGGCCGAGTTGCGCCACTCGAGGTAGGCGGCTTGCTCGATGAAGTCGATCGGCTCTACATTGCCGTCTCCATCGAGCGGGCTCGTCAGCAAGGTGTGGCAAGAGCCGCAGAGCGACGACTCGAGGATGTGCTCGCCGTGCGTCGGGGTGAAGCTCGACATGCGACTCATGGGCATCGTGAACGGCTCTTCGTGCGGCCCGAAGATCTTCCGGCTCGCGTCGATGTGGAAGCCGCCGTCGTAGCTCGCCTCGGTGCCTAGCCCGTCGGGCTGGATCTGATGGCAGATCGTGCAGGAGACGCCCTCCTGGGCGGCTAGCCCCAGGTCGGTCTCCAGATCGGCGAGGTGCGACATTTTCGCGACGACGCCGTGGTTCTCCGCGATCTCCGAGGTCATGGGCGCATGGCAACGCAGACACTTCGCTTCGATCTCGGCCCGCCGCGACGGGTTCGTCTGCACCTCGGCCGCGACCATCGCTCGCCAGAACGGATCACGCGTCGAGTTCGCCATCATCGTGCTCTGCCACAGGTCGTAGGGTGCGACCGATCGGCCTTGACGGTCTCGCATCGCGACCGAAGCCTCGGAGGCCGAGTGGCAGCTCGAGCACACGACCGCCAGAGCGAAGCCCGGCTTGTCTTCGGGAGCGTCCTCGTCCTGGTTCGGCCAGCTCAGGGCGACTCCCGTGGTGAGTGAGGCCAGGAGAAGACTGCTGAGGATCGACGCGCGGCGAGTCATGGCGGGCTTCACTTTCTCATCGTCTCGGTCTGTGGATCGGCGCCGGATTCACGCCGGTGGGAAAAAGGCCACGACTCCGTTGTCCGTGCCGAGACAATGGAGGCGGAGAGGCAGGCGAATGATGTCGCAGCGGCAAGCCCTCGCAACTGGGGGACCGGGAGGCCCTCAGCCCGAGCCGGCTTTCGTCCGAAGCTTGGCAGCGTCCTTCGCGAGGGATTCCAGCAGCTCGCGCCGGGGGATGTCTGCCTCTTGGATCTTCTCGAAGCGGACCTTCCGGCCCTTCAGGCGCTCGGCCAACGCTTGCCAGGCCTCAGCATTGGCGACGGGCTTCTTGTCCTTCGTGCGCCAATTGCGCTCTTGCCAACCGGGCAGCCACTCGGTCGCACCCTGCCGCACGTAGTCGCTACTGACATGCACCACGACCGGCTGCTTCTTCGGGATGACATCGAGGGCCGCGCAGACGGCGAGGATCCCGAGGAGGTTCGCGCTGGCACCCGGCTGGCCGTCGGCGAGGACGCGAGACTTGGGGAGCCCCCGGATCCCGACCGCCCACCCGGCGAGGGACTTCGAGGCGGTGACCTTCAGGTAGACGTGCGCGGCGCCGTCTTTGGGCGTCTCGCCGGCGGGCGCGGTCTCATCCGAAGGCGGCGTGCCAGCGGCCGGCTTCGATTCGGCGGTGACCTTCTTCTTCTTGCCAGCTCTCGCGCCGCGCGCCTCTTGGCGACCGCGGGTGGCCAGCTCGTCGGCCATCTCGTTGTAGTGATCGCCGGCGTGACCCTTGACCCAATGCCAGTGGACCTCGTGCTGGCGGGCCAAATCGTCGAGGCGGCGCCAGAGATCCTCATTGAGGACAGGATCACCGTTGGACTTCTTCCAGCCCTTCCTCTTCCAGCCGTGGACCCACTGGGTGATGCCGTTCTTGAGATACTGCGAATCGGTGTGGAGCTCGACGACGTGCGGTGTCTTCAACCGCGACAGCGCCTCGATGGCGGCCGTCATCTCCATGCGGTTATTGGTCGTCTGGGGCTCGCCGCCGCAGAGCTGCCGGGTCTTCTTGCCCTCGATGAGCACGGCGCCCCAGCCGCCGTCGCCCGGATTGGGATCGGCACCACCATCGGTGTAGATCGTGATGCGCGGGCGCTTGCCGGTCACTTCACCCGGGCCCCGGGCGAGATGTCGCGCTCGGGAGTGACGAGGCTCAGCCTGCCGTCTGCGTCGGTGCCGGCGAGGAGCATGCCCTCGGACACGAGACCGCGGAGCTTGGCGGGCTTGAGGTTCGCGACGAGGACGAGCTTCTTGCCCGGCAGATCCTCGGGCGCGTAGTGCTGGGCGATGCCGGCCACGATCTGCCTTTCGCGCTCCCCGTCGTGGATGCGCAGCTTGAGCAGCCGGTCGGCGTTCTCGACCTTCTCGGCGGCGAGCACCTCGGCGATGCGCAGCTCGATCTTGGTGAAATCGTCGATCGTGATCAAACCTTCATTCGAAGCTTCCGTCGCCTGGGCGGAGTCGCCCTTCTTCTCCTCGCTCACCTTCTGTCCTTTCGTCTGGTCTTGCTTCTTTGCTGCCTCGAGCTTGTCATCGATCCGCTCGAAGACCGGCTCGCTCTTGTTCAGGGCGTGCCCGGTCGGGATCTCCTCGCGCAGCGCGCTGTCCCGCTGCTCCTCGAGCGTGCCTGCCAAGCCGAGCGTCTTCCAGAAGCGGTTGGCGGCACCCGGGATCACCGGATAGGCGAGGAGGCAGATCGTGCGGATGCTCTGGAGGAGGCCGTAGAAGACCGAGCCCACTTCGCTGCGGCGCTCGGGCTTCTTCTTCACCTCCCAGGGCTTGAACTGCTCGATCGTCTGGTTGCCCAATCGAACGAGACCCCAGATCGCCTGCAGGCCTTCGCTGTAGCGCAGGCAGCGGAAGTCCTCGAGGACGCGCTCGATCGTCTCGAGGCGGGTCTTCTCGAGCTCCGAGGCGACATCGGGCTGCTCGTTGGGCGGCACCTGGCCTTCGAACGTTTGGTGCAGCATCGACACCGTGCGGTGCACGAGGTTGCCCAGGTCGTTGGCCAGGTCGCTCTTGTAGCGAGAGACGAGCGCCTCGTAGTTGAAGTTGCCGTCGCGGCCGGCCGAGACCTCGCGCAGGAGGAAGTACCGCACCGCGTCGACGCCGACGAGCTCGGCCGCGTCGTAGGGATCGACGACGTTGCCCAGGCTCTTGCTCATCTTCTCGCCGTCGAACTGCCAGTAGCCGTGGACGAGCAGCTTCTTGGGAGGCGGCGCACCGAAGCTGTGGAGCATCGCCGGCCAGATGATGGCGTGGAACCAAGGGATGTCCTTGGCCATCACGTGCAGGTCGGCCGGCCAGAAATTGTCCTCAGGCTGACTGATGAGGTCGGAGCGCTCGGTCGTCCAGAGCGGCTCTTTCACCTCGCTCGAGCGGTCGCCGTCGATCGTCTTCAGGAACGCGTCGATGTCGAAGCCGCTGCCGGTCAGGTAGGTGAGCAGCGCCTCGACCCAGACGTAAAAGACGTGCTTGTCGTCCCACGGCAGAGGGATGCCCCAGTCGGTCGAGGTGCGGCTGATGCAGATGTCCTGCAGGCCGCCTTCGATGCGTGCGAGCATCTCGTTGCGACGGATGTCGGGGATGACGAGCTCGGGGTTCTGGGTGTGGAGCTCCTTCAGCCATTCCGCGTGCGCGCTGAGCTTGAAGTAGTAGGACTCCTCGGTCAGGTACTTCAGGCGCGGGTGGCTCTCGGGGTTCTCGGGCACCTCATCGGGATCGAGGTAGCGGTTGTCGCTGGTGTGGTACCAGCCCGAGTATTCACCTCGATACACGTCGCCGCGATCAAAGATGCGCTGCCAGAACTTCTGGACGAGGCGATGGTGCTTGGAATCGCTGGTGCGCTCGAAGCGGTAGTCTTGGATGTCGAGCAGCTTCCAGCAGTCGAGGAACTTGGGGATGATCTCGTCGCAGTACTGCTTCGGTGTCTTGCCGGCCTGCTCGGCGAGGTCGGCGATGTTCTGGCTGTGCTCGTCGCTGCCGGTGACGAGCACCGCGTCCTCACCGAGGAAGCGGCGGAAGCGACAGGCGACGTCGGTGAGGATCGTCGTGTAGCTCGTGCCGATGTGCGGCTTGAAGTTGACGTAATAGATCGGCGTCGTGACGTAGAACTTGCCGTCGCTCATCGCTTCGAGAGATCCTCACTTCTTCTTGGGTCGGAACACCTGGATGACGTCGGGGTCGCTCTCCAGGTACGCGGCCCCGATGAGATCGAGGCAATAAGGGATGGCCGGGAACACGGCGTCGAGGCATTGGCGTATCGCGCTCGGCTTGCCGGGCAGGTTGACGATCAGCGATTTGCCTCGGATACCGGCGGTCTGGCGGGAGAGGATCGCGGTCGGGACATACTGGAGCGAGACGGTGCGCATCAGCTCGCCGAAGCCCGGCATCATCTTCTCGCAAACGTCTTCGGTCGCCTCGGGCGTGACGTCGCGAGGCGCGGGCCCCGTTCCGCCAGTCGTGACGACGAGATCGCAGCGCTCGTCGTCGCACAGCTCGCGCAAGTGCCTCTCGATCTCGCGGCGCACATCGGGAATCACTCGGTAAACCGGTTTCCAAGGGCTCTTCAGGTACTCCCGAAAGGTGCCCTCGATTGCCGGGCCGCCCAAGTCTTCGTACTCGCCTTTGCTGGCGCGGTCGGACACCGTCAAGATGCCGATCTTCGCTTCGATCCCCATCCCCAGGCCTCGCTTCTCCATGGCTCGGTTCAACGCTCTGCGCGCGGTGGGAGCACCGCGCGGTCGCCCAGTGTATGGCCGACGAACGGTAGGAACGATATCAATTCGCCCGCCGTCCAGGAACCGCCGGCCGGGAGCTCGACCAGGCCGTCTCCCGTCGCCGCGGCGAGGAGGTCGCCGCTCCCGTTCCAGCGGACCGGGCGAATGCCCGCGTCGTCGAGGGCGGCGGGCAAGAAGAGATGGCGCTTGCCCGGATGCTGCCAGTCGATGGCGAGGGGGAGCCTCCGCCAGGCGCTCGAGGATTGCCCGAGGAGCTTGCGGAGGACGGGGAGCAGGAAGAGGTGCGCGGTGGCGAGGACGCTGACGGGGTTGCCGGGCAAGCCGAGGAAGATCGTGCCCCGTGGGTGCCGAGCGAGGAGCACGGGCTTACCGGGCTGAATGGCGACCTTGTGAAAGACCGTTTCAAAGCCCAGGCGGTTGATGGTGTCGGGAACGAGGTCGCGGCTGCCGGCGCTGACGCCGCCGGTCGTGACGACGACGTCGGAGGACTCTTTGGCCTGGGTCAGTGACTTCTCGAGAGCTCCTTCCTCGTCGCGGGCATGCGAGCGACGGATGGCGCAGTGCAGGGAGCGTAGGAACGCCTCGAGCAGAGGACCGTTGCTGTCGTGGATGCTGGCGGCCGAGTCGCCCTGTCCGACCTCGTCACCTGTCGTGACGATGGCGACGCGCGGAGCGATGGCGACGGCGAGGTCCTTTGCGCTCGCCATGGCCGCCGCCGAGAGGTTGGCTGGCCCGAGGCGCGTGCCGGCGCGGAGGATCACGTCGCCCGCGTGCCCATCCTCTCCTCGCCAGGCGATGTTGCGCCCGGGCGAGAGAGCTTTGGCATCGGTGATGTGCACCTGGTCTTGGCCGCCGTCGGTCAGCTCGATCGGGACGACCGTGACATTCTCAGGGCAAGGCGCGCCGGTCATGATGCGAACGGCCTGACCGGGCGCGAGCGTGCCCTCGAAGGTCTGCCCGGCGAGGATGGTGGCGACCACGTCGAACCGATCGCGATTGCCATCGAGGCAAACGGCGTAGCCGTCCATCGTCGAGCGGTCGAAGCCAGGTTGGTCGCGGTCCAGACGGACGTCTTCAGCCAAGACGCGACTCGCGGCGTCGGTCAAGGACACGCTCTCGGGGCGTGCCGAGAGCTCGAGCGCAGCAAGCTGCGCCTGCGATTCTTCGAAGGTGATCATGAGCGGTTGCCAGATGTGCCCAGGAAAAGCCCGAAGTCTAGGCCCCTCGCCGACCCTGAGCAAGGTGAGCAGTCTGTTCCCGGCACAAATGGCCCACTTTGCAGTCGAAGGTGAGCATTCCCTTCCCGGCACAGATGTCCCACTTTGCGGTGCAGAGTCGGAAGCTGGTGCCGAAAGTGGACAGAAATGCTGGCGCGCGCCGATGGTCCGTCAGGGCAGAGGCCAGAGGACCCAAGTGGGCCATCTGTGCCGGGAAGGGAGTGCCAACTTTCGAAAGTGGGCCATCTGTGCCGGGAACGGAGTGCCAACTTCGGGTATCTTCTTCGGCATGGCAGGGAACAGCTTCGGGCAGCTCTTCCGGATCACGACGGCGGGGGAGAGTCATGGACCCGGAAACGTCGTGATCATCGATGGCGTGCCACCGGGGTTGCCGCTCTCGGTCGACGACTTGCGACCCGATCTCGCGCGGCGGCGGCCCGGGCAGTCGAAGATCGTCACCGCCCGGCAGGAGGGCGATGAGCCCGAGATCCTCTCGGGCGTGTTCGAGGGCAAGACCACCGGCACCTCGATCGCCATCTTGATTCGGAACGAAGACCAACGCTCGCGCGACTACGCCGATATCAAGGACAAGTACCGCCCGGGCCACGCCGACTACACCTTCGATGCGAAGTACGGCTTCCGGGATTACCGCGGCGGCGGCCGCTCGAGCGCCCGCGAGACCAATGTCCGTGTCGCCGCCGGCGCCGTCGCCAAGAAGCTCCTCGCCGCGCACGGCATCCACATCGTCGGATACGTCAAGCAGGTGGGCGACCTCGTTTGCGAGGTCGACGATCCCTCGACGATCACCCTCGAGCAGGTCGAGTCGAACATCGTGCGCTGCCCGGATCCGACGATCGCCGAGCAGATGATCGCCCTCATCGAGAAGCTGCGCTCGGAGAAGGACTCAATCGGTGGCATCGCCGAGCTCGTGGCGACGGGCGTGCCGGCGGGTCTCGGCGAACCGGTCTTCGACAAGCTCAAGGCCGACCTCGGCAAGGCGCTGTTCAGCCTGCCCGCCGTGCTCGGTGTCGAGTACGGCGCAGGATTCTCCGTCGCGACGGCTCGAGGCAGCGAGAACAATGACGCCTTCATCAAAGACGGTGAACGCATCGCCACGCGCGGGAATCGGCACGGAGGCATGCTCGGCGGCATCTCGAGCGGCATGCCGATCGTCCTCCGCTGCGCCATCAAGCCGACGAGCTCCTTGCCCCAGCCTCAGGACACCGTCGATCGAGAAGGGAAAGCGACGACGATCTCGACCAAGGGTCGCCACGACCCGTGCCTGTTGCCCCGATTCATCCCGATGGGCGAGGCGATGATCGCGATCACCCTCGCCGACCATTGGCTACGGTTCAGGGCGATCCGTAATGTCGAAGGGGGCTGACGTGGGCGGAGCCGGTCTCGTTGCGGGACGATTCCGATGACGCTCAACCGGACCGGGACAATCTCATGGAAAAGCTCGTCGCACTGATCATCGTTCTGGTCGTCTTGGTGGTGGGTGGCTGGATCTTCATGTCGGCTCAGGAAAGAGCCGCCTTGGAGCGAGAGCGGGCCGAGCTCGCTCGCAAGGAAGCTCAGGAGCGAATCGAGAGTGTGCGTTCGGCGAAGGAGCTCGCCGAGACCGGTCTCGAGGCGAGCTCCCTCGAAGAGCTCGAGCGGGAGCTGAGCGCCCTCCGGGAAGAGGTCGCCTCCTTGCGCGAGGTGATTCGGGGACTGACCGAAGCGGGAGAGACCGGCGACACTTCGACGACTTCCGGCACGGAAGACCTAGCCAGCCAGGTCCGGCAACTGCGTGAGATCCTCGCCGCGGAGCGCACCTCCGGGCTCGGGACCACGACTCTCGACGAGCAGTTACCCACCCAGCCCGACTGGCGAGACTTCGAGGACATCCGTCCGGGCATGAGCCTGCGCGACGTGCTGAAGCTGGTCGGCTACCCGAAGGACACGCTCGTCTACAGCAACGGTCGCATGCGCTGGGGATACGACATCGCCCATCCCGACGGCTCGCCGCGCACCTGCGTGCTCTCTCACGATGGCGTCGTGACCAGGGTGGCCCCGCTGGTCGACTGAGGCGATGAGCCGAAGGTTCGATCGCACCCGGCAGCATCGTGCCACGGGGTGAAACGGGCTCGGTGCATTGGAGTGACCAAGTCGAGCGAGCCAGAGGCCGAGTCTGTCGTTGAAAGCTTTGCCCGAGCGAGCTTGGGCCTCTTGGAACGTTCAACGGCTCAACGGTCCAACTTTCGACTCTCGAGTTTCCAGCGTACTGCATCTCGGCGAGCCAGGCTTTGCAGAACGTCCAACGGCTCAACGTTCGACTCTCAACTTCCAAGTTCGGGTCTCCGCTGATTCCGTCTGTCGACGAGGCGCGGAGCGCCGTCGCTGGACTAGCCCCGGGCGAAGTCCAGGTTTCAGATTTGCCACGCCCCCGGCGCGGCGCCGGAGCATGCAGGGTGAAACGATCGGAGCCCGAACAGGTCCCTGGCGCAGGGTTGGGAACACGCTCGCGCGCACAGAGCTCGCCATTGATTCAGTGGGGCCTCGTGAGGGACGACGGGACCGGAACCCGCAGGCAAAGGCGATGGAACGTCCATTGCCCTGACCGACGGGCATGTCGGATCGTCCCTTACTCATCGCCAGACGGATGAGATCCTCGCCTTGTACCTCGTCGCCCCAATGGCAAGCGCTTGGTGTCAGGGACCCGTGCGAGGCTCTGGTT
>JAVJTD010000448.1:0-12903 GCA_040219065.1 Planctomycetota bacterium
CACCCAGGCACCCAGGCACCCAAGCACCCAAGAACCAACCCCTACCACTCCCCCCCGCTCCGAAGGTAGGATGATGGCATGAAGTTTCGGGGACTCCAGCTCAACGATTTCCAGACTCGTGCGGTCGAGGCCATCGAGCGCGGGAACAGTGTCCTGCTCTCGGCACCGACCGGTGCGGGTAAGACCCTCGTCGCCGAGTACGCGCTCGAGACGGCCCTCGCCACCGGTCGCCGCGTCATCTACACGGCGCCGATCAAGGCGCTGACGAATCAGAAGTATCGCGACTTTCGCCGGCAGATCGGTGACGACGTCGGCATCATGACGGGCGACGTCACGATCAATCCCAAGGCGCCGCTCCAGCTCATGACGACGGAGATCTTCCGGAACACGATCTTCGAGGACGAGAGCCGCGTCGCCGATGTCGCCTATGTCGTCTTCGACGAGGTCCATTACATGGACGATCTCGAGCGCGGCACGGTATGGGAAGAGAGCATCATCTTCTCGCCGCCGAACATTCGGTTCATCTGCTTGTCGGCGACGATCAGCAACATCGACCAGCTCGGCGCGTGGCTCGAGGAGATCCACGGCAACTTCGAGATCATCAAGAGCAACAAGCGCCCGGTGCCATTGCGACACGGCTTGTTCTTCCCCGGCTTCGGCCCCTCGCGCCTCGACTCGATCTCGCACCTCGATCAGCTCCTCCGCAAGAAGGGCACGCACAAGCGCAAGGGCCGACACAACATCGCCGACTACGTCGAGAAGCATCGCCTCTTGCCGTGCCTCTACTTCTGCTTCAGCCGCAAGGAGTGCGAGAAGAAGGCGATGGCCAACTTCCATCGCGACTTGCTCTCGGGCGAAGAGCGCAAGCGGCTGGACCAGACCTTCGAAGAGATCTGCGACCTCTTCAGCATCGAAGCCAACGACGACCTCGAGGAGATTCGCACCCTCGCCCGGCGCGGCGTCGGATTCCATCACGCCGGAATCTTGCCCGTGCACAAGGAGCTGATCGAGCGGCTCTACACGACAGGGCTGATCAAGCTGCTGTTCACCACCGAGACGTTCGCGCTCGGCATCAACATGCCCGTGAAGACCGTCGTCTTCAACCAGCTCAAGAAGTACGACGGCGTCACCTTCGATTACATCAAGACCCGCGACTACCTCCAGATGGCCGGGCGAGCGGGACGGCAGGGATTGGACAAGGAAGGCAAGGTCTTCTCCCTCGTCAACTTCTCCGACGTCAACGTCCCCGCGCTCAAGAAGGTCATCTACGGCAACGTCGAGCCGATCCGCTCGCGCTTCAACCTCTCCTACAACACGATCCTCAACCTGTACCGCCGCCTCGGTCGCGAGCGCATCATCGAGGCCTACGAGCGATCGTTTGCCGCTTACCAAAGCGCCGAGGCCGGCAGCAAGAAGAAGCGCGAGCGTCTCGGCCGCCTGCACCGTCAGGGCATCGAGCGCAAGCTCGCCTTTCTGAAGCAGGTCCGCTACGTCGACGACGACGGCCTCCTGCCCCGCGGCGAGATCGCGGCGCAGATCACCGGCTACGAGATCCAGCTCACCGAGCTCATCTTCCAGGGCGTGCTCGAGAACCTCGACGAGCACCAGATCAACGTCGTCTTGACCGCGATCCACTACGACGAGCGCCGCGGCGAGTATAACGAAGAGCTGCCCGGCAAGGTCCTGGGTCCATGGCGCCGCAAGGTACGCGACATGGTCTTCGGCCTCGTCCGCAAGGAGAAGGAGCTCGGCATCCAGGACACGTGCCGCTTCCCCAACTTCAACCTCTCATGCGCCATCTGGAACTGGTCGATGGGCGTCGAGTTCGATGAGCTCGAGCAGTACACCTCCGTCTCACCCGGCGACCGAGTGAGGACGCTCCGCATGACGATCCAGCTCCTGCGCCAGCTCAAGAAGATCGCCCTGAAGAACACCTCCCTCCCCGACAAGCTCGACCGAGCACTCATCGCCATCAACCGCGATGTCGTCGACGCGAGACGGCAGCTCGAAGCCGGGTAAGCACCAGAGCTCGAACGGCGATCGCGATCAGAGGCTTCGCCCGATCAGAGGTCGTCTCGGCGACGCCGAACCTTCACGAAGGCTTGTGAGGGTTTGCCAGGAGGTTGGAGAGCGAAGCGTCACCCGGCGTTCAGGAGGGGCGACCAACGGCTCCTCAGACCGATGTCCAGCCGCGCGAGACTTCAACGCTCCAATCGAGACCTGCAGCCTGACGTTGAAGTGTGGTGCACCCCCCGGGACTCGAACCCAGAACTCCGGCTCCGGAGGCCGGTGGTTTATCCAGTTAGCCTAGGGGTGCTCCCTGTGAACTGCACGTTTCGCGGTCCCTCTCATACGAAACGATGAAGGAACCGTCAAGCGCGGGAGCCGGGATTCTGCAAGTCGAGACAGGGCGCCGGTTTTCCCTTTGACACCCCTCCCCCTCGTCGGTATAAACCCTCCTCCCTCGCCGCCGAACCCTTCAGCGGCAATGATCATCCCGCCCGGCTAGCTCAGTTGGTAGAGCATCGGATTCTTAATCCGCAGGTCCGGGGTTCGAATCCCTGGCCGGGCACCACACCTCCCTCACAACACTTCTCTCTCCGCGGCACGCTCTTGCCAAGGTGACAGTCTGCCCGTCTTTTCCTACCATCGACGCAGCCGTGCTCCCCTTGACGACCCTGGAGCGCTCCCATGCCCGCTCGCCAGCCGATCCGCCTCGCGCGAGCAGCTCGGCGGACGGCACGAAGATCATCTTCACCAGCCTGGCCACCCACTTCGCGAGTGAGCCGGTCTCCGCATTGTCGGCCATCCGCGCGATCGTGGCCTTCGAGTCCGAAGCGTCGAACCTCATGGCAGGTGACATCGAGATGTATCGCCGGCCTCGATCGCAGTCCCTGTGGACGAACACCAGGCGATGAACGTTCGGTGCCGTGAGGTCGTCTCCGCCAGTGGCATCGACGCCGATGTCGTGCTCGAGCTGCGTCGGCACCTCTCAGCCTTCGACGATCGAATGGTCGAGCTCGAGAAGCACCTTGTCTCGCGACTGCGGGAGCTCGCACGTCGTTGCCAGTTGAAAGACGGGGTGCTCGTTCCAGAATCACACCGCCGACCCGATCCCCTCACCCGCGAGAGACTCCGCTCCATGAGCTTCGTCCTGACGACCCTCGCCTCGGTCTTTCTGGCTCTGGTCCTTCACGCGCTGACCCTTTGGTACCGCCGCCGGCGCGGGATGGGTCCGTGGCCGAGGGTCGACCAGAATCTCATGCCCAAGATCTTCCTCTCGATGATGGTCGCCACCGTCATCGGGGGAGCCGGCATTCTCGGTTGGTTGACGGGCCTCCTACCCGGCGTCGTCTGGAAGCTCGCCTACGCCACTGGAGCCATCCAGCTCGGCGCCTGCTTCATCGCCCTGCGAGCGATGCGCGAGCCGAGCTGAGGCTGCTGACCCCCTTTCAAACCACCTTGGCGTAGGCGAGGAAGCTCCGAAGGTCGAACTGCCGGCCGTCGCCGCCCAGGGTCGGGATCCAGTTGGGGTCTTGGATCAGGAACGAGTCGGGGTCGCGGCGCAGAACATCGACGAAGACGTGCGCGACCAGGAGACCTCCGAGTGGGCCCAGGCACTGGCCTCGGCGGGCGAGCTCGGCTTCCTTGAAGACGTAGTACCAGAGCGGGTCATCAGCGCCAGGGTGGACGGAGCGCATTCCCAGAGCGCGCGCAATCGTCTGTCCGGACGGCAGACCGAGCTCTTGTCCTCGGAGCAGGTCGAGCTCGATGAGGGTTCGCGCCTCACTCTCGGACTCGACCGGGAAGTCCGGCATGAAACGATCGAGCCTTCGGCAGCGCTCGAAGTCGCCGCACTCGCGGACGAAGAAGCGATCCCAATCGACTCGCAGCTTCGGATCGAGCTCACGAAACCCGGTCAGACCATGGAACCCAATCGGCTTCTGGCGATCGCGGAGCTGGTATTGATAGTGGAGCAGCGAGTGACCGATGCGGAAGGCGGCCCCGGTGAACTCCATGGGCAAGCCGCCGCCGTCATGGATTTCCCATCCGATCAGGCTCTGGAGCGCCCGCGAACGGCGTCCGCCGTTGTCGAGTAGATCGTCGACGCGGGCTGGATCCACGATCCGCTTCAAGAAGTCGTGGAGCACCACCCACTGGTAATGCCAGCACGTCTGCCGCCTCGCCTCGCGAAACGCCTCGAGTGATGCGGATCCCGAGAAGTCGGGCTTCGTCAGCTCATCGAGCACACGATTGTGGAAGCGTAGGAAGGCGACGTGGAGCTGGGCCGCGAGGACATTCGAGTCATTGCGTGGATCGGCCACCACGGCTCGACCGCTCCGGGTCCGTGGCAGATCCGCGACCTTGACCTTTCCCCCGCTGCGCTCCTCGACCAGGAATCGGTACCGGAGCCGCCTCTCGCGCTGCGGGTCCTGCGGATTCTGCTCCGCGTAGAGCTCGGGGCGTAAATTCGGACCGCCACCGTAGACACTGTCGAGATCGAGGCGAGGCGTCCTCTGATTGTCGGCCCACGAGGGACCTCGTTGCGGCCGCAGAGCGGTCGTGCTGAAGGTGAGGTCGTGGGCCACGAACTGGCCGAAGAACGCGTAAGCCGCGGGCAAGCTCGGGTGCTCGAGAAAGCGGTTGTCCTTGAGCAGCTCGCTGCGCCTGGCAAGTCGCTGCGCGGTCTCGCGAATCTCGTCGACGCGCGCGACATGCGGTGGCAGCTCGGGAAACAGGCGTACCCCAGTGCGGATCGCCGTCTCGACCATCGGAAGGTCCTCAGTATAGGCGTAGGGATTCATCGTCGATGCCATGCCGGTCTCCTCCTGCCGGGTGTGTCGTCCGGTGTCACGATCGCAGAGACGAGGTACGCGAGCTGCCTCATTGTGCCGCTTTCGGATTCGTCTGCTGCGCAGGGTCGGGATCCTGCTTGCGGAGATCGAAGGCGAGGTGCGCCTGGATCTCGGCGTAGACGACGCTGCTTGCGGCGTTCCGAAGCACGACGACGCCAGCGGGCGTGGTGAGCGCATAGGCGTGGATACAGTCGGTCTCGCAGGTCAAGAGGTTCTTGATGTACCTGCCGGCACCGTCCGCATAGGGAATCTCCGACCAGCCGAGCTCCAGGTCCCCGCTCGGGGGAAAGACCAACCCCTCGAGCTCGCGAGCCGCCAGCTCGTCTTGAAGCTCTGAAAAGCGCGCCCGCGGGACGGTCAGACTGGGGAGAGCCCGGTCCAGCGTGTCACGCAGAGCGGCTTCTGTCACGGGCTGCCCGACCGGGACGCCCGAGTCGAAGGTGATATCGGCCTCCCCCAAGTGTCCCCAGGTCAAGACGATGAACTTGTTGATGTTCAGGCAGAGCTGGGCAGCCAGCTCCCGGTTCTCGAGGTCCCCATCTTCATAGAGAAACGGGTTCGGACTCCACTGGAGCCCCAATGTCGCCAGGATGTTGCTCACGGACATCTCCTCTCTCCAACTCTCTCTTCGATGCGATCACCTCTCTGATGTGACCGACTTGGCGCACCGAAACCCGATCACCGCGCTTCGTGCGCTCGAGACCACGGAATCGGTGTAGAAAAGGCTCAAAAGCTGATTCTGCCAGGACCAGCCGCAAACGACTCGGGTTCCGAGCTCAGGACGCCATCGTCTCGGAGCGACCTCATTGATCGCCATGGACTCAGTCCATTCCGATACATTCCCCACGAGCTGGTGCAAGCCGCTCTCGCTGCGACCGAGCGGATACTCGTCCACAGGACGCGTGCGCTCGAGATAGACTCTCCATTGCTCTTCGCGATCTGCCTCGCTGTTGAAGTATGGCGAGAACGAATAGGCAGGCTCACCGGCGCGCACATTCGCCACGAGGTTCGACCAAGCATCGGTCTGGACGAATCCCTGAAAGACCCCGGTCCCCCACCAAGGCTTGGACTCGATCAGGCTCGCCAGAGGCCCGATGCGCGAGGTGATGCCTTTGAGGATCCGCGACCAAGGGTACTTCATTCCAGAGGCGCCGCGCGCCGATCGCTGCCACTCGATGTACATCGGGAGGCGCTTCCCCGCCCAAAGAGCGTAGGCTTGCGCATCGAATACGCTCACCCACGCAACTGGCAATCGGTCCCAAGACTCCTCCCAATTGTCCGCCCAATCTCTGGGCCATCCGGCCGGTGCCGGATGCCCGGTCTCGATCACGAAGCGCCGATACTCGGTATTGGTCACCTCGTACCGATCGATCCAAAAGGCCTCCATCGGGATCGTGCCGGACAGGATCGGGCAGCCGTTCTCCGAGAGAGGCGGCAGCGGAGCGCTGTACACGAAATCCCCTGCCGGGATGAGGACCATCTCGGCGGTGACTTCGGCGGTCGGTCGCAATGCAACCTCACCGAGATCGATCGTCTGACCGGCGCCTTCCACTCGGATCGTCCACTCCGCCTCTCCACCGGACCCGATGACGCGCACCCGGTAGTAGCCAGGTAACACGGAGTGTTCCCGGATCGGAGTCTTCCCGATCGATTCGCCCGGAGCATCCCCCAATGGCTGGCCGAAGTTCGGATCCAACTTTCGGAGGAAGACCTCGGCACCGGGCTCCGCCGTCCGGACGGAGATGCTAGGCAAGGCGATGAGCGCCAGGCTCTTCGTGAGAGCGGCCTCTCGGTCCGGCAGCAGCTCGGCCGCTCGAGTCACGAGCGCGATCCCTTGCTGGTACGCGAGCTCGTCCAGAGCGCCTTTGCTGGCTTCCAAGCGTGCTTCCTGCTGAAAGACCTCGGTGAGCTGGTCGAGGATCCTTCGGCCTCGTTCCGCGATGCGGTGCTTCAGCCGCTCGACGACTCTCTCGTGCGCGGGTCCAAGGTGCTCCGGCTCGTCCTCCAATGCAGTCAAGGCACCGCGGAGCTGGCTCAACTCAGAGATCCTGTCACTGAGCTGACGCAGCTCCCTCTCGAGATCGGTCGCGGTCAACAGAGTCATACCGACCGCCTCGGCCTCTCGAATCGACTCCTCGGCCCGGACCAATACTCGCTCGACGCGCGAGGACTTCGCCCAAGCTTCGGCTGCCACCCAACCGACCGAGAGCGCCAGCGCGATCAAGAGGCCGCTCACCCAGCGACCAGGATGACGTTTGACGCGGCGCCACCAGCGCTCGACCGCCTTCTGCGGCTTGGCCACGGTGGGCTCGTGGTCCAGGAACCGCCTGAGATCTTCGGCGAATGCTTTGGCCGAGGGGTATCTCCGATCCGCCTCCTTGTCCATCGCCTGATGACAGATCGTCTGGAGGTCGGGATGGACGCGCGGATTGCGCTTCCGTACGGCCGGCGGATCGTACTCTCGGATGGCGCGAAAGATCTGGGTGTAAGTCTCGCGCTCGAACGGGCGCTCGAGCGTGAGCATCTCGTACAGCACCACCCCGAGCGAGTAGACATCCGAGCGCGCGTCGACCCGCGGCTTGCGCACGTGGGCCTGCTCGGGGCTCATGTAATAGGGCGTGCCAATCGGCGGCCCCGTCAGGGTATTGCGATCGATGGCGCGCGCGACGCCGAAGTCGACCAAATGCGGCGCACCGGACAGGTCGAGCAGGATGTTGCCCGGCTTCATGTCCTGATGCAGCAAGCCCTGCTCGTGGCACGCGTGCAAAGCGTCGGCGACCTCGGCCATCAGCCGAGCGACACGGACCGTGTACACCTCATCGGACGGCGGCCCCGGCCAGAGCTTCGCGCATTGCTGCTCCGCCTGCTCGGCCGATCCCAAACCGTCGAGCAATGCCTTGAGGCTGCGGCCAGGGATGTACTCCATGATGAAGTACGGGATCTCCTCGGGCCGGCTCACCGCGTAGACGGGGACGATGCTCGGGTGATTGAGGCTGGCCACGCGCTGCGGCTCGAGCCGGAACTCGAGGATCTTCTGCTCGCTCGCGCCGAGGTAATCGCGCATCACCTTGATCGCGACGCGGCGCTTGAGGGACTTCTGCTCGGCGAGGTAGACGACGCCGACGCCGCCATTGCCGAGCTCACGCAGGATCTCGAAGTCCTCGAGCGGCGGCAACCAGCGCGGACGCAAAAAGCTCTCACTCTCCTCCTCGCCGCGCAGCAACGCCGCGACCTCTTCGCGAATCGCGGCCTCTTCGATGCGCTGCAGGAATGCCGCCCGCTCTTCTGGCGGCAGCTCGAGCGCCTGATAGAAGAGCTCCTTGATGAGCTCCCAGCGGTCCTGGCTCATCCCATCTCCTTCTTCAGCCAGGAGCGGGCGAACTGGCTCTCGCGCTCGACGGTGCGCTCGGACAACTCGAGGACACGGGCCGTCTCGAGAACGGTCAGGCAGCCGTAATAGCGGAGCTCGATGATCTTGGCGGCGCGTTTGTCTCGCTCGGCGAGGCGGCCGAGGGCCTCGTCGAGCGCGAGGTGGTCGATGCACTCCCAGGCCATCTCGTCCTCGATGTTGTCGAGCGGGACACGCTGCCCGTTGGGCGAGCGCTTGAGCCGGGCGCGGGAGCGGGCGTAGTCGACGAGGACTTGGCGCATCGCCTGGCTGGCGCAGGCGAGGAAGTGGTTCATGTCGTTGAACACGACGCGGTCCTCGTTGAAAAGACGAGGATAGACCTCGTGGACCAGGGCCGTTACGCAGAGCGTGTGATCGGGCCGCTGATACCGCATCCGCTTCTGCGCCAAGCGCCGGAGGTCTTGGTAAAGGCGAGGGAACAGCGTCTGCGCCGCGTCCTCGTCGCCTTGGCGCATGCTCTCGAAGAGCCGATTCAGCCGCTCGTCTTCGTGGAAGTTGGGTTGCGACTCCATGGGTCCTCGTCCCTGGTCGGCCGCCCGAGGGAAAGCACCGACCGTCCGGGCACCTCCGACCTCGAGCTCTTGCACGTCACGGGCTCCACACTTCGGCTCGCATACTAAGAACATTCTCTCACCTCGACGAGGGTTCCCCATCGCAAGTCAGCCCGAAACGAGAGCGCCCGGCGCCCTGGCCCTCGAACCGACACCCGCAGCCGCACAGCCCCCAGGACGATCACGACGTGTGGCGAAAGACCCGCCAAGGTTTTTTGGGTGGGGATGAACCACAGAGGGCACAGGGAGCACAGAGCCACGCCTTCCGGACCGCCGGCTTCTTTCAATCTGCCACTGCGCGATCCCGGGTCGGTGTGGCTATCGAGTTCGAGCAACAGCTTTGCGTTTCGGTGGGAGAATACCGGGACCGGCTGAAGCCGGCGCTCCGAACTGAGGCGGCGCTCCGAGTCTGTCTCTGCGCTCTCCGCGTCCTCTGCGGTTCTTACGCTCGCTCGTGCCCGCTCTCCGTGTCCTCTGTGGTTCATCTTCTCCGAGCCGGCAGTCGTCGGTGGTCGCGGGACTTCGTAGGATCGGGGCTACGGTACTGACTTCGGGAATGGACTTTGGCTGGAGAGACGGGTGATGACGCTTTGGGTGCCGCTTCTTTTTTGGTTGGCGGGTCTCGGGGGAGCATCGGAGCAGGATCGGGCGCAGCGGTATGAGCTGGGGGTCACTGATCTGCGTGACATCTATGCCGAGACGATCAAGATCGGGAAGGGGTATTACCTGCTCGGGTATCGGAAGGAGGCGATCTACTTCCTGTACCGGGCGCTCGAGCTCGATCCGGGGAATCAGGGCGTCCTGAACGACATCGCTCTGCTCGAGGACTTCGACAATCCGTTCTGGAAGCGGAAGAAGTGGAAGTCACCCAAGGACGACATCGCGAAAGCGTTCGAGAAGGACGCCAAGAGCTTCGAGCGGGCTCTCTTGAAACGCTATGTCGAGGTCGCCGAGAAGTATCGCACCGGGACCGGGGCGATTCTGGCCAAGCCCGAGGTCGCGCGGGGGATGCTGCTCACGGTGCTCGGGCGTGTCGGTGGGCCGTTCGAGGTCGACGGCGAGGGCGCTTTGCAACTCGGGGCGGCGGGGTCTTTGCCGGCCGATGTCTCGAGTTGGCTCCTCGAGGAAGAGCTCGCCACGGTCGACGGGCAAATCTGGTTCAAGGACAGCGTGCTCCGCTCCTTACCGGATGTGGCCGCCGTGAAGGAAGCGCGCGGGAAGCACTTCTACGTTCGGGTGCTCGGCGAGAAGGAGCGGGCCGAGGAGTTGCTCGAGATGATGGAGCAGGCGTACGGGCAATACGCCAAGCACACCAAGCAGGAGCCCATTCAGCCGATGGGCCTCTTCGTCTTCCCCGACAAGGACTCCTTCCAAAAGTACTGCGACACCGTGGACCTGTCGGGGCTCAAGACCGCGCTCGGGTTCGCCAAGCGCAATGAGGGGCTCGCGATCTCCTTCGAGCAGGCCGGGCTCGAGCAGGTCTGCGTCCACGAGGGCGCCCACCTGTTCTTCCGCATGGCATTCGCCGCGCGCATGCCGTCCTGGTACGACGAGGGCTTCGCGAGCTTCTTCGGGCAGGACGGCACGATGACCCTCGAGCGCGGCAAGCTGAAGACCGGCCTCCCCATGCTCCAAGGGCGGCTCAGCTCGGCATTGAGAGCGTGGATCCCGCAGGACGAATTCCTCTCGGCCGACGCGGCCGGCTACGCGCACGACGCCTCGAGGGGCCAGACGTTCTATGCGCAGTCTTGGGCCTACTTCACGTTCCTGACCACCACGCGGGATCGCCGCTTCAAGAAGCCCTTCGAAGAGTGGGAGAGCTTCTGCCTCGGGTCCTCGGCCGGCGAGAGCTACACGAAGCGCTCGATCGCGCTCTTCGATCGGCTGTTCGAGGAAGTAAGAGGCGAGCTCGACGAGGCGGTTCGGGAATGGGTGGCGGATCAGGTGAAGTGATTGGGGTGGTGAGAAGAGGAGGACACGGAGGATCGGATCTTGGGGACTCGGTCTGTTTGGAGGGCGGGCGAGAGGACACGGAGACCGGCTGAAGCCGGCGGTCCGAATGAGACACTGGAGCCGGCAGCCGTGGCCGCAAAGATTTTATTTGCAGATGTTTGTGGCCATGGCGATGATGAGGGTCCTCTCTCGTTCCCCCCTTCCGGAGATCCCCTCTCATGTCTCGCCGCACACTCGCCTGGCTCATCTTCTCGCTCGGTACCTCCCTCGTCATCCTCTTCATCGCGGCCCATCCGGCCGACTCGGCACGGCCCGCTCGGAACGCTCTCGAGCTCGGCATCATCGAGTCCCTTCCCGTCACGCTGAAGCAGCCCGGCATCTACCGCCTCGCCGAGTCCATGAACGTCGCCAAGGGCGGGATTCGGGTGGAGTCGGACGATGTCGTGGTCGACCTGTCCGGGCAACGGATCGTCGGCCGGACCGATGGCGCGGGCGTCACGATCGCCGGAGCGCGGCGGAACGTGACCGTTCGTAACGGGACGTTGGTGGGCTTCGGTACGGCGGCCATCCTCGGCGCCGAGAGCGTCGGGCTGCGCGTCGAGGACGTGACCGTCCGTGACGGCCGCGGGGATGGGCTGGTGGTCGGCGCGGGCGCATCGGTCGTCAACTGCCGAGTCCTCGAGAATCGGGGCGTTGGCATCGTGGCGGGCATCGGGAGCCGGCTGCAGGCGATGACCATCCTCTCGAACGGCAGCGACGGCGTCCGTGTCGGCGCGGGCAGCTTGATCTTGCAGACCACCGTCATCGGGAACGGCGGCATCGGCATCGTGCCGGGCGACGAGACCGTGCTCAGCGAAGTGACCGCGACCGGAAATGCGGTGAGCGGGATCGAGCCGGCCGACAACATCCGTCTGTCCGCCTACACGGGGCAGGGGCAGCGGAAGTAGGAGCTCCACGGAGATTCGGATGTGAAGCGCCGTGATCTCTTCGAGACTTTCGGAAGGAGGACACGGAGACCGGCTGAAGCCGGCGCTCCGAAAGTGCTGAAGCCGGCGGTCCGAATGGGACACCGTGACCGGCTGATTGATGCCGGCGCTCCATATTAAGATTGCTCCGAGGGCGCTGGCGCTCTCAATCCTGCGCAGGCTTCTTCCCGATAAGATTCCCCATGAATACTGTGAATCTATCGAGAAGAATCCTCTGCGTCGGGATCGTGCTGTCCTTTATCGCCGCTTGTCAGACTTCCAAGCAGCGCGGGTGGACGGCTTACGATCGGGGAGATTTCGAGGGAGCGCTCGAGTCGTGGCGTCCCTTGGCCGAGGCGGGTGACGCGGATTCGCAGTACCTCGTCGGGCTGATCCACGACGAAGGGCGTGGCGTGCCGGTGGATCCGCGTCAGGCGGCGATCTGGTACCGGATGGCGGCCGAGCAAGGCCACGCGCCAGCGCAGAACAACCTCGGCGTCCTGCACTTCCGGGGCAAGGGCGTGCCGCAGTCCTTCGACGAGGCGGCGCAGTGGTACGCGAAGGCGGCCGTCCAGGGCTTCGCGCCAGCGCAGAACAACCTCGGAGTCCTGTACCTCTTCGGCCAGGCCGTCCCGCAGGATCCCGGCCAGGCGCACTCCCTGATCGCGAAAGCCGCGCTCCTGGGCGACGGCAAGGCGCAGCGGACCTTGACCTCGGTTGAGCGCTTCCGTCACCGCAGCCAGGCCGAGGCGCGACCGTCTCTGGCGGCACCGCCAGAGTGACAGGCTGAGGGGAGGTCAGCGAGCTCGCCTCGCGCGAGGATGAGCTCGAGGTAAGACTGCAAGGCGACATGTGCTCGCTGACCGGTTCTTCACTAGGCTGCAACCACCCTGCCTGATCGCCGCGCTCCCGTCACGAGGAGTTTTCGTGAAGTTGTGGTGAGGGAGCGCAGCACCGCGCAGGCACTCCGTGCCCGGAGCACGGGACGGATCGGACGACAAGCCAGGGGTTGCCTGCACGCAACCCGTCAATGACGGGTGCACACAGTTGGCAATTGCCGGGGCGTCGGTTCTGGCGACGGGCCTCTCACTGGCCCCGCTGAGATTGAAACCAGAGCCCGCGCGACCGAAACCAGAGCCCGCGCGACCGAAACGGGGAGCGGGTGCTGA